>CALARU010000300.1 GCA_937888715.1 uncultured Planctomycetaceae bacterium | reverse complement strand
AGGCAATAGGGGCAAGAATTGAAAAACTTTCTCCCGAAGAACACGATAAGATTTTTGCATTCACCAGCCATCTACCGCACCTAATTGCCTATGCACTTGCAGGGCTATTAGAACCTAGGCACGCGCAATTCACTGCGGGCGGCTTTCGCGATACCACCCGGGTTGCAGGCAGCGACCCTGCGCTTTGGACCGAAATATTCAAAGCCAACAAAGGTCCTTTGCTCGAAGCCCTAAAGGGGTTCCAAGAGGGATTAGGCAAAATCGAATCTTCCTTGAAATCCAACGACTTTGATGCCCTAGAAAACTTACTTACCAAAGCACAGCAATTCCGTAGGAAAGTCCAATAAAAAAGGGGAAAGGCACTGCCCTTCCCCTAACTTTACTTTGAAATAATCCTACATCAGCAGCTTATTCATCTTCCTGACGAAGCTTCGAAAGAACCGTGTAATCTTCAAGCGTTGAAGTATCCCCAGTGGTTTGTTTACCACTGGCAATATCTCGCAGCAACCTGCGCATGATCTTTCCAGATCGTGTTTTTGGCAAGCTATCGGTAAAGCGAATTTCATCAGGCCGCGCAAGGGCGCCAATTTCCTTGGTAACATGATCGCGCAGTTCTTTTTTCAATTCTTCTGAAACTACCACACCCGCTTTTACCGTCACAAAACAGCAAATGCCTTCGCCCTTGATTTCATCAGGCTTTCCCACCACTGCAGATTCTGCAACCTTTGCATGCGAACCCAATGCGGATTCAATCTCCATGGTGCTTAATCGATGCCCTGCTACATTCAACACATCATCCACACGACCCATCACCCAGATGTATCCATCTTCATCTTCCCGCGCGCCATCTGCGGTAAAATAAGTGTTCGGAATTTGCGACCAGTACTGTTCTTTATATCGGACATCATCGTTGAAAATAGTGCGAAGCATCGATGGCCATGGCTTCCGAATAACCAAAAATCCTCCCTGATTAGCAGCCACTCTATTTCCTTTTTGATCAACAACCTCTGCAATAATACCAGGCAAAGGTTTGGTCGCAGAACCTGGTTTAGTTGGAATAGCACCAGGCATTGGGGCAATCATCATGGAACCGGTTTCGGTCTGCCACCAAGTGTCAACAATAGGGCAACGGCCCTTCCCTATCTTTTCGTGATACCACATCCAAGCTTCGGTATTGATGGGTTCGCCCACCGAACCAAGCAAACGCAAGCTACTTAGATCATGAGAATCGGGCCAATGATCGCCCCACTTGATAAACGCACGAATTGCAGTAGGGGCAGTATAAAAAATACTTACCCGATACTTTTCAATGATCTCCCAAAAACGATCTTCTTTAGGATGATTAGGAGCACCTTCAAACATCATCACGGTTGCGCCATTACATAACGGCCCATACACTATATAACTGTGCCCGGTGATCCAACCTACATCTGCGGTGCACCAATAAACATCATCTTCTTTAAGATCAAAAACCCACTTGTGCGTTGAAGAAGTGCCAAGAAGATAACCTGCAGAAGTATGCAGAATACCCTTTGGTTTGCCTGTAGAACCGCTGGTGTATAAGATAAAGAGCGGGTGTTCACTATCAAAAGGTTCTGCAGGGCAATCCGCAGATGCTTTAGCCATTTCTTCGTGCCACCACATATCCCTGCCAGCCTTCATGTTAACGCTTAAATTGCATCGATTGAAGACCACAACCTTTTCGATAGTAGGTGATTTCTCTAGCGACTTGTCCACATTTTCTTTAAGGGGGATCACTTTCCCTCTGCGCCAGCCGCCATCTGCAGTGATCAATATTTTTGCCCCCGCATCATTATTGCGGTCTGCAACAGCATCAGCGCTATAACCGCCGAAAATAACACTGTGGATTGCCCCGATCCTTGCACAAGCCAGCATTGCAATTGCAGCTTCGGGAATCATTGGCATATAAATCGTGACTCGATCACCCGACTTGGTGCCTATGTTTTTTAATACATTTGCAAATTTACAAACTTCCCGATGCAGCATCTGATAGGTAAGGATACGCTGTTCGCCAGGTTCTCCCTCCCAAATGATTGCAGCTTTATTATGCCTTGGCCCATGAAGATGGCGATCGAGGCAATTCGCGCTGATGTTCAGTTTGCCCCCAACAAACCACTTCGCATGAGGCGGATTCCACTCTAACACCTTGTTCCATTTTTGCATCCACTGAAGAGTCTCGGCTTGCTGGCCCCAGAATTTCTCTGGGTCTTTCGCAGCGTCCTGCCAAAGTTTTTCATACTCAGCCATGCTTTTAACATGGGCATTTGCAGAGAATTCTGCAGGCGGAATGAATGCCCTAGTTTCTTTAAGAACGCTTGTAATATTACCCGACGATGTTGACATAACTTGACCTTCAATTTTATTTGAGAGTAAAACTCAAAGAACAAGTATTCCAATTTTACCTACGAGGTCAAGTAGAAACAGTATAAAAACTTCCTCTAGCCCGAATCAAATCAAGTTTTCAACAACTTTGGCTTTTAAACTGCCAATCTTGTTGACCCGGGCCAAAATCCGTCAAATAATAGCAACTTATCTACTCACCCTTAAAGAGGCTTTGACCATGCGCTATTTAAAACTATCAATCAAACTTTCCATGGCAGCAGCTATTTGTTTATTTGCATCACTCAATCCGATTTCTGGCGAAAGTAAAACTGAGGGCGGACTTCAAACTTTATTTATTGGAACTTACACAGGGCCAAAAAGTGAAGGCATCTACAGCATGCAATTCAACCCAGAAAACGGGAAGCTCTCTAATCTTTCTGTCGCAGCTAAAACCGAAAGCCCCTCTTTCCTTGCACTCGACATCCCAGGAAAAAAACTTTACTGCGTTAATGAAGTTGCAAACTTCCAAGGAAACAAATCGGGGGGTATCTCCTCTTTCACCCTTAAAAACGATGGCAAACTCGAACTCGTCAATCAGGAATCCAGTGTGGGCACCGGCCCATGCCATCTATCTCTTTCCAAAGATAGAACCCACATTATCGCAGTGAATTACGGGGGCGGAAGCACTTGCATGCTGCCCGTCGACCCTAGGGGCAAGCTTTCCAAAGCTTCAGACTTCATCCAGCACAAAGGGACTAGGATGATCAAAGGAAAGCTCGAAACCCCACACGCCCACTCCGTCCAGATTTCTGCGGATGGAAAATATGCGGTGATCGCAGATTTGGGCTTCGACAAGATCTTTATCCACGAAATTGATACCAAGTCAGGAAAACTTACACCGTTCAAGGTTCCGTTCCTTGAAACCAGACCAGGCGCTGGCCCTAGGCATCTAGCTTTCCACCCTTCCGGTAAGCACCTTTTCGTCGTTAACGAATCGAACTCCACGGTAACGGTTTTCCGCTGGTCCCCCGAAACCAACGATTTCAAGAATCTCGCCTCCGCTTCCACGCTTCCCAAGGATTTCAAAGGGAATAACTCAACTGCTGAAATCGTGGTCCACCCCAATGGCAAAACCATTTACGCTTCCAATCGGGGCCATAACAGTATTTGTGTTTTCAACTTCGATTCTGAAAAAGAAACCTTGGAGGCTACTGGCCATGGTGCTGAAAAAATCAGCACTCCCAGAAATTTCACCCTTCATCCATCAGGCAAATGGTTGCTCGTAGGAAACCAAGCCAGCAACTCGATTGCGGTTTATAAAGTTGCCTCGGATGGGGCTCTTTCTTTCTCGGAACTTTTCCAAGATATACCCAATCCTATCTGCCTACGATTCTGGATTCAGTAAAGATTGATGGTATTAGTTGCAAAATTCCTTAAAATAGTAATCATGGATAATTTCCCTTGCGGGATTGCGCTATTGATGCCTGATTCTTTCCTTCATTCTGAGTCTGATTGGAACTCTAGGCAGAATGCGTCTGGGCCTAGTTCTAGCAACCATAGTTCTTTAAACAAAAGCTATCTAAAGCGCTACCGGATGGAAATTGATTTCAACCCAAAAGACAAGGTATTTGTCCCACAATTGCCTGAAAATTACGATTGGCAGGAATGGACCTGGAAAGTCCAAGAATTGCACGCAGAAGTTATCTTTGGAAGCTTCCATAAAGAATTGGATTGCAAGATTTTCAGCAGTTTCCACACCCCGGGTGGGTGCAGCATGTTGATGCGGGAAATCTGTTTAAGAGCCGAATTTGTTCCGGAGGCCACTTGGCTTATCCAGACTCCTGAAGGGCCATGCGGCTCAATTCAGGCGATTATGCAAAAAGGAAAAACCTTGGCTATCCAAAATGTTGGCGTTACTCCAGAACACAGAAAAAAAGGTCTCGGGAAAGCTCTTTTACTCAAACTTATGTCTTCTCTTGAAAGCTACCACCTGAATAAAATTACCCTTGAAGTTTCATCGCAAAATCTGGCAGCTATTCAACTTTATCGAAACTTGGGCTTTCGAAAAACAAAGCTGATCTACAAAGAGGTTTTATCTTTTTCTATTCCTTCTTGATGCTTTTCTTACAAAATCGCAGCATTTAACAGGCGAGGCAAACCTTGGCAAAACAAGTTTTTCACCACACTTTTGAAAACGGACTTACTCTCCTTGCGGAAAATATGCCGCATGTCCGTTCTGCTACCGTCAACATCATCGTACCCGCCGGTTGCGCTTATGATCCTGCAAATATGCCTGGTACCTCTTCCGTACTATCTGAAATAATCCTCCGTGGTGCAGGCAAAAACAATAGCAAGGAACTTTCGCTTGCAATGGATGGCATAGGCCTCGACCGCAGTTGTTCTGCCGGAACCAACCACATTCGCCTCTGGGGAGCCACCCTTTCCCGCAACTTACCCAAAACAATTGATCTTTTTGCGGATATCATTCTTAAACCGCATTTACCCAAATCCGATATTGAATCTGTAAAAATGCTGGCCGCCCAGGAAATCATGTCCATCGAAGATGATCCCAAGCAAAAGGTAATGCTGGCGCTTAGAAAAAACCATTTCCCTTCACCTTTGGGAAACGACAGGCGCGGTACTCTTGAAGGGCTAAAAGCCATCACTCATGATGCCCTAACCAAGTTTTGGAAAAAGAATTTCAGGCCCAGCGGGACGATCATTTCTGTTGCAGGAAATATCGAATGGGAACCCTTGAAAGCACAAGTTGAAAAGTTATTTGGAAAATGGAAGGGTAGCGATGTTCCCGCTCTAAAACTTTCACCTGGAAAAGGTGGCAAAAGCCATATCAGCAAAGATACACAGCAAGTTCAAATCGGGATTGCCTACCCATCCGTTACATACGGGCACAAGGATTTTTACGCAGCAATCGGCGCAGTTAATGTTCTAAGTGGTGGCATGAGTTCGCGATTATTTACCGAAGTAAGAGAAAAACGCGGTCTTTGTTATTCAGTCTGGGCCTCTTACCAAAACTTCAAGGAAGTTGCTGCGGTTATCTGTTACGCAGGCACCACCACCGATATGGCACAGGAAACTTTGGACGTAACCCTAAAACAAATTGCGAACTTAACTAAAGGGATTAAGGAAGAAGAAGTAAAAAGACTAAAAATTGGGCTCAAATCTTCCATGCTGATTCAAGAAGAATCAAGTTCTGCAAGAGCTGGTTCTATCGCTGTTGACTGGTACTACCTTGGCAGAGTCAGGCCACTTGAAGAAATACAAAAAGCCATCGATTCAATTACCACTAAATCTATTCTAAGCCATGTAAAAGAATACAACCCAAAAGAATTCACAATTGTGACCTTGGGAAACAAACAACTAAAGTACGGCAAATAATCTGTCATTTACAAAGGAACAATTATCGTGACATTTCATCAGCAGCAATGCTCAAACGGTTTGACAATCATAGGCGAAGTGATTCCCGAAGCCAGGTCTGCAGCCGTAGGATTTTTTGTGCGAACAGGTTCGCGCGATGAAACATTAGAAGAATCAGGCGTAAGCCATTTCCTTGAACATATGTTATTCAAGGGCACAAAAAAACGCGATGCAGCGCAGGTCAACAAAGATTTCGACAAAATCGGTGCAAACTACAATGCGTTTACCAGTGAAGAAAACACTGTGTTTTATGCATCAACCTTGCCCGAATACCATCAAGATGCAACCGAAATACTTGCTGATATTCTTCGCCCTTCATTACGAAGCGCTGATTTTGAAATGGAAAAAAAAGTCATCATCGAAGAAATCGGAATGTATGAAGACAACCCAGGCTGGATGGTTTTTGACCATGCCCGCAAATTGTTTTTTGCAGATCACCCATTAGGCAATAGTGTACTCGGAACAACCCAAAGCATCATCGATCTTAAGCGCGACCAAATGCTGGATTATTTCCAACGCAGGTACATCGCTTCCAATATCACCCTAGTGGCCTCGGGCAATTTTGAGTGGGATAAATTTCTGAAAAAAGCCGAGAAGCTCACTACCAATTGGAAGTTCGGTATGGCAAGGCGCGATCACATCCGACAAACATCGGGCTCTGCTGAATTTAAACTTCTAGAAAAGAAAACCACGACCCAACAAAATGTGGTCATGATCTGCCCGGGCCCACCCGCAGCCTCACCTCTTCGCTATGCTGCAAATTTATTCGCCATGATTTTAGGCGATCAATCTGGCAGTAGGCTTTATTGGTCTCTCGTGGATAGCGGGCTTGCAGAATCTGCAGATTGCTCGTTCCATGAATATGATGGCGCTGGGGCTTTCTATACTTCTTTTTCATGCGACCCCAAGCAGACTCATAAAAATCTGGAAATCGTCATCAAGCAGATTCATGAACTTATCACCAAGGGGATTACCGAAGAAGAACTTGAACAAGCAAAAAGTAAGGTGCTTTCCCGCATTGTTCGGGCGGGTGAAAAAACCATGAATAGACTTCAGGAAGTTGGCATGACTTGGGTTTACTTGCGTAAATACAAATCTGTTGATGAGGATATGCAAACTTACGAAAAGGTAAACCTCAGACAAATGCAGCAACTAATCGAACGGTACCCTTTACTAAGGCTTACCACGACCGCTATGGGGCCCTTGGCAAAATTAAAAATGCCCGAGATTCCCAAGCAGCCAAAAGTTCCTAATGCACAACATTCATAACAATAGATTTGGCTGCAAATTCGGTGTTCTTACCCTCTTGTTTAGATAGTACCACAAAAGGATAACTTCCTGGTTCTACCCAGGAATCGACCTGAATGGTTACAAATCGTTCAGTCTCTTTAGGGTTTACAAGAATGCCGTTTAGGCCAATATCTAAAACTCTCGCCCCATGAGGAAGCCCTCTTACATCAAGAGGCACCCGCGCTGCAAAACCATTGCCTCGTTCGATTTTAACAAGAATTTTAACTTCAGTGCCTGCCTTTACCGTCAACTCTTCCGGGCTGACAATGGTTTTCAAATCACCCTTGGGGCCTAATTTAGGTGCAACGAATTGCAAATCTTTTTCAACTTTTAATCCGCTGATTTGGGTCGAAGATTTAACTGTCCATTTCCCATGGCCTACATCGGGAGTTTTTGCATCTGCCTGAGCAAACAAACTAAAGCTTGCGGTGTTTTCACCTCGCGGAATAAAAAACGCTGGGGCAATAAACCCCTTAGGAAGCCCGCTTATTTTAATTTCGACGGCTGCATCAAATCCATCAAACCGATCGATCTCCACATTCACCGGAACACCAGAACCAGAGCCTGGGCTTGGATTCGCTGGGGTGAGGCGCAGGTTGTAATCTGGTTTCGGATTCCTAATCAATAATCGGTAGCAGGCTTCAGGACCAAATCTTGCCTGCATCTCTCGAACTCTTACGGTATAGATTCCATCTGCAGGGGGATCAAACTCAAGTAAGGAATCCTTCCCTTGCCTAGGCCCACCATCATCATTTTGATGAAAAAGGGTTATCTGGGGCAAACCGTTGGGTGGAAAAGTGGTACCAGGCGGGTTCAATGAAACTTTGTAAATAGGCTGTCCCAAATAATGATGAATAGGGGTCGTTCCTTCGAAAGCTATACGCTTGTTGTCAAGTTGAAAGAATCTGCAATCATCATCTGGATTTCGTGGAAGGGCCCGAATTTTCATCAAATCGGTCCCAATAACGACATAATCATTCACTGCAAGTTCATTCCAAGCTTCAATTCTTATACCAGCAGTAACGGAATCATTATCACGAAAGATAGTGTAAGTTTTGGAAAGCCCCCGCAACACAACTCTGGGCAAAGGATTACCCATGGGGTCTAAAATTTCCAGATAGGTATCAACGTTGGAGCCAAGCCTACTCGCCATCGTTTCTACGATTAATTTATTGCCTTTTTTAGCTTCAACTTTCCAAACATGCACATCTTTTTGATCAGTAAACAAACCATTTCCTACGCTGGGAACTGGAAGAAATTCATTTTGAACATACGTTTTTTCTAAAACATCAGAAGCGACAAGTGTTTTCCCAGCGACAACATTCAAACCAGGGAACAAGGTTTCAAAAGGGACTTTATCGCCTGCCTTAAATGAATTTGGGATGATGGCTTTCACGACATTTTTGCCTGCAAGGCCAACCCCCTGAAGAAACCAAGTATTTTCTTTACCTATCTGGGCGCCTAAAGGAAAAACCGAAGTCACAATCGGAAAACTGCCCACATGCAATCGGTAAGACCCCAAAGTTTCGCCACCTCGATAATCTCGGTCCCGAACTTCAAAAGCATACCTGCCTTTTTGCGTGCATACATGGGCCAACCAACCTTGAGCAGATTCAGCAACAACGGTTCCATCGGGGGCGATCATTTGCAGCATGGGTGCAAAAACTTTTTCATCTTTTTCGGATTGAAGTTGAACTGCGATTTCTTGACCGACCTGAGCATCAATATAAAACCAATCGCAATCACCTGGCCTCTGCAGCGATGATTTAACACTTATAGGTAAAGCCAAAGCCTGCCCTGTTAGGCGGGAATCATTAGGCTCATTTTCTGCAATCCGTAAAAACCGATCGACCTCAAGATCAATTTCAAAGACCTGCCCCTTGGAACTTTTACAGTTGATTTTACAAATCCCCGGTGAAGCATTAGCATCAATTTGCACATCAAGACTCAACCCACTATTAGGAGACGATGCAAAGGAAGAAAGGGTAACTCCCTTCATGTTTGATGAAGCAACAAAGGGCGCTTCAAAATGCTCTGCACTGATTGCAATCGTTACTTTTTTCCCCAATGTCGAATAAGTGGGGGTGAAGCTTTTTAATAGGGCTTTGGGTTTCATGAAAGGAACTAGGGGCCTTATCGAATCCCCAGTTTTCAAATCAAAAAGATCCAACTTCCCATCAACTCTTGCAATTGCAATAGTTAAACCATCAGGCGACAACCCTAGTGCTAAAGGATTATCAGACAAAGGCTTGAACGCTTTGATTTCAGAAAGTTTATCTGCATTCCAAATCTTCCAGATTTTATCTTCGCCAATGGAAACAATTTTGGTTCCATCGGAAGTCCAAACAGCCTTAGTAACGCCGGAGGTATGGGCGTATGCAGATACAATGAGCTTTGAAGAATCTTTTTCAAGCGCCCAGACTCGAAGGGTTTGATCGACTCCCGCGCCCAGCAATTGATTTTTCACCGGGCTCCAAGCCAGAGTATAAACCCAGTCGGTGGAATCACTAAGCGCATGAAGCTTTTTCCAAGTTTTTGTATCCCAAACTTTAATGGCACGATCTGCCCCAGTGGAAGCAAGCATGGTTCCATCTTTATTGAAAGCAACGGCATAGACAGAATCGCTGTGCTCTTTTAATTCTTGAATCAACTTACCTTCAGGGATCGACCAGATTTTCACCAATCGATCATAACTGCATGAAGCAAGTAATTTTCCATCTGGGCTGAAGCTAAGGCTTTGAATCAAATCGTTATGCGCTTTCAACTGAAAAATCGGTGTTGCAGAAGTGTTATCTTTACCAAGAAGGTAAGTTACGATTTCGCCTGAAGCACCAGATTTTCCATGCGCAACAGCGAGTGTTTTTCCATCATCAGACAAAGCAAGGGTAGAAACAACGGGGCTATCCATTTTCAATTTTGAAAGAACTACAGCATCATTGGTTCGAAGAAAAAAGACATTGTTTTCTTGGGCTGCAAACACGACTTTGCCATCTTTTGCAAAAGCAACACCCCGAACTGGATTGGGTTTCACAGAGGGAAATTGCGATAAAACAAGTATGCTGGAAAGCAGAACTAAGCCTTGGCCCATCAACATTGTCAAACTCTTTTATATTTAGTGGTTGAAAACAAATTCTTTGGAGGTAAGAACAGCCCACACAAGATCTTCAATTGATTCTTGTTTGGATTTAGGATCCTTCGGGTCAGCCTCTGCCATTATTTTTAAAAACCGGGATAATTCATCCGCATTGGGCTTCCTCGATAACGCTCGTAGGAATACCCTTTCGACAATCATTACATTGGAAAGATTATCACCAACCCATTTGACCGCTACAAAATCCTTCGAACGAAGTTTTTCATTAAGCGTATTGCCATTAAAAACATGAAGGGCCTGACCAACGCTGGAATCCTGCTGCCTTTCGCAAGAGCAGGCCTGAGCTCTTTCGGGCCTGCCAAAAGCGTCAAGGAACCGGGAAGCAACAGAGGCATCCGGAAGCTGCAAAGCCCGCAAGCCTTTGGGATACCCCGCATAAGCTGTTTTAGAATCTCCAGCCCGGCTTAAAATTTGGTTGAAAGGCGTGGGTACTCCAGTTACCTCAGAGCAGGCATCAAGTAAAATTTCAGCTTTTAATCTTCGAGGCACAAATTTCGAATAGAAACGGTCGTCATTTTCATTCATCGAGTTTGGCATTGCAGAACGCTGATACGCTGCGGACAACACTATTTTTCGCATCAGCTTTTTCATGTCATAACCATCTTTGATAAAATCTGCAGCCAAGGCATCAAGCAATGCTGGGTTGGAGGCAGGATTGGTAACTCTTAAATCATCTTCTGCTTCAATCAGGCCCCTGCCCATAAAGTTGCGCCAAACCCTGTTTACAATTGCCCGCGAAAAGAATGGGTTTTCTTTCGCAGTCAGCCATTGAGAAAAGACCAACCTTGGATCTTCAAAATTACCAGCCTTCATAGGTGGGGCATCCAAAGGAGTAGCGGGCATCGCAACACCTTTTCTAGGGTGCAACACCTCCCCTACAGGATAAGTTTCAATTATAATTTCGTTCGCAACATCTCCGTTCTTTATTCCAATACGTGCGAACAAACTTGCCATCCCCCAGTACTGATCTTGTGTCCATTTTTCCATGGGGTGGTTGTGGCAGCGAGCACAGGTGAGAGACATTCCCATGAAAGTAACTGCGGTGGTTTCCATGAGATCTGTAACATCTTTGTGAAGAACGAAATAATTTGCAGCACCTTTGTTGAGATTGCTACCCTTAACGGTCAACAAAGATTGGGCGAACTGATCCCAAGGAAGATTGTCAGCGACAGACTTTCGTACAAATTGATAAAACGCCCAGACTGCCTGCTGATTAAGATTCCTCGTGGAAATCAACAACATATCCGACCATTTGTAGGCCCAATAATCAGTCGTTTCTGGCCTTTTCAAAAGAGAATCAACAAGCAACTCTCTTTTATTTAAACGAGTATCTTTTACAAAATCATCCAACTCTTTTTCCGTAGGCAGGATGCCTGCCATGTCTAAAAATAGCCTGCGGATAAATTGTGAATCGGTGGTCTGCCCAGAGGGAAGCAATTGCAATTCTTGTAATTTGCGTAATACAAACTCATCAATGAAGTTGTTTCTAGGGCTATTACTCAGAAAATCTGCTGGAAGCTTATTAGCAAACGGCGAAACGATGGAACCCAAGCCCGCATAGTTGGCAAATAAAGCGATAACGCTGGCTTCGCCATTGCCCGAAACTTGAACTGCGCCATCCTGATCAACAGAGGCAACCAAATCTTCACTGGAAGAAAATCTGGCCCAATGAGAAACATCACGAACCCTGCCATCAGTGTATCGGGCCTGAGCGATCATCCGAAATTTATCACCTGATTTTAGTCTTAGTTTACTGGGTATGATTTCCACTGCAGCAACTTTTGGCTCATTGGGGGACGACGGCATGGTTCCCTGCGAAATCCAATCAGAAAGAAGTTTATAATCAGGGTGATCACTCGGAAGTTTTTTACCCCCGCCATGTGGCAACTTCAACGAAACCTTGGCAAGCAAAAGGCTTGAATCGGGATTAGCCCAATCAACTCTTCGGGCGTTGGCCTGTCTGGTAAGAACAAATAAATCTGCAGCGGGATCATAACCTCGAAGAGATAACTTTAACCCACCTTTGCCTGCAAGGGCACCATGGCAGGAACCAGAATTACAACCAGCACGGGTAAAAGCAGGAATGACCTCGTTTTCGAAACTAATTTTTTTAGGGACAAGGGCATTTTTAACGGTGACTTTAGCGGTGGCGTCACCCTGTTTGGTTTTAACTTGTAAGACGGCTTCGCCATCTGCAACAGCTTTAATTTTCCCAGTTTGATCAACGGTAAACACTTTGACATTAGAAGAAACAAAATCGGCAGCAGTGGAAAGATCTGCAACCACAGAACCATCTTGCACAATGCCTACAAAAACAGATCTTAATTCGCCCTGCCCTTGCAATTCAATCACCTCGGGTAACACCTTAACTTGCTGGGCATCAGCGACGGAAGCTCCCAGAAATAACACCGACATTGCGATCATTAATTTTTTGCACATGAGAAGATAATCCGACAAAGGTTAAAGGCAATTAAAACAGTTCGCGAATCGGGTTGAGATTAAAATCAACAAGGGGCATTGGTCTGCCTTGTGGTCCGGGAAGTTCATGATGGGGATCAAGATTAAAAGCCTTGAATAGTGTTGCTGCAACTTCGCCTGGTAATACGGGTCTGGTTTTGGGCGCATATCCAAGTTCATCGGATTCCCCTATCACCCTGCCCCCCTTGATTGGCCCGCCGCCCATTAATATTGTCCATACTCCAGGATGATGATCGCGACCACCTGCGGGATTGATTTTGGGCGTTCGACCAAATTCACCCAAAGCTGTTACCACGGTATTTTTTAGCAATCCTCTTTCCGTCAGATCTTCCATCAATGCACTGAATGCCTGATCAAAATTGGGTGCCACCAATTTCGACATTTCGGTGATGTCAGTGAATGGCCTCGATCCATGGATATCCCAGGTGATTTCATCAAACACTGTTTCGAACATATTCACAGTCACAAACCTAACGCCCCGTTCGATCAACCTTCGGGCAAGTAGGCAGGATTGGCCAAAGCGTGTTCTCCCATAACGATCTCGCATGCTATCGGTTTCTTGATTCAACGCAAAAGCTTCACGCGCTGTTGGGCTGGTCATCAACTTGTAAGCAAGGTTAAAATTATCATCAAACTGCTTGGATTTAGAATCTTTTTCGAATGCTGCAACATTCGCATCGACTGAATCACGCAATTTACGCCTGCGATCCGCCCTTACCGATGTAATGTAATCAGGGGGCAACAAATCTGGAACTTTGAAATCTTTTACTGAAGGATCCGCATCCAAAACAAATGGATCATGCTGCTTACCAAGATAACCAGCAGTTTGACCATGAGGCATGTTACCACCCGTTCGGCCAATGGGCTTTGGGATTAGAACATGGCCGGGCACTTCGCCCCTTTGCCCTTTTAGATAAGTCATGACGCAACCAGTGTGGGGATGCTCAATGCCACCTGTAAACAGTCTGCCCGTTTGCATCATCTGGTGGCCTGTATCATGCACTGCACTGGCGGTATGATAAACCGATCTGATAAGCGAAACCTTATCCATATGGTTGGCTAATTTTGGAAAGATCTCGGTGATTCGAACGCCCGGGGCATTAGTTTGAATGGTTTTGAAAGGGCCTCGGATTTCTTCAGGCGCATTTGGCTTAGGATCCCAAGTATCGATATGGCTGGGCCCACCCACGAGAAAGAGCATAATGCAATTTACATCCGAATCGCCAACGGGTGCTGGAGCAGCGGCCTTGGCTGCCAAAAATTTAGGGTAGGTTAAACCAAGCAAAGGAAGAGCCCCTGCATGAATAAAATCCCTGCGGGTAAATCCGTCGCAAAATTGGGGACCTTTTTTAGCATCAATTCTAATCATTTTGCTCTCCAAGAAGGCGGGCTGTATATTTATTAGGCTAACTGCATTAATTATTTCAGTCAATCAAACAAAGGAGGAATCTGAAAGTATATTCACCTTACCCAGACTGCAGAATCGGACTTTTAAACTTTCTTCCCCCCGTTTTTAAGTTTTCACATTAATTTTAAGGCATCTAACCCTGCAAACTTGTAAAAAGATGATTATTAATCATTGGAACCGATAGATAAACCATGGCACAACTTTCAACCAACTACTCAGAACAAAACCCTCTACTCATTTATGAGGAAAGGGAAAAATCCCTACTGGCCCAAAACAAATCCCTTGCACGGTGGGAAAACCTACTAGGCCAGTCCAGAATCCTGTGGTTTGTTTTGTTTGGCTTACTTTGCTGGCTCAGTTTAGGCAGGCAAGAATTTTCTGCTTGGTTGTTATTAGCCACGCTTCCACCTTTTATTGTTTTGCTTGTCTTACACGAAAAAGTAACCCGCTCCTGGCAGGATGTCTCCCGTAATCTCGAATTTTATCAATCAGGGGTAGCAAGGCTTAAATTTAAATGGCAGGGAAAAGGCAGCCAAGGCATGCGTTTTCGCACAGCAAACCACCCTTATGCAGATGATCTGGATATTTTCGGCACGGGTTCACTTTTCGAATTGCTATGCATTGCAAACACCCTTGTGGGACAAAAAACACTTGCAGAGTGGCTGCAAGGCCCTGCAGATGCGAATGAAATTATTCGCAGGCAGGAATCCATTCGAGAACTTGCACCGCTACTTAGTTTAAGGCAGGAAATGAATGCACGCGCTGGAGGTAGCAAGAACCCAGCAGATATTGCATCTTTGGTTTCATGGGCAGATCAACCCCCTCATCTGTTATCTAAAATCCCGCTTTTTATCGCCCTCGCCCTTGCCTGCTACTCTTTATTTTCCATTCATGCCTGCGTTGTTTTGGGGTTGGGACTCTTCCCCATTGCCATCGCTATTTTTGTAAACATCATCCTCCACGCATTCATGGCGCGCAGCTTAGAAAAAATCTACCAAGGCGTTGACCTTCATACCGGGTCTTTTGGTGTATTATCCCGAGCGATGGCATTCCTCGAAAACACCTCATTCAATAGCGCAAAGCTCAAGGGAATGAAAACCCGTATTCAGGATACATCTTCAAAAAATCCTCCGTCCGTTCTAATTTCTAATCTGGCTATCTGGATCGATCTTTCCAATGCGCTTAAAAACCTTATGTTTTCCCCCGTTGGTTTCTTGCTGAATTGGAAAATTGTGGTTGGTTACGGGCTCGAACATTGGCGCACCACCAATGGCAAACATGTACACGACTGGATGAAAACTATCGGCCAGTTCGAAGCACTTAATTCTTTCGCCAACTATTCGTTTGAGAATCCAGAAGATATCTTCCCTGAACTTTCCCAAGAAAAATCCTTCTACCATGCCACCGGGCTTGGCCACCCGCTCATGCATAAAGATGCATGTGTGCGCAACGATCTCGAAATGGATTCCAAGACCAGACTTATGATCGTTAGCGGTTCGAATATGTCGGGTAAAAGCACTTATCTAAGAACCGTGGGCATCAATACTGTTCTGGCTTTTGCTGGGGCAGCGGTAAAAGCTAAATCCATGCAAATATCGCCCATGGCTCTTGCTGCAGTTTTAAAAATCCAAGATTCTCTTGCAGAGGGAAAATCGCGCTTTTACGCAGAAATTCAACGCGTTAGGCAGGTAGTGGACCTTGCTGATGGCGTAGTCCCGGTCTTTTTCCTTTTGGATGAAATCTTCAGTGGGACTAACTCTCACGATCGAAAATTGGGTGCATCAGGCGTGCTTAAAGGGCTTTTGCGCAGATCCGCAATTGGCATAGTAACCACGCACGATCTTTCTCTCGCTGCAATTGCAGATCAATCCATATCGGATGCCAAAAACACTCACTTCGCTGATAGGTTTGAAGAAGGAAATTTGAACTTCGACTACACCATGAAGCCTGGGGTTGTCAGACATTCAAATGCATTGGAACTGATGCGAGCTGTTGGATTGGAAATCGATCCCGAATAAAATCAGATTTAAACTTGATCTTTGTTTTCTATTTTTACAGGTAGGCCGGGCAAAGGTGCAGCTTCTGCAACTTTACGATATCCCAGAGAAACCAATACTTCAAGCACCTCACTCCATGTTGGGAATGGCCTGCGATTAGAGCGCTTGTATTGATCCATGGCATTCATGAATGCCACCTCATCACCGTTATATTCTTTTTCAAAAGTTACGGGATCGACCATCCTGCGTTTTTCAGATTCAATTCTGCGATCTAAACCCGTGCGTCGTTCTACTACAACAGGAATAAATTCCCTCCTGCGATCAGAAACCGCCCGTTTTTCGCGCATCGGATTCGGTGACACATCCGCACTTGCGGAAGTACCTGTTGAATTTTCAGAGTTATTATCTGAGACTGTCATGTTTAAATTAAAAACTTTCCTAAAAGCAACAAACATTCAATTGAATAGTATAACCTAAACTGAATAAATGCCAACAAAGAAGCTGGTTTTTTTCAGAATTACTCAATCACTTAAGTGCTTAGCTTTTCTTTCCTGCAAATAATCCCCCAATGCAAGTTTCCAGCTTCTTAAGGGAGCAAATCCTAGCTCTTTCGATCGCCCTGATTGCATTACGCTATACCCAGGGCGGGCTGCAGGGGCATTGTATTCCTTGCTCGAAATAGGTGAAATCGAAGCCTCAATTTGGCTAAGCTCAAAAATGGATTGCGCAAACTCATACCATGAACAGGATTCTTGGTTCGTAATATGCAGTAATCCTTGGGCTTTACTCTTGATCAACAAGGCGCTGGCCAATGCCAAATCTTTGGTATAGGTGGGGGTGCAATACTGGTCTGATACGATTTTTAAGGGCTTTCCTTGTGCAGCGACTCGTAACATCGTTTCCACAAAATTTCCGCCTTTGCCTCCGCTGCCCCATACCCCATATAAACCACAAGTTCGAATCAATAAATGGTTAGGGCAGTTGGCACTCACCACATATTCCCCTGCCAATTTGCTAATCCCATAATTGCTTACCGGGCCAGGTTTGTCGGTTTCCTCGTAGGGTTTATTTCGTTGGCTATCGAGGCCAAATACATAATCGGTACTAAAGTGAACCAAATATTTGCCCTTTGCTTTGCACCACTGCGCCAACTCTTTTAACCCCCAAGCATTGATTCGCATCGCAGTATCAGGCTCGGTTTCAGCTTTATCTACAAAGTTATAAGCTGCACAATTCACCACCACATCAGGATTAATTTCCTCAAGGCATTTACCAATGGTTTCTGGTACTCCTAAATCGATTTTACTTCGATCCAAGGCGATCGCCCCCTCTCCCAAGGCAGGGCAAAGATCTCTTCCCAGTTGACCAAAAGCGCCTAAAACTGCGTATTTCAATTTATCGCTCCTTGATTGATGCCAACTCCTACTGACTTAATTTAGCTATCATGGTATTTTTCACTAAAGAATGGAAGTCGATTTGCTTTTAGATTAGGAATAACAATGTACATATCTATTTATCTGGTTCTTACCACCATGTTTCTTTTGGGAACAGGTGCCATACAACCTCTTGAAAAGAAAGCTCCTTTTCGTTACCCAGTGAATTCTGAAACCCCTAACGGAAAGCTTAGCTACATCAACAATATTCCTGTTCTTCAAGTTAAGGGCACTCCCGAGCAAATGGGAGAAGCCATTGGTAAACTGGCTGTTAAACCCGCACCGAAAGCTACCAAATACCCTCGCGATGTTTTAAGCCACTTCGGCGTAGAGTTCATGTGGATTGTTTTTGCCAAGGCTGGCCAACGCATGGCAAATTACTTCCCTGAAGATTACACCAAAGAACTAAATGCGATGTCTACTTCTTCTGGAATCAGCAAAGAAGATCTCATTGTTGGCAACACACTTTTTGATTTAAAGAAAGTCGTGGCATGTTCTGGAATAACTATTGAGCCAGCACAAAGCTCAACAGGCGGCATGCTTTTTGGTCGCAACCTCGATTACCCTTCCCTGGGTTATATCAATCAATACACCCTCGTGACGGTTTACAAACCAGAGAACAAAAAGGCTTTTGCTGCAATCGGATTTCCCGGCCTGGTTGGCTGTCTTTCAGGCATGAATCAGGATGGGTTGTGTTTGGCAATTCATGAAGTTATCGACATCAAAACGGGCCAAAAAAAGTTCAACTACAACGGTATCCCATACGCCATGTGTTATAGGCAACTGCTCGAAGAGTGCTCTACTGTGGACGAAGCTTACGAGCTTTTAAAAAAGCTTCCAAGAACCAGCACCACCAATCTTTTAATTGCAGATCGAAAGCGCTCTGCAGTTTTCGAAGTGACCCCTGACAAAGTGATTGAACGAAAATCTAAAGATGGTGTTGCGGTTTGCTGCAATCACTTTTGTAGTTCTGAAATCAAACCTTTTTTCCCAATAAATGTACGACGATCTTTCCAGCGATTCACCCTTCTAGAAGAACTTCGAACCAACGAAAATAAGGTCTCACCTTCGCAGGTCATGGAGTACCTTGACTCCGTCAATCTAGGCGATGATACTCTGCAAACGATGGTTTTTGAACCGGGTACCCTTCGATTACATCTGGCTTTCCAGAATGTGCCATCCTCTAAAGGGCCCTTTCATACGCTCGATCTTGAACCTTTGTTCCAAAAATAGCAGTTAAACAGTCGGTTTTACCGCTTTCATTCTCTACCAACCCACTTATTCGCTTTTGCAGGGTTGCATGATCTTATAAGATATACCTAAGGATTTAACTTCTGCGCGGAGCGCTTCCCTCTCTTCAGAGGCTGCCTCGATGACCTTTGGCTTTTTTAGACTCGCTGTTTTTTCCCCCAAGCTTGGGCTTGCTGATTGCGCATTTAATTCCGCACATACCATCAATCTTTTGCAACAAGCGCAGGCTCAACAATGCGGCTTAGCTTTATTCCCTGAACTTGGAATCACCGGATACACTTGCGCTGATCTTTTCCATCAAACCGCCCTCCTAGAAAAATCTAACTCTGCAATCCTCTCGGTTATCGAAGCAACTAAAAAAGTGTTTGACGGCTTAGTTCTTATCGGTGCACCCATCTCTGTTGATTCGCAGTTGTTTAATTGCGCAATCGTTATTCACAAAGGAAAAGTTCTTGGCATTGTTCCTAAATCCTACCTTCCCACCTACAAAGAATTTTACGAAAGACGCTACTTCTCCCCGGCACTAAATCTGCGCTCTACCGAACTGCTTTTGTTCGGGCAATCCATACCCATTGGCGCGGATCTATTATTTGCTGCTGAAGATTTTCCCGAACTTATTCTTGGTATTGAAATCTGCGAAGATCTTTGGGTCCCCATTCCCCCGAGCTCGTTTCAATCGCTTGCTGGTGCAACACTTTTAACCAACCTTTCGGCAAGCAACGATATCGTTGGCAAAGCGCCTTATCGAAAAAATCTGGTCCTCGGGCAATCGGCCCGAAGCATGGCTGTTTATGCTTATGCCTCAAGCGGAGTTCACGAATCAAGCACCGATTTGGTTTTTGGCGGGCATTGTATTATTGCTGAAAACGGCCAACTTATAGCTGAAAACACTCGATTTAATCGTGAAGATAGCCATCTGATTGCAGATGTTGATCTGCAACGAGTCATTAATAATAGAAGGAGTACAGGCACTTGGGCGGATAACTCCCACGACAATAATAAAAGCTTTCGCAAGATTGGATTCCAACTTAATGGTGCGGGAATTATTGATCGGTCTGTTCCATCTTCCAAATTACTCAGAGAAATCATCCCGCACCCCTTTGTACCTGCTAACTCAATTGAGCTAAAAGATCGCTGCGATGAAGTCTTCCAAATCCAAGTTGCAGGATTGGCAAAACGGCTTGAAAGCATTGGCAATACACCGATAACTCTTGGGGTATCTGGCGGGCTGGATTCCACACTTGCTTTGATGGTCATTTGTAAAACCTTGGAAAAAATAAATCGGCCCTTTTCAAATTTCAAAGCGCTGACCATGCCAGGATTTGGTACCACTTCGCGTACCCTTGAAAACGCAAAAAAGCTGATGACAGCGCTGGGCGTTTCTTTTGATGAAATCGATATCAGGCCTCTTTGTTTTGAAGAAATGAAAGCCCTGAATCACAAACCCTTCGAGATTGAAATCAACGCTCTCGATTTAAACACCTTCATTGGTTTGCTAAAAAAAGTTCCCTTAGTTAAAAGGAATGATCTGGTTTTCGAAAACATTCAAGCTCGAAGGCGCACCTCCCTTTTAATGAACCGGGGCTTCGTTATTGGCACTGGAGATTTATCAGAACTTGCTTTGGGGTGGTGCACTTTCAATGCAGATCACATGAGCATGTATAACCCCAATAGCTCCATTCCTAAAACCTTAGTCAAGTTTCTGGTGCAATGGGTTGCTCACAACTCTTATGAAGAACCAATCCGCAGCATTCTTTTAGATATCGCCCAAACCGTAATTTCTCCTGAATTACTGCCTTTGGGCGAAAACGATCTAGAAATCCAGTCCACCGAAGCCAGTGTTGGCCCCTACGAATTGCACGACTTTTTCCTCTACCATTGGATACGAAACTCCTTCAATCCTGAAAAAATACTCTTCCTTGCTACCCAAACAAAATTCCATAAACCCTATACCATTATAGAGTTAAAGCAATGGCTAGACAAATTCATGCAGCGTTTCTTCAGCCAACAGTACAAACGCAGTACACTCCCAGATGGCCCCAAAGTTGGTACCGTCAGCCTTTCTCCACGAGGCGATTGGCGCATGCCCAGCGATATAAACCACCTTTAAAACCACGTAAGAATATACCCTACATAGACTTAAGTCGAGACGACGCTTGTAAAACCTCACGGTCTAGACGGTTGTTTGATTTAAGGATTACATTTATTTTAATTATTTTGTAAAATTTGATTAAAGTTTTTTTGACATCTCTGAACTTTGACCTAAGGTTCATCGTACGAATCAAATGTAACGATTTTGTCGAAAACTCAAG
Organism: uncultured Planctomycetaceae bacterium; assembly: GCA_937888715.1. Taxonomy (GTDB): domain Bacteria; phylum Planctomycetota; class Planctomycetia; order Gemmatales; family Gemmataceae; genus UBA969. Next base: position 3,695 of record CALARU010000300.1, on the reverse strand, counting down.
TCCCCCATTGAAGAGGTTTAACATGGCACGATTCACTTCCAGCAAGCCAAGTCTGAACACATCCTTTCGCAAAAGACTCAACCTCGAATTTCTTGAGGAACGCACTGTCCTCAATGCTGCCATGGGCCCTTTCGCTTCTTCGGGCAGCCTTCTTGTAGACCCCACCACTTATATGTCTAACACCATCTTGGTTCAATTCAAACCAGATGCAGTCCTCTCCGGAAACATCGATCTTCATGGCGCCAAAATCACCCAGTCACTCGAACTCGTTGATGGCCTCTACGAACTCGAACTTTCCCAAGGAATGAGCGTTGAAGGCGCGCTTGCAGTTTTCCAAGCAGATACTAGGGTTGTAACTGCAGAAGCTAACTATCGCCTTATGCTTGAAGGCATTCCAAACGATCCCCGTTTCTCTTCCATGTACGGCCTTAACAATACTGGCCAAACAGGTGGTACCCAAGATGCTGATATCGATGCACCAGAAGCTTGGAACATCAATACCGGAACCCGCCGAACCATCGTCGCTGTTATCGACACAGGCGTTGACTACAACCACCAAGACCTCGCAGCCAACATGTGGCGAAATACTGGCGAAATCGCTGGCGATGGTATCGACAACGATGGCAATGGCTACGCAGATGATATTTATGGCTACGACTTTGCTAACAACGATGCAGATCCCTTTGACGACCAAGGCCATGGAACCCATGTGGCTGGCACCATTGGTGCAGTAGGAAACAACGGCATTGGTACCACGGGTGTAAACTGGAACACCAGAATCATGGCTCTTAAGTTTTTGGCCGCCGATGGTAGTGGTTCCACCGCAGGAGCTATAAGTGCCTTGAACTATGCTGTTCGCATGGGTGCAAACATTTCCAACAATAGCTGGGGCGGTGGTGGCAGCAGTTCCCTGCTTTCCCAAGCCATCAGTAACGCAAGAACCGCTGGTCACATTTTCGTAGCTGCCGCAGGTAATAGCGGGCAAAACAACGACCTGACTCCTAACTATCCTTCAAACTATAGCTTTGATAATGTTGTTGCAGTCGCTGCAACGGATAACAGAGATGCCCTTGCATCCTTCTCCAGTTATGGTGCTACCACGGTAGATATTGCAGCACCTGGTGTTGGGATTCTCAGCACTCTTCCCAACAACAGTTACGGTACATACAGCGGCACCTCGATGGCGACGCCCCATGTTTCTGGTGCACTTTCCCTGATTTGGGATCAAAACCCTACCTTCACTTATCAACAAGTAATCGCAAAGCTTTACTCAAGCGTTGATAAAATCGCAGGGCTTAATGGTAAAGTAGCAACAGGTGGCAGGCTAAACATCGGTAATGCTCTCAACGACAACACCACAAATCCACCCCCAGCGGATCTCACCGGGGCCAAGATTCTTACTTCAGAAGCAATTGGAATTAACAGCGGTGCAATCACAGGCTTCAAAGTAAAATTCAGCGAGGCAATTCAAGTTTCAACCCTCACTGCAGCCAGCATCAAAGTGACTTCACCCTCTGGTTCGTTATTGGAAGTATCCGGAATTACAGAAGTTGCAGGTAGCAACAATACTGAATTCACCTTTAACATTACCAGTTCCTCTACTGCTGGAACTTACACCATCCAAGTAGGGCCAAATGTTCTCGACTTGGCAGGCAACAAAATGAACCAAGATGGGGACACCATTAATGGGGAACTAACCCAAGATGTGTACTCCGCAAGCTACAATCTTATTTCCAACTCCACATTTAATTTCTACAACACCACTTCCTCACGAATTAGAGATTTCACCAGAACTGTCTCTTACATCAACATTACACAAGACATCAAGATTTCTGATCTTAATGTGCTTGTAAATGTAACTCATACTTACGATTCAGACTTGATCATTTCTTTAAAATCCCCCACAGGAATAGTTAGCACGCTTTCCTACCGTAGGGGCGGTTCGGGCGACAACTTCCTCTCAACTATTTTTGATGATGAAGCAACCAAGGCTATATCCAGTGGTTTGGCACCCTTCAAAGGTTCCTTCAAGCCTGACACCACTCTTTCGGTTTTCGATGGCTCCAATGCTAAAGGAATCTGGACTCTTACTGTAGAGGATAAAGCTAGGGGAGACATTGGTAAATTAAACAAATGGGCCATAAGCTTATCAGGCTCGACTAATTTGACAGCCACCACGAATGTTAGAAGATTAGACGTTCCAGTTGCAGAAGCTCCAGCAGCGCCAGTCTCTGCCCCTTCGCAAGGCTTGGATTGCCCACACTCTGGGATCGAAACCCCTGCCCCTTCTGCAAACTTGCAAGCACCCTCCAACAACTTGACAACTGGCTCAGTAGCCAACTACCTTGCATCTTCGCCACTTACTAGCAATTCCAACTCTTCAAATGCAACGGAATCAGAGTCGTTAAGAAATGAAGAAAGTAATCAGGATTACACTAGTGATTCTTCAAGCCTTTCAGATTACTTTTTCGCAGCCAACAGTTCCACTGTCAGCTTCTACGGAATAGACACCTATGAATCCGAAGAAGAAAGTGAATCCGAAGTAAACATTCATGATGCTATCTTCATGGTATAAAACCCTTCAACCCTAAAATAAAAAGAGACCCAAGCCTTTAAGCTTGGGTCTCTTTTTTAATTCATCCATCAACAAATAAAACTAGTTCTGTTGTGGAGCAGAAGGAATAGTCAAAGGAAGCATTGCAGGGCCTGCGCCGTAAGGCACAACTTGCATGGGAACTTGATAACCATTCTGCATGTACACTGGATAAAAGTTAGCTGGATTCCCAGGAACCATATACGCACCCTTGGTTCCTTGGCCCTGACCCATTGGCATAGGCATGGGAACACCCATTGGCATTTGGTTGCCAGGCATGTAATTCATATTAGCGCACCCGCCGGGCATGCAATTGCCGGGCATCGATACGACATTACCACTACAATTCCCAACACAAACCTGGCTAAAAGCGTTGTAAGGGCGAATGCAAACATTACAGCTATTGCAAGATTTACAGGTAAATAGACCAAAAGTACCACCCGCCTGAACCATAGGGGCCGCAACAAACGCAAGCATTGCAGCAATAAGAAGCTTCTTCATGGTCATTGCCTTTCCTAGAGAAAATAATGCAGGCAAGGTATACGAGGAACCATCGTCCTGACGAAATCAACCAAGCCTTATGTTTAAAAACTGTACATCATGATTCAATACTTGCTTTAAGCCGTGAGGTGAAATCAAGCCATTACTTCGAACATCTATCATTAGTTTTGTTAAACAAGGTTCACTCTGCCTGAATAGATCAAGCAGCAACATCCTCAAAAAAACATCGTGATTTTTTCAACTTTGATTAAAGTTGAGGGCTACCTTACCGGATGCGTAAATATTTTTCAGAGCCGCAAGTGCACGCGATGGTTGCATTTCTTTGGAAGCCCGAAGTGCAAGTAAAGGTGTAAATATGCGTGGTGTAGTAATGAAGCCGCCCCTTTACAACTAAGTAGTTTTTCATTCTTTTTCTCTTTTTCTTCCCGTTGATTATTAGGGGTTTGTTTTAAGACAGAGGAGTTGCGATGGGGAAGCCCCACTGCAACTCCTCCATTTGAACCTTTCGATCTTGCACCCGCTTTAAAGTCAACTTCGCGTATGCGGAGTTCCATCTTTGACTTTTAATATCCATGGATTCCAAGCATACGCTGAGAATGAC
>CALARU010000299.1 GCA_937888715.1 uncultured Planctomycetaceae bacterium | reverse complement strand
TATCTTAGGGATGGGCGAGCGCCAGCGGATTAACATCCGCTCCTCATTTGAAGAGGATATATTTCCGTCGCTGACGCAGCAGGCTCTGTAAGACAGGGGTAAATCAACCAAGCTTAAACTAGTTCTTATGCGCTTTATGGCAACCGTTGCAGGAAGTGGCCAACTTGCCAATGGCTGCATCTGCGCCAGCTTTGTTCATAGCAGCGATGGCTGTTTTTAAAGCAGTAGCTTCATCCAAATAACCTTTGGACATGGTTGCCCAGGAAGCAGCATCGCCCTTTGGTGGCTTACTTTTGCCCAGCATGGTAGCAAGGGAAACAAGTTCATCTGAATCATTTTTAAGATTGGCCCAGTTAGGGGCGGGGGCTTTCAAGCCTTTTTGAATCTGGGGAAAGAGACCGCCAGCTTTATTGGCTTTTGTCATGATTTCTTTAATATCAACGGCTTGGGCGAATAAAAAGGCTCCAAGGGAAAGTGTGGCCAAAGTTGCGATAGAAAAGGACGTGGTAAATTTCATGTGGTGGTTCCTCGTAGCAAATAATCGTGCTTCAAAATAAAAGCAGGCCTCAGCATAACCTGTGGACCTGCTTTTTGTGAACGCCAATATTTGGCTAAAGCTTACTTGCCCTTATGAACATCATGGCAAGCCTTGCAGTTAGCAGCAGCGCCAACTTTTTTGCCTGCATCTTTATCGCCAGCTACCAAAGCCTTGCTAGCAGCAACCAAAGCGCTAGTCTTGGCTTTCCAAGATTCAGCATCGCCCTTTGGGCATTTGTTGGCTGCCAAGGATTCGCAAAGTTCAGCGAAAGCCTTCTTGTCAGCATCGGAAGCACCCTTCTTGGAAGCAGCTTCGCAGCACTTCTTGAAATTGCCACCCTTCATAATTTCCTTGATAGACTTGGAGTCAGCAGCTGCATTGAGGCTGAAACCAACAACAGCTAAAAACATAGCTGCAAGAGTAAACATCTTAACATTCTTCATTCTAAAACCCCTTGAAACGAAATCCCCTTCAAAGCACCAAACACCCACGAGAAAACACCGAGTTTTCGCTAAAACATGAGTAAATCGAAGCCAGGCAGGAGTAAAACAAGGCATATTATCCCTATTCCACTACTTACTTTGATAATGCCAGATCAAACCCATGTCAATAATAATAGTAATGAAATAAATGGAAATTTGACTTTTATCGAGGCGAATGCCTATAGCATAGGAATTAGCTTCGATTTACCTTAAAAAAAGTTAAAAAGCTATCGATTTGTCAACAAATATTAGGGTCATTCAACACCTTCATTGAGAAAACAATGTTACCCTAGGGCAATAAAATAGACGAGGGATCCGATTTTTACAAAAACCACTTCAAATCCCGATGCTACTTCGCTTTTAAAAACCCTTGCGTTACAAATAGGGTTTGACCTCGCTGGAATTGCGCCTGCATCCAAAGCTGATGGATTTCAACACCTTACCTCCTGGCTGGAAAATGGCTTTCAAGGCCAGATGGATTACATCTCTAAACGAGCACCCGCTTATCAACATCCTGAATCCCTCCTCCCGAATGTTCGAAGTATCTTGATGGTTGGGTACAACTACAATCACCAGCTTCATGCAGATACTGGCACAGGAAAAGGGAAGGTGGCTAAATATGCACATGGGAAAGATTACCACGAAGTTCTATGGGAAAAACTTGGATTGCTTTTGCAAGAATTCCAGAAACACTTTCCTGATTGCAAAGGTCGCGGAGTAGTCGATACCGCACCGCTATTGGAAAGAGATTTTGCAAGGCGCGCAGGGCTTGGGTGGATTGGCAAAAACACCATGCTGATCAATAAAAAAGCTGGCAGCTTCATGGTGCTTGGGGCGCTGCTTCTAGATATGGAATTAACCCCAGACAAACCATTTGAGTTTGATCATTGCGGCACATGCACCGCTTGTTTAAGGGCATGCCCTACAGAGGCCTTTATCGGGCCCAAAGTTCTTGATGCCACCAAGTGCATCAGTTATCTCACGATTGAAGTTAAAACCGAAATCCCGCACGAACTTCGAGGAAAGATGCAGGATTGGATATTCGGTTGCGATATCTGCCAAGATGTGTGCCCTTGGAATAAAAAAGCCACCCCTGCAAATGATTGGAACTCATGGCGCAACCCCGATCTTGAATTGCTTGATCTTGTCGAGTTGTTAGAGATGGATAACGCAACCTTTAGGGCCAAGTTTAAGGAAACACCTCTTTGGCGCAGAAAGCGCAAAGGGATATTGCGAAACGCATGTATTGCGTTGGGAAATATCGGCAATCAGGAACATTTAGATGCATTAAAAAAGGCCCATCTGGAAGATGAGCCTTTGATCAAAGAAGCAGCGGCATGGGCGATTACAAACATCCACAAAAGGTTGGGCCTTACGCCTAATCCAGAGGAATGTTGATATTGTTATCGCCTGCTTTAATTACAGCTTTGAGGGTGGAAGTATCCACCTTGGATAAACCCGCAGGCAAAAGGTTGGGCCCAGCTTTGCCATCATCTAAAGTGCGGGGGCTGCGCTTGATTACAGTGAGGATATATTCACCTTCGGGCACACCATCAAATGCAGAGTAAGTTGTGATTTTTGCAACCCCGTCTTGATTGGTCAAACCATCACCTATTTTGACAGCCTTGGGTTTCCCTAATTGATGAAACACGACTTCTGCTTCGCTAAGTGGCACCCCTTTTTGGGTTACTTTAACATTGGTAATAAAGGTTTGTTTTCGTTTGCCTGTTGCAACTCCAGTTTCATCCGATTCAGGAATTCGAAGCGCATCATCCAGAATCCCATCCAAAAGAAGGTTGGCAACCACAGGGCCTGATTTTTTCATGGTTACCCAGGCGAAATGATCAAATTCGCCATAGGCTGTGCCACGCAACTTACTTCCACCACCCGTAGTAGCAAGGCTGTAATAGCGCATGCCATTGCGTTGAAACTTTTGATAGTGATGAACATGGCCAGCAAAGACGGTTGCATTTTTACCAGCAAGAAGTTTTTCAAAATCGAGCCAGCCATTGATTGCGACAGACGCTTCGTTCCAAAGGGGCTTGTGCAGGAAAGTAAATATCCACTTCGCCTTGGAATTATCATCGATTGCTTTTTTCATGTAATCAAGTTGGGCTTTGCTGAAGCGGGGAGAATCTTCGTTTCCCTTCAAAGGTGGATCTTCAGAGCTTAAACAAAGAAAGAGTACATTCCGATATACAAAATGGTAGTAAGGTGCCCGATACTTTTCCCGATACATCTTTTCCTGCATTGCATTGGTGATGTCGTGATTGCCTGGCACATAGAAGAAAGGCATCTGCAACCTTTTCACATAGGATTGGAACTCTGTCCATTCTTGTTCAACCTTATCAGATTTATCGGAATACCCTTCGATAAGATCGCCTACCGACATGACAAATTCGGGCTGAAGCAAATTGATTTGCTGCATAGCTTGGGAAAAGATTTTGGGGCGATGGCCACCCGTTCGGTCGCTGACAACAGCAAAACGGAAGTCATCAGGATCGTTGTTCATTTTCAAACTAGTCCAGGGGTTTTTATCCCCGATTTGAATTTGAAGTTCTTTTTCGAGGGCTGGCTTTTCAGAAAGAGCAACTGCCGCCACCAAAACCACACCAACAAATCCAAAAACCATGGTTCGCTTCATCATGAATCTCCTGCAAAACAATATCTGACACAATTAGATTAATTTGCACCAAGTCAAAGCAGCAAGCAAGACGGAAGTGAGCAAATCGAAATAGTTTTATTGAATATTCATAAAAGAAGGGATAATGAAGAGTCAGTAATTATCGGCAATTCGTGCACAATCGTTACTCTTTTTGCAAATTCTTAAGATTGGTCAAGGCCCTGTAATTGTGCAAAACTCCGGATTTGGTCAAAATGGAATTATTATCTTTTGAAAAACTATTGCAAACTTGTGAGGTTTAATCATGGCTCGAAGAAATCTCGAAGGTTTAAGAATTGTCATCACTGGTGCATCCCAAGGGATTGGTAAGGCGCTAGCATTAGAAGCTGCAAAACGAGGCATGAATGTCGTTGCAGCTGCCAGAAGCGCTGATCTTCTTTATGATCTCGCTTCAGAAGCAAAACCCGGAATAAAGGGTTCGCTGGCAACAGTGGTGGCAGATGTCACCGAAGCTTCGGGCAGGAGCGCAATGTTGCAATGTGCGCTAAATAATTTCGGTGGAGTGGATGTATTAGTGAATAATGCTGGGATAGGAGCAACGGGCCATTTTGCAGAAGGAAGCGCAGAAACACTTCGAAAAATCATGGAAGTAAATTATTTTGGATTAGCAGAAACCACCCGGGTCTTCATTTCGGAACTTAAAAAATCCTCCCATGCTGCTATCGTAAATATCTCATCCATCGCGGGAAAAAGAGGTATTCCAGCCAGATCAGACTATTCTGCAAGCAAGTTTGCAGTTCAAGGGTTCAGTAACGCATTAAGAGCGGAGCTTGCCAAAGACAACATCGATGTACTTGTAGTCTGCCCCGGTTTGACTCAAACTAATTTTTCCAAGAACATGATCGAACAAAAAGCAAAAATGAAAATGGATCATATGCGTGGCATGACTTCCGAAGAAGTTGCAGTACATACTTTAAGATCGATAGAGATAGGTAGAAATGAAGTGAGCCTCACAGCAAACGGAAAGCTGATGTCATTTGTTAGCAGATTTTTCCCAAGGCTTGCAGATAGAATCGCCAAGAGGAAAGTGATTGCTCTATTCAAAGAAGAAATGGCAGAGCGCAGGCTTAAAAGGCAGGAATTGAAAAAACAGCAGGTTTAGTGCACATCCCGGCCCATTTTCAGGGGCATCGCTTTTGTTTCGTATTTCAAACTCTTTCAACCGCTTGATTATTGGCGGGAAAACATATAAATTACAATCTGATGCAGAAGTGGCGGAATCGGCAGACGCATCGGACTTATTAGTTTGAGCACCGGGGCGGGAAACCTCCCGTGTGAATTCAGTCGAAGTCGGGGAAACCGCAGCACCAAAAGTGTCGGCAATCCCGAGCCAAGCATGGGGTTTATCCTCATGAAGGTGTAGAGACTTGGTGGCTGAGGCCTAAAGCCCGAAAGGGCCATGGTCAAGGGAAAGTCCAGACCCCAAACCGCAAAAGCGGGTGGCGGAAGCCATAGTGGTAAGAAAATCCGAAGGGGTGAAAACTCCGTGAGGGTTCAAGTCCCTCCTTCTGCATCTTTATAAATCACTTGGGACTTAGTAATGTCCAAATCTTATGAAGGCGATGGGCTACAGTTTCAATATCCAGGAACATGGACATTGGAGCACGAAGAAAACGAAAATGGATGGGGCATTACCATCCAAAGCCCCGGAACCGCTTTTATTCTTATCGTTTGCGATCAAGGTATGCCAGATTCGGAAGAGTTGGCAGATGCAACTTTGCAAGCACTTAAAAACGATTACCCCGACCTTGAATTCGATCCTGTGATTGAAGACCTTTGTGGCCAGCCCTCAATAGGGCATAACATTCAGTTCTTCAGTTTAGATTTGGGCAATAGTTGTAAGACGCGATGTGTTTACAGCAAGGAAGGCACAATTCTAATTCTAAGTCAGGTAAGCGATTTAGAGATTCAAAAATATGGGCCCGCAATGCAGGCCCTAAGTTCTTCCATTAAAATTGATGATGAATAACCTTTGTAATAAAGGCTATTACTTACCAACTAGTTGGCTTACACCAGCATCGTAACCTGTAAGCAGATTATAAAAAGAAGAGTAAAAAGGTTTGTCACCTTCAACTGCAGGGGCAAAGCGCAAACCATTACTAGTCATATGATCCATCAGTGCGCCTACCGTAGCACCTTTGGCACTCCAACGGCCATTCAAATAATTTACCGAATTTGGCTCAGAAAGATTTTTCAGACCTTCATCAAGGTTGTTGGCAAATCTTTTTGATTGAATGTAATCCCCCGGAGAAAGATCTGCAGCCATGTTATTGATAATTTCACCGAGGTCGCTAATAGCGTTTTTAAACTTTTTGTAGGTGTCGGGCTCAAGGCTGCCGGAAGAAGCCTGCCTAATAGCCTCAGGGGCAATGCGGTTAATATTATCGCGTGGGCTTTTAAATTCGGGGCCCCGTAAAACCATAGGCCAAGGAAGATCTTGACCTTTAAAAATGCCAATACTACCAGCTACAGTACCCGTGGTTAAATTAAGATGCCTCAAAATTTCTTCAGAAATTGGGATTGAAGGCCCCTTTAACCTATTGGTGATTTCTGTTTTTTGAATCGAATTGAAAATCGTATTAAGGGCTTTACCCGACCAAATATCACCATTGGCTGGACTATTTCTAGCAAGGCGAAGAGCTTCTTGACGATCTTTTTCATCTAATTCCGCCCTAGTTGGGGTATTAGCTTTTTCGTACATATCTTCATCAAATTTAGCACGCTTATTGGCAATCTTAGCGTTTTCAACTTGTTCTTTACCCAAGCGAGCCTGCTGGGTGGTGAAATAATACTGGGCATTGGCATTGGTCATCGAAGAAACGCCTTGAAAATAGCTTCCGGCACCGCCACCACCACCGCCGCCGCCACCGCCGAATCCAAAACCACCACCATAGCCACCACCACCACCATGGCCGCCTCCGCCTCCGCCTGTAAACTGGGCATAGGTATTAACGATCGGTTGGGCAACGCGAGGGACAGGTGCAGAATTAGCCTGGCCACCTGCGCCTGGAACTTGAGCCAAGGCTGGCTGGGCTAAAAAGCTTATTCCAAATAAAGCGCCAAGGATAATCTTGCTGGTAAATTTTTTATTCATGACTTCACCTAAACTCTGGTTAAAGTACTGCTCATATACCAAGGTTAATTAATCGAACGGGAGGGCACAACGCCTTTGGGCACCAGCTTTTTCCATTTTGCAATTGCTTCTTTTCGCTCTGCTTCAGGGGCAATTGGATCAAACTTGATATCGCGACCTTTGGGTACTAGACGATGCAAATGCCAGTTTGCAAGTCCACGAATCCCCGGCTTATCACTACTGAGATAATCAATTAACACTTCAAAAGGTTCGGGTTCTCTGAGTTCATCATCACCGAAGGAATGCAACAAATCGACAAATATCTCCGCCTGTTTTTCACTATAACGGTGCGAAGCTTTAACGAACTCATAAAGCTTTAAATCCTGACCTGGCTTTCGGCCAATCCAATGCCTAAGGCCAATGATTCCATTATCGATGATATCTTTGTATTTGGTACTTCCTAAAATTTTAAAGAACAAATCTAGCTGATCTGTTGCAAGGGTTAAATTGATTGCAACAAAGCGGTCAGCTTCGGATTCAGAAGCCGCCATTGAGGAAAGAATTTCCGGAAGAGGTTTCCCCGACGAGAACTGGTCTCTAAATTTCAAGACGACGCCCATTCTGCCTATAACAAGAGGGTTGGAAAGATCTGGAGGCAAAGTCCAATCAGGCAGTTTTTCGAGTTTTGTTTTGATTGGATGCGAACCATCTGCACTGTTCCATGAAAGCATTGCAGGGCCAGGGGGTGCCGACATGAAGTGGGTAACTCCATGATCAGAAACCTCGCTAGTACCCTTGAGGGCGATATAAATCAAATCATATACGGGCTTTACTTCTTGCTTGCTTAAAGGATTGAAATGGGTTCCTTTAGGCCAACGACCAAGTTCTTCCATAGAGCAAGTCGAACCCGGTTCGTTCAGTTTCACTTGTCCATGATCTTCATCACCAAACAAAGTAACCTGACAAGTTGCAAAACCTTTTTCCTTGGTATTGGTAATCTCGATGCGGCCTCGCTCAAAATCGACTGAGAAATCAACCCCTTCTATCTTAGGAAGCAATCTGATCGCAGTTTCTCTAATGGGCAAAGGGGACCTGCCCGCAATATCGCCACGAAAAGTAAGTTTAACTGATTTATCAATATTTTCGATTGCTGCGCCAGCGCCCGAAAGAATTAAATCCCCTTCAAAAAGTTCTTCGTCAACCTTGGTTGGTCTCCAATCAGAAGAACCTTTTTTCAAAATAAGAAATGGACCAAATTTACTAAGGCAACGGGCAACGGGAATACCCTTAGCATCATCCTTGGCCTCTTCGTAAACAATACGCTTTTTCCTGAAGAATTGCTTAAACTCTGCAAAGGCGTAATCAGAAGATACGCATACTGTTATCGAACCAATCAATGCAGCAAAAAGAAACAGCCGAACCATTAAAGCTTTTCCAACCAAACCTGATCTGCAAGAATTCATGATTTGCCTCGCAAAAGAACCAATATCCAAATTATACGCTTGTCCGATATAAAATTCAAAGCAAGGAACTATTTAGCTTGAGTAACTTCAAGCGGAAGATCCAAGGAGACATTTTTGCCAGAAACCTGATCTAGCACTTTAAGCTTGATCGTGAACTTTCCAGCACGATTCATTGAGATAAAAAACTGCAAAGGCAACAACTCCAAGTCAGGAGCAACACCTTTTGAAATCTCCGCAACTGGCGGTTTTTGCACCGTGGGATTGCCATTGGAATCAACTATCGCCATGGTTATTTTAAGATTGGGTTGCTTTGCCTTGTCGCGGGCAAATCCAACAATCGACATATCTAGCCACACAGATTCACCAACAGAAAACGCTGAAATCGAAACCTTTTCGTCCCTGTCTGCGGTGGTGCGAACACGAACAATACCAAGATCGGCTTTGGTAAGAATAAATTCTTTGGCAACCGTGGTTATCGCCTTGGTTTTCTTTTCTGTTGCGGTAACTTTGACCGTGTACTTCCCATCGGGTTGATCCAACCCGATATTTAACTGAGTAAACGCAGAAAGCACATTCCCTCCAAGAGAGTCAATGGCTTCAATATCTTTGGATTCGTGTTTAAACTCCAACCTGCCATTCACCATAACCTCGGTAAGCAGCGAATAAATAACTTTGCCCTCAGCATCCGCAGTCAAACCTTTAATGTCAAAAGCAAGACAAAAGGCGTCGCCATGCACAAATTTATTCGAGGCACGAGGCAACCCAGGAAAGCCATGCAATAGCTTGGGGTTCTCGATAGAAATTTTGCCAGCTTGCTCAGGGAGCATAGCCAAAAGACAGGTCAAACCAACAGTTACAGTCCACATGCGAAAAGTCTCCGCACAAAGCATTAGAGGTAAAGGAAAACTATACTATAAGGTACACTTTATAAATATTTTTCTCTAGTGGAATTATAGAATCGACCCATGATTTTTGCAAATCAACCCGCCAAGGTTGGAGCAATCCACACAATTTTACAGGGTTCGTCAAACTACCTAAGAGTTAATCTCGGCAAAGGAATCCCGGGCAGCCTTTAGAGTTAAATCAATAATTGCATCATCGTGGGTAATGGAATTAAAGGCAGCTTCGAACTGACTGCAAGGCAAATAAACACCCCGATCCATCATGGCCCAGAAAAACTTGGAGAACATTTTGGTATCAGATAATTTAGCGGAATCGTAATCTGTAACAGGTGTTGAGGTGAAAAACAGCGTCCACATACTCCCAACCCGGTTGATAACATGGGGTATTTTGGAAGAGTAGGCAGCTTCTCTGAGCCCAACCTCTAACCGTTGGGCGTACTTTTCAAGCTTTTCATAGGGCGGGTTTTTCTTAAGTTCCGTTAGAACCACAATACCTGCCGCCATCGCCAAGGGGTTTCCTGAAAGTGTGCCAGCTTGATAAACGGGCCCCGAGGGCATGACCTTGGCCATGATTTCTTTTTTTCCACCGTACGCCCCAACAGGCAAACCGCCACCAACAATCTTGCCCAATGCCGTAAGGTCGGGCTCAATGCCTAGCAATTGCTGAGCGCCCCCCGCAGAAAGCCTAAAGCCAGTCATCACTTCATCAAGGATAAGAACAGCACCAAACTGCGTAGTAAGGCCTCGAAGCTCTTTCAGAAATCCGCTCGAAGGCGGAATTAAACCCATGTTACCCACCACCGGCTCTAAAATCACACAAGCAATCTTGTCACCCATCTTATTAAAAGTATTTTTAAGCTCTTCAATATCGTTATAACGAAGAACTATAGTATCTGCGGTGCATCCCTTGGGAATTCCCGGGCTGCTTGGTACGCCTAGGGTAGTAGCTGCGGAGCCCGCCTGCACCAAAAGACTATCCACATGGCCATGATAACAACCAGCAAACTTAACGATCAAATCACGGCCTGTATATCCCCGCGCAAGCCTCAGGGCACTCATCGTTGCCTCGGTGCCTGAATTGACCATGCGAACCATTTCAATGGAAGGAACCATGGAAATAATTAGCTCCGCCATCTGCGATTCCATCTCCGTAGGCGCCCCAAAACTACTTCCCTTGATAGCAGTTGTCTGGATCGCTTCCACCACCTTGGGATGCGCATGGCCTAAAATCATCGGCCCCCAAGAACCAATAAAATCGATGTATTTGTTGCCATCGATATCAAAAAGATACGGGCCCGCAGCATGATCGATAAATATAGGCGTGCCACCCACCCCACCAAAAGCCCTTGCAGGACTATTAACCCCGCCAGGAATAAGCCCCTTAGCCCTGTCAAATGCGCTCTTGCTCTTCGATCTTTGCATCGCTACTTTTCCCTTAAAATAAGAACAACTATTGTTTCAACTCCGCATTGATTTTTTTAAGAATGGCATTGGCTTCATCAAAATACTTCTTAATGCCTTTCTGATCCGAATAAACTGCAAGTATATTCAAACAGTTGAACCTGCCATCAAGAAGAAGCGACATAGGCGAGGCCGCGTTGGCAAGTGTCTTTTCAATAAGCTTGTTTCGTTCAGCTTCCGGGTCGCCTTTAACCAGCCCAGCCAACTCCTTGATTTTACGATTACAAAGCAAGTAATGCTGCCTTAACGCAGGATCAAACAAACAGGCACGATCCGTATCTTTTTCGAACTTCTCTTTGCATTCTTTATACCGGGCGATGGCTAGTGCGTTGTCGCCTAGCAATTCAGTCCGAAAAGCTAAGAAGGTAGATGCAAGAGATTCAGGCATATCTGGGATGTTTCCTGAATCCCTGATGGATCGAATATAATCTTTCCAGATTTCCTCGAATCTGGGCTGCGAGGCAAATAGCCTACGTCTATTATTAGCAAGTACAACCCAACGGCCTTTGTATTTTTGAGCAAGCGCAGCCCATGCTTTATCGGCTTCGTCAAACTTACCTTCTGTCTCTAAACTTATAGCTTCAAAAGCCTTGCCTTCCACTTCTTCCTGAACCCCAAATTTGAAGTTCTTTGCAGTGATCTTTAAATATTGCCTTAGTAATGCCTCGCATTGTTCCACATCAATTTCATCTGCAAGGGTCTTGATTTTCTTTGCGCCTTCATCATTCAAATCTGGATAGTATTTAAGATAATCAGCAATGGGGCCGTCCCGAGCCTCATCTCTGAAATTGGTTTTGATCAATTTTTCCGCAGAGGCTATGAGCGATTTTGCAGAAGGAGTACGGATGAAAATCTCGTACATAGTCCAACTGAAAGCAAACATGACTACAAGCATCATGATAGAAACAAACAGGCAGGATCTAAACCAAGGAGTGCCTTCGTCTTTTTTTCCTATGCGGGCCAAGAGTTTGCGTGCCTTCTTGCGCTCGGAAGTTTTGGTAAGGCCAGAGCCATCAGCATAACTTTTTGCGAGATCTTCACCCACGCTAGTCTGGGCTAATATTTTAACCCGGATCTCCTCTAATATTTTTGCAACCACACTGGCACTAGGCGGTCTATCTTCAGGCTTCTTTTCCAACAAGTGCAAAACCAAAGTATCTAAAAACTTGGGAATCTCTAAATTAATCCGAGAGGGCCTTTCGGGTTTGGATTGCACATGATGCAAAAACAACTCAACCGCATTATTGCCACGAAACGGCCTCTTTCCTGTCAATAATTCAAACAGCACCACACCCAAGGAATACAAATCCGACTTCCCTGTTACCGTGCTTTCTCCTCTGCATTGCTCAGGAGACATATACGCTGCTGTACCGATCGCACAATTCGCACCTGTCAACAGAGTGCCATCCAAATCCTTGGCAATGCCAAAGTCGGTTAACTTTAAAACCCCCTGCTTTGTAACCATCAGATTCGAAAGCTTTATATCTCTGTGAACCACTCCATTATCATGGGCATGCTGCAACGCATTACAAATCTGCTTTCCCAATTCAATCGTTTCATCCCAAGAGAAAACGCCCTTTCTGAGAAGTATTGCTTCCAGCGTTTCACCATCGATCACTTCCATTGCGTAATAACGCAAGCCTTTGAACTTCCCTATGCCAAACAATCTGACGATATTAGGATTATTAAGATGCTTTAATATCTCTGCTTCGCGCTCGAAACGCGACACCAGCGAACTGCTCGCATTGCTGTTGATTGCAGACGACATAATCTTAATGGCAACACGGTGGTTGTTTTTGATATAACGAGCAAGGTAGACAGCCCCCATGGCGCCGCTACCCAGCTCCTTTTCGATCAAGAATGGTCCGAACTCCTGTCCTGCAAGCATGGGCAACCTCATGGTAAGGAGAGAGATAAGATGCCTGCGCGCTACGCCCGAGAACTAGGCCTTGGCGTAATAGTTATTGGCAGCACCAACAGCAGCACCTGGGTTAACCTTGACACCCTGATTGGCAAGTGCCTGCTCTAAAGCAGCAAGCGCCAAAAGAACAATCGAAGGCTTGCTGTTATAACCCATCAAGCCGATGCGCCAGACTTTGCCTTTGAAATCACCCAACCCGCCTCCGACTTCAATACCGAATCTTTCAAGAAGGAACTTCCTTGCTTTCAGATCATCAACACCCTCTGGAATGCGAACTGCATTCAACTGGGGCAACTGGCAGGAAGCATCAGCAGTGTAGTGAAGGTTAAGGGCTTCAAGCCCGGCTTTCAGCGCTTGATGGTTGTGCAAATGCCGTTTCCAGCGATTTTCAAGACCCTCTTCAAGCACCAGCCTAAGCCCCTCATGGATTGCATAAATCATGCTGATAGGAGCAGTATGATGATACACCCGATCCTGACCCCAATAACTCATCACCGTGGTCATATCAAGATACCAACTTTGAACTTTGGTCTTGCGGTTTTTTATCACTTCTACCGCACGATCACTAAACGATATGGGTGATAATCCTGGCGGGCAACCCAACCCTTTTTGCGAACAACTGTAAACAGCATCCACACCCCATTCATCAATATCCAACTCAATGCATCCAAGCGAGGTGACTGCATCAACCACTAAAAGGGTGCCATGCAAATGACAGATATTTGCGATTTCCTGAATGTTGGCTTGCATTGCTCCGGTAGAAGTTTCTGCATGAACAATCCCTAAAACCTTCGGCTTCACCTTTGCAACTGTTTCGCTAATTTCATCCACTGAAAAAGTCTTGCCCCAAGGCGCTTGCAATGTGGTTACCTCTGCACCCGTTCTACCAGCAACATCGATCATACGCTGACCAAAGAAACCCATTGCGCAAACTACAACTTTATCGCCTGCCTCCAACAAATTTGCCAAGCAACACTCCATCCCCGCCATCCCTGTTGCACTGATGGGCAAAGTCACTTTGTTTTTGGTTTTCAAAACCCCTCGAAGCATCTCCTGCACCTGACCCATGATTGAAACAAATTCAGGATCAAGGTGCCCCATGAGTGGGTTGACCATAGCCCGAAGAACTGCTGGGTGGGCATCACTTGGGCCGGGCCCAAGAAGGATTCTTGTGGAAGGTTGTAAAGGAGCAGGAATTTGCATAGTTTCATCCAAATCTAGATTGTTACTTGTTTAATGAGGCATTCCCATCGGGACCAATTTGCCTCATTCTTTCTTGAACCATTCCGCTGATTTCCTTGAATGCAGGATTGGCTGATGTTTCAAGCCATTCATACACACAAGCTTCCGCAGTTACCAGAATCGCACCCGCTTGTTGCATTCGCTTTAATGCAATCTTTACATCAATAGCATATCGGCTTGAGACCGCATCGACACATACAAACACATGAAATCCTTGGTTTAAAAGATCGAGCACGGTTTGCATGACGCAAATATGAGCCTCAATCCCCACCACCACTACCTTAATTCGGGCATCAGATTTCAAGAAATCAAGGGCACCACCCTCGCCCACCGCAGAAAAAGTCTGCTTTTCCCAAACCGTTGTCAGAAAACCCCGTATTGGTTCTACCGTTGGCCCCAACCCTTTTGGGTATTGCTCTGTTGCAAGCACAGGAACCCCAAGAACTTTTGCTGCATTTACTAAAAATGAAGCATTTCGAAGCACCTCGCCCGCCTGCATTATTTTAGGCAGCAACTTCTCCTGCATATCCACCACTAATAATGCGGTATCTTCAACTTTCAATCGATATTGATGATTCATGAATAGTCCAATGCCTCGCTTGTGAATCCCAAAACGAAAATCTATCACCCTACTTGATTCGATTATTCATACCAACGCAAGAAAAAGCGCTCCACCCACCATATTAACAACGCTAGGCTTCGATCATTATCATCCCGAGATGGATCAAATTCACTAAACCCCACCCCCACGATTTTCTTGGCATCAATCGCTTCCATAATCCTAGTCAAATACATAGGCGTTAACCCCATCGGAACAGGCCTACCTGTTGCAGGAAAAAACGCAGCATCCATCACATCACAATCAATATCAATAAATATTCGCTCTGCTTTATTGACTATTGCCATAATTCGTTGAAATGCCAATTCCGGATTAACCGCTATATCGATAGCGGAAATATTATCCTGAAAGAAGGTGTCGATATGATCTTT
>CALARU010000298.1 GCA_937888715.1 uncultured Planctomycetaceae bacterium | reverse complement strand
TTTTCATCACCTGCCCAACCGACCAATCGATTTCCTCGATCACATCTCCCAATAACCCCGAAGCACTTTTCCCTTTGAACGCTTCCGATGCAGCCATCGGCCCATGCACCATGGTGTGTGGCAAATAAACAAAGAAAGGCTTGCTCTTGTTTACCTTCATGAACTCGATTGCTTCTTCCGTATAGCGCTTGGTCAACAACGATTGATCAGGTTCCGTTTCAATCGTCTTTTCACCTCTTATCAAAGGCAAGGGCGGGTTCCCAGGCCGTTTGGCATTCATGTCATTGCTATAAGGCAGGCCAAAGTAATGATCAAAGCCATGCTTGGTGGGAAGGAATTCGGGCAGATGCCCGAGATGCCATTTGCCAATACAAGCAGTTGTATAACCCACAGATTTCATCACTTCTGCAACCGTGGTTTCTGAAGAGTTAATACCTATTTTAGACTGTGGGAACAAAACACCAGGGATGGATATTCTTTGGTTGTAGCAACCCGTCATTAATGCTGCACGCGACATGGAGCAAACAGGAGTCGCATAAAAGGAATGAAACTTTCTGCCTTCTTTTGCAAAGGTATTGAGATTGGGCGTACGAACTTTGGTACTACCAAAGGGCTCGATGTCGCCATATCCCATGTCATCAATGAAGATAAGAACCACATTAGGCTTGGCATTATCAGCAGCCCTGCAAATAGCAGAGCTGAAAAAGAAAACAAAAAGGAAAGCAAGGATGAAAGGCGCAACATGTTTCATTTCAAAGAGTCCGATCGTAAAGAATTAAAAGGCACTTGATTCGTTTAAACTAAAGCAGTTAGTTTTCAAAACAAGATCAATAGTAGATTAAACACCAATTAGAAAGATTTCTACCGGATAAAACTAGAAAATACTCGATGGGAAGATTATTAGATTGACATCTAAACGAAAATAAAACAAGATAAAAATATCTCAATGTTGAGTTTAAGCAGCTTTCTCTCCACCAGGTCACATCATGACAACTATTGACGAGCCCCGTTTAGAAACTGACCTTTCCTACCGTTTTCAATACCTTGCAGAGTTCATGCATTTCATCCCTGATGACATACGGACAATTCATGATGCAGCACCCTTACTTGCTCCAAAAATCCCTGCTTTAGTCAATGCAGTTTACGAACAGCTTCACGAAAACGATGCGACTTGGCGACACTTCCTGCCTACCCAACCAGCAGATAAAGATTCGTTGGCGGCCGCCCTTGAAAATCTG
>CALARU010000297.1 GCA_937888715.1 uncultured Planctomycetaceae bacterium | reverse complement strand
ATTCGCTGAGAGTAAAGGTTAAGGTAGCAGTCTCGCCAATACTCAAAGTTGTTTTGTTAGAGCTAATAGTAATGGAAGGTGCAGTGGTATCTATGGTGATGGAAATTATGTTGGAGGCGGTGTTTGGATTGCCCGCAGCATCAGTAAAGGTGTTAGCCAAGACATTGATGCTGGCGGTGGCTGTGGTGTTTGTGGTGGGTGTAAAAGTAGCGGTGTAAGAAGTACCAGACCCTGATAGCGTTCCCAGTGTTCCACCAGTTGCAGTTACATCGCCAATTGCAAAGGTAGAAGAAGATTCGCTGAGAGTAAAGGTTAAGGAAGCGGTCTCGCCGATCTTCAAAGCAGTTTTATCAGAAGCAATAGTAATGGAAGGTGCAGTGGTATCTACAGTGATAGAGAGTTGGGAAGCAGCAGTGTTGGGATTACCTGCGCCATCAGTTAAGGAGCCTGCAGTGACATTGAATGTTGCTGTGGCAGTGCTGTTAGTATTCGGTGTGAAGGTCGCGGTGTAAGAAGTGCCAGAACCAGCGAAGTTAGAAAGTGCCCCACCAGTAATGGATATATCTGCTTCGATAAAGGTAGAAGAAGTTTCGCTGAGAGTGAAGGTTAAGGTAGCGGTCTCGCCTGACTTCAAAGCAGTTTTATCAGAGGCAATGGCAATGGTTGGTGCAGTGGCATCAATCGCATAGGTCTCGCCGGCGAAGTCCGAAGGATTATTTGTGGTGTTTAGAAAAACGCTAATATTATTGCTGCCTTCGTTGGCGGTTGCGAGGTCAAGTTTGGAGTCGCCGTTGAAGTCTGCAATGGTGACGGAATAGGGTGTGGTGCCTGTAGTAAAGTTGATTGCGGTTTTAAAAGTTCCATCGCCATTGCCTGCCAGAAGACTGATGGAGTTGCTATCCCGGTTGGCGACAGCGAGGTCAATTTTACCATCGCCATCAAGATCTGTTGCGGCAACAGAAACTGGTCTGGTGCCTGTAGAAGCAGAGGTTGCAGATTGGAATGTTCCGTTGCCATTGCCTAGAAGAATACTGACATTTGTGGAGTTATAGTTGGCGGAGATGAGGTCTTTTTTGCCATCGCCATTGACATCGGCCATGATAATGGAGAAAGGCTTTGTGCCTGCAGTAAGGGCGGTAGGTGCTTTGAAAGAGCCATCACCATTGCCGAGTAGTAGGCTTAACCCGCCAGCAAAGTTGGCGGTTGCGAGGTCAAGGAACCCATCGCCATTGACATCGCCCATGGCGACGGATTTTGGGCCGCTTCCAGTTGCAAAGTTTGAAGCTGCTTTAAATTTCCCATCACCATTACCCAGAAGAATGGAAACGGAATTGCTGCCGTAGTTAGCTGTAGCGATATCGGGTTTGCCATCGGCATTAAAATCGCCAAGGATTACCGAGAGAGGCGCGCTTTGCGTTGCGAAAGTAGCTTGGGTTTTGAAAGTGTTATTGCCGTTTCCGAGAAGTACGGAGACGGTGTTGCCCCCTGTGCCATCAAAACCATTGGCAGTGACAAGATCGAGTTTGCTATCGCCATTAATGTCGGCGGTGGCAATGCCCTGGGGTTCGGTGCCCGTGCTGAAAGAAGTTTGCGTGTTGAAAGTTCCATCGCCAACACCCAAGAGAGTGCTGGTCTTATTATTGAAGCGGTTAGCTGTGATAATATCGGTAAAGCCATCGGCGTTAATTAAGACGGTGGTGATTGCGTGTGGGCCAGAGGATGCACCCGTCGAATAATCGGTTTTGGATGAGAAGGAAATACCTGGGAAGTTTGTGCCGCCCAAGGATTGGGAGGCCGAGTTTTTAATAGTGTCGTTATCGACAAGGTTTAGGCTGATGGAGCCAGTGCCTGTGATGCCTAAAATTGTGACAGTGTAGGTGGAACCGGAGCCTGAAACTGAAACTGAAATCGAGGTTGAGGTAACGCCTCCGGATGCGGTGGAGTTGAAGTCGGAAGAATCAACACCAGTGACTGATTCGCTGAAGGAAACAGTGTAAGCAGCGGAGGTGGAAGCGGCAGTTCCCGCATTCCTGAGAATCGAACTAACAGATGGGTTTGCCGGGGTGATGCGTTCTTCGAGGCCTTCCAGCGAAGGTCGCTTTTTCTTGTTTGTGTATAACTTTTTATGGTTGAATACATGAAGGATTGGCTGCGAGAACAGCCTGAGCCATTGGTTCCACGAGATCATTGGGCGCATCCCATTTGGGCAATATGGAGGCTAATCAAATGTTAACACTTTTAAGATTGTAGCTGTATTTAATTTGATGTAAACAATTAAAAAAGATTATTTTAGTAAATAATTACAAAATATATATTATTTTAGAGTGAAGAGCTCTGGCTAACTAGGATTTGATGCCAAGAAAGGGTTCGCCTTCGTTGAGGGTAGGGCGTTCGGGTCGACCCTTGTACTTGTAAACAAGGCCCATGTTGTCGAGGCCCATAAGGTGAAGAATGGTTGCATGAAGGTCGTGGACATGGAGTTTGTTTTCGATGGCTCGAAGGCCGAGTTCATCCGTGGCGCCAATGGTTTGGCCACCTTTGACACCTCCGCCTGCCATCCACATGGTGAAACCTGTGGGGTTGTGGTCTCTGCCATCGCCTTTCTCGCTCATGGGAGTACGGCCGAATTCGCCACCCCATACTACTAAGGTGCTATCAAGAAGCCCGCGTCGTTTTAGATCGATAAGAAGAGCGGCCACGGGTTGATCCATGCCTTTGCAAAGCGATTTATGGTTTTCTTCGAGCTTGCTATGTGCATCCCATTTGCTACCTGCGCCATGGTAAATTTGGACAAAGCGAACACCTCGTTCGACTAATCTTCTGGAAAGCAGACAAAGCTTGGCCATGTTTGCGGTTTCTTTTTGATCGAAACCGTAGAGGGTTTTTGTTGCTGCAGATTCGAGAGAAATATCAACAGCTTCAGGGGCTCTTGCTTGCATGCGGAAAGCGAGTTCGTAGCTGTTTAGTCGGGCATCCAATTCGGACTGTTCGGGATGGTTGGCTGCGTACTTTTGGTTGATCAATTTGAGAAGATCTAATTTGCCTCGTTGTTGGTTTTCAGAAACGCCCTCGGGGGTGTTGAGGTTAGGAATGGATTCAATACCCCCTTGGATACGAATGCCTTGGTAAACAGCGGGCATGAAGCCAGCGCTCCAATTTCTGGGGCCATTCACTACCTGGCCTTGATTGTCTTGAAGCACAACAAAAGCAGGCAGGTTTTGATTTTCAGTTCCTAGTCCATAAGTGGCCCAAGCTCCCAGCGATGGCCTGCCACCGATGATCGAGCCAGTATTCATTTGACAAACACCTGCAGAATGGTTGATACCATCTGCGACGCAGGAGCGAATAACAGCGATATCATCAAGCATATTTGCGGTATGTGGAATAAGTTCGGAAGCCCAAGTTCCCGCTTTGCCATGCTGTTTCCAAGTTCTGGGGCATCCTAAAAGAGGAGAGGCACTTTCGCCCATCGAGGTGATGACATTACCAAAGCTGTCGGGGAGTTTTTTGCCTGCAAGCTTGTTGAGCAAAGGTTTGGGATCAAATAAATCGATCTGGCTGGGGCCACCTTCCATGAAAAGAAAGATAACAGATTTAGCCTTGGCGAAGTGGTGGGGTATTTTGGAGGAGAGGGGGTTTGAGATGATCGTATCATTAGCAGTAGAATTTTCTGCCAAGAGGGAGTTGAGGGCAAGGGCGCCAAATCCAGAACCTGCTTGGGCAAGCCATTGCCTTCGTGAAGAAGGCGAGTTTCGTAAGGATGAGAAGTTGTGGTTATGAAGCATGTTTATTTGGCCTTCTAAGTTGATTCGTTGTAAGGTGGATTATTCCACATACAGAAATTCGCTTGAGTTCAAAAGCACCTGGCAAAGATCGATCCAAGCGTTGTTTTGGGCATTAGATTTATTAGTAACAGTTTTTCCTGATATTTGAATATGCAGATGGTTATCAGATGCATCTCTGAAGACATCGGGCTTTGATTCAAACTGCCAATAGCCAACGGTTTGTTTCCCCAAGCCTTCGCGGGTGAATAAGAGTTGGTCTACCCCCAAAGCGATGTTTGAAAGCCTGATATCATCGATCAGGCCATCGAAATTGCCATTGTTGTTTGCATAAACCGAGCCAATAGTCATGGGTAGATTGTTGGTGAACTCGCCTAGGATTGAATGTTCAACTTTGGAAATCAGTAAAGGTTCATCATCGTTGGAGAGGTCTTTGAGGAAAAAGGTTGCAAGCCCCTTGGCAGTTTTTGTTGCAGGGGTAAATGCGCAACCGATGTAATAAGGCTTATTGAGAGTGATATGTTGATCAGAGAAAATTGCTTCTTCTCCTATTTCGCCATTCATCTTTTTTCCAACGACTTGAAGCACTAGCGTCTGGGGTTTTCTGCGAGATTGCTTGCCAGTAATACCCAACGACCAGCCAGTCTTTTTGATATCGGAGGTACGGTTGGCAACCAAAGTTCGAACAGCGCCTGTTTCCGCAACGGATTTTGGGAGAGCGAATGTTTCGATGGTGAAACTTAAGTTTGGGAAAAGATCGGAATGAGGCACCGTAAGAGATAGGGGAGAAGTTAAAGATATTTCAGCGGCCTGCCCATCGCGGAAGGGTATTTTTCCAGATGCAAAAGCTGCAGAAGGGGAGGCAGCTTTTTTAGGGTCGATACGTTTAGCTTGCAATTCGAGAAACGAGATTGAGATGTTAGCTTCTTCGGGGTTAGGCGCCCGTCCAAAAGCTAGCTTGTAAGCCAGATCGATTCGTTTTTTAGGTTCGGGTTCTTCTTTGTTAAGCCTTTCCGCAAATGCCCGTGCGCGAGCCAGCATAAGGGGGCTATTGATGAGTAATAAAGATTGGACGGGGGTGGTGGTGATCTGCCTGCTGGATGCGCTGCTGAACCAATAGGGGGCATCGAAAACATCGAGCAATGGGTCGCGGTTGTTGCGGATAATTTTGGTGTAGATGGATCTTCGGGCATCAGCACTTGAAGCGCCGGGCCCGCCGGAGTGCAGTTTGATTTCGCCCGTTGTTGCATAAATTGCATCGCGAATTTGCTCTGCATCCAGCCTTTTAATAGTGTCGTGCCAAAGATATTTGTTTTCTGGGTCGATCACCCTGTTGGCTTCTAAATCGGGATGATTCGAGCTTTGACGATAGGTTGCAGAAGTAACCATTAGGCGATGAAGTTTCTTGATGCTGAAATTGTTTTCTGTGAAATAGGATGCAAGCCAATCGAGTAATTCTGGGTGCGAAGGAGGATCACCAAGCTTACCAAAATCGCTTGCATTGGAAGCAAGGCCTTTGTCGAAATGTTGCTGCCAAATCCTGTTCACCATGACTCTTGAGGTGAGCGGGTTGTTTTTGTCAGCAATCCAATTAGCAAGGGCGGATCTTCTGCCCGAGCTTTTCAAACCATTAGCGGGGGGATTGATCAGGGCTGGTTTATCATCAAGGATGGTCAGGAACCCCGGTTCGATATTGGTGTTTCCCTTTTTTGGAATCGTTATTTCTGCTGCAATAGGGCCGACATCCTTCACTATCAATGGCCTTGGAAGAGGCGTGGGCTTGAGATTATCGAATGCAGATAACTGTTTTTTTAGTGCGAGATATTTTTCTTTTTCGTCTTTCTTAATGTGAGTTTCGATGCGTTGGAATTCATAGAGTGCCTGCCTGTAAGACATTTCAGCAAGTTGATGCTCGAAAGTGGTTCGCTCAGAAGGTTTCTTGCGCATCATTGCTTGAATATCCAAGGGGAATTTGGTGATGGCGCTTTCTTCAGCCTTAAGAATGGAAGGCTTTTCAATAGCTTCGATTTCTTTGCGCAGCGCCAAGGTTTTATCTTCCCACGCCTTTAACTTAGTTTGATAAGCTGCTTTTTCTTCCGTCGTGCCTACATCTATGTTTTCTAAGGGCAATACGCCACTAAAGAACGCACGCAATCTGAAATAATCCTTCTGTAAAATAGGATCAAATTTGTGATCATGGCATCTTGCACATTGCAAACCCATACCCATGAACACATCGCTTGTGGTGTCTGTCAGATCATCAAGAATGATGTTCCACTGGGTGCGCACATCGCGCTGATTGTATTCGTAAATCCAATGGCGGAGGTAGCCGGTTGCAATAAGGGCATCGGGGTTATCCGGAAAAAGCTCATCGCCCGCAATTTGTTCTTTGATGAAAAGATCATAGGGTTTATCTGCGTTGAAACTTTTCACAACATAGTCGCGGTATAGCCAGGCTTGAGGGCGGTATTCGTCAAGTCGATAACCATCGCTTTCAGCATAGCGCACAAGATCCAGCCAGAACCTTGCGGATCTTTCACCGTACTGTTGGGAATTCAAAAGATGGTCAACCATTGAATCGTAGGCGTTTGGAGATTGGTCGTTAACGAAACGATCGACCTCGGCAGGGGTAGGGGGTAAACCGATGAGATCGAAATAAAGCCTTCTGACAAGAATGCGTTTTTCTGCTTCGGGTGCAGGTGCGAGTTTGTTTTGGGAATGTTTTTCGGAGATGAAATGATCGATACCGTTTTTAGCCCAAGTACCACCCGTAGATGGAACAGTTTTTTTAATCACGGGTTGGAAGGCCCACCACTTGCGGTCTTCTGCTGTTATTTTACCTGGGGTTCGTTTAGCAGAGTTATCTGGGTTTGCAGGCCAGAAGGCGCCTTTCTTGATCCATGTCGATATGTCGATGATTTCTTGATCCGATAACTTGCCCTTGGGAGGCATTTTTAAATCTGGGTTTGTATGACTGATAGCTTCAACTAATTTGCTTTTTTCGGGCTTCCCAACAATGATAGCAGAACCGGAGTCGCCACCTTCCAGCATTCCCGCAAGGGAATCAAGAACCAAGCCGCCTTTGTTCTTTTTGGATTCATGGCTATGGCAGGAGAAACATTTTTGCTGAAGAATGGGCTTGATCTTGGTGTTGAAAAGTTCCGCATCGCTGGCAAAAACGCTGGGGTTGCAAGTTGTTAGTATTAGGCAAAGCAACAGCCACTTGGCGAAGGTTGAAAGCCTTTTAGTTGATGAATTTGGCATACTTGGTAAACCTAAAAAGTTAATTATTCCAATATTCATGATAGCCTAAGCAAACGATTAAATTAATAGGAAAGGCATAAGTATTTAAGGGAAATTAGCCAGTCGGGCTTCCTATAAGTAGTATTTGATACAAAAGCTAACATTAGGATTATGTCACTTCCATTCTGGAACGAATTCGAATGGTTTTAAAGCTGGTTTTATTCCTTAGCTTTTACTTTTTAGATAACGAATTTTTTACGATGAAGTCGACAATAGGGCTTGGGTCATCCAGCCCATGGGGATGATGGCCAATACCTTTCTTGCGAATAAGGGTGATGTCGCCACCCAATTTTTTATAGCGTTCTTCAATCAACCCTGTGTTTTCTTCCCATGGAACGACATCGTCTGCATCACCAAACACATGAAGAAGCGGAACCTTGGCATCTGCAAGGGGTTTCAGATTATCGATGGGGTTGAATTTGTAATCGAGTGCTTCCATTTCGTTTTTAAAGCCATAGACATCAAGAACAAGTTTCCAATCGCGAGGGCTACCCTTACCTTTGCCTTTGCCGCCCGGCCAGCTTTTGAAATCGCAAACAGGGGCATCAGCATAAATGCATGAAACTTTAGTGGGGTTTGCCTCAGCCCAGTTGTAGCAATAAAGCCCGCCTCTGCTTAAACCAACCAACGCAGCTTTGGGGGCAAAACCATATTTGGTGGTAAGTTCGTTGTAAAAAGAATCCCAGTGCTTAACAGCGCGTGGTGCACCCAGCATATCTTGTACACGCATGTAAACGATGTGAAATCCTTTGTCCAAAAGGGCGATATCAGGTGCGGGTTTGTGGCCAAAGAATTCGCCATGCCAGACCCAGGGTCTTCCCGTTGCTTCTTTTTTGGGAGTCACCACCAAAACTTGTTTTCCATCAACTTCAAAGTCGTATTTTTTGAAGCCGTTCCAGTTTAATTCTTTCCCAGGGAACTTTAGCTCTTCCGCATCTGCAATAGAGGCAAAGAGAAATAATCCTGCAACAAAAGGTAGGCATATATTTCGAAGCATGATCAAAAATCCCTTGAAATAGAAGGTGTTAAAAGAAAAGGTCGCGTCTTAGAGGTGCTTTAAGATGCGACCTGTGAATTGAAAGCAACAAGGATGTTACTTGTTTTCAGAAGCATCCAGATCCTTAAGCTTGATGTTTTTCCATCGCACTTCCATGGTTTCAGTTTTTTTACCTACGCCATGAACTTGCAAAGCTATAAGGCCTTTAGGGGTAACATTGTCTTTAATGTCTGCAGCAGGAACGCCGTTGATAAAAGTCTTGATCGAATCACCCTTGCATTCGACCCGGAACTTATTCCATTCATTGGGTTTGAAGGCTTTGCGCGCAGCTTCATTTTCTTTGAGATCCTTAAGCCAGCCCCTACGGCCTTCATCATAAATGCCAGCGGAATATGCCCTGGCAGAAGGATCGATTTCGACTTGATAGCCATGCACTCTTCCTGCTGCGAACTTGAAGGTTTTTCCTTTGATTTCAGCAGTCTTTGCTTCTTCGAATACTTGGCTACGAATCTGCACACCGGAGTTTAACTCGGGGTGTACTTTGAATTCCACTTCAAGGATGAAGTTGCCATAATCCTTGGTGGTGCAAAGAAAAGAGTTGCCGGTGTTGGGTACTGAGGAGCCAACAATCTCGTCGTTTTCAATACGATACTTGGCCATGCCACCTTTTTGAATCCATCCGGTAAGATCTTTACCATTGAACAGATTGATCCAGCCCTTTTCTTCAGCAGCTTGGGAAAAAGCCCCGGAGGTGATCAGCGCAAGTAATCCAAGAAAAACTGAGCGTAAAGACCAAGTGCGAATCATCATGTGTTTCCTTTGTAAAGCGGTAAAAAGTACAATAGTAGATTAACAGGTCTGGACGCTGCTGCCAACGAAAATACTAGTGATCGGTGGTTGTAAATTGGGATTAGTTTTTTATAAGAATGCCTGCAATTGCAGCGTTTAAAAGCGTTGCAACAAACCCAACGAAAAGCGCTCTCGCCCCAAGTTTTGCCAGATCGCCTCTGCGTTCGGGGGCCATTGCGCCTATACCACCCAATTGGATGCCTATAGAGGAAAAGTTGGCGAACCCCGTGAGAGCAAATGCTGTGAGTTGGTACGATCTTTCGGTCATGTATTCGGGCATAGCTTTCCATTCTTTCATTTGCAGGTAGGCGTAATGCTCGTTGATTGCAAGCTTTGAACCCAGCAGACTACCCACCTTTTGAATGTCAGCCATTTCGATACCCATAAGGAACGCTGCTGGTGCAAAACACCAACCAAAAACTTTCCTTAGAGATAAATCATCAGGCCAATTTAATAGCGCTTCCGGGGATAAACCCATGCTTATTAGTATTGGTTTAATACCTGCAAGCAAAGCATCGAACATAGCTACAAAGGCTATAAAAACAATTAGCATTGCGCCAACATTCAAAGCCAGCTTTAGGCCATCGGTGGTTCCTGAAGCAATGGCATCGATTGCATTGACATAAGGTGATTTTTCGGAGTGGGTGTTTACCGTTCCCAGTGTTTCAGGTGTGGAAGTTTCTGGAAGAAAAAGCTTGGCGAGGTAAAGACTGCAAGGGCAGGCCATCACACAAGTGGTAAGCACTGCAACTGGGTCTGCACCATAGTTGATGTAAACAACCATCATTCCGCCCGAGATGTGTGCCATGCCGCTAACCATGAGCGCGAAAAGTTCAGAATTAGTCATGCGGGGGACATAAGGTTTGACAATAAGAGGTGCTTCAGTTTGGCCCATGAAAACATTGGCGGAAACGGAGAGAGTTTCTGCACCGCTCGTGCCCATCAGATTAACCATGATCTTTGCTAAAAGCCTGACGCATTTTTGTAATATGCCAAAGTGATAAAGCAAGGTGAAGAATGCGGAAACGAACAAAATAGGGGGAAGAGCGACGAATGCGAATTGGAACATGTAGTTTGATTCAAATAATTTGGACCAAGTGCCCCCCATTGCTGGAGGTCGTGCATCTGCAAGATTTCCAAATACAAACTGAGCCCCAGCATCCGAGAATCCAATGAACTTTTTGACCACGCCACCCACAGCGGAAATAATGGTGTATACAAATTCAACTTTTAGCACCAAAACAGCCAGTATCATTTGCAAGGAAAAGCCCCAGATGATGGTGTGCCAGTTTACCGCCCTCAGGTTTTGAGAAAATACAGCGACTAGACCAAAGAAAAAAATCACCCCCGCAACCGATTGGCCCCTTAATCCGATCGCTGATCGTAAAAAGTAAGCAGATAACGCAATAAGCGTGATTGCAAGAGCGATGCCTATGCGCCATTGCATCGGTGTTCCTAAGGGTTGGTTTTTTTCAAAAGCGTGTGTTTCAACAGATTGCATGAAAGCTCCGATTCACAAAGACGGGTATTATTACCATGCCAGTTTGTTATGGGGATAAGTAATAAGCAAGTCATAAAACGAAAAGGCAAGATCATGATTTCGATAGTGAATCCTTTGATTCGCATCTGCCTGTTTGTATGGATAGGGAGAAATGTTTTCTGCAAAGGCTGACATAGCGTTCGTTGCCACCGATTTCGACTTGCATTCCTTGTTGTTCTACCGTGCCATCTGGTGAAACGCGGACCACCATGATGGCTTTTCTACCACAAAAGCAAATAGTTTTAAGTTCATGAAGGGTGTCGGCCCAGGCCAGAAGGGAGGCGCTACCTGGGAAAAGTTCTCCCTGAAAGTCAGTGCGAATTCCATAACACATTACTGGAATGTTTAATTCATCCACCAGCCTTGCAAGTTGTTTAACCTGCTCTTTGGTAAGGAATTGAGCTTCGTCGATTAGAATACAGCTAGGGTTGGAAGGTGTGCATTCGTTCCAGAAATCGGTTGCAGGTGTGAACCTTCCAGCATCAGCTTTGATGCCAATACGCGAGGCAATCTGCCCTTGCGCCCTGTTATCCAAAAGAGCAGTGAAGAGCAGGGTTTTCATGCCCCGTTCGGAATAGTTATACGCAGCCTGAAGAAGGGCGGTGGATTTGCCTGCATTCATGGTCGAGTAATAAAAGTAAAGCTTTGCCATCCTGAAATAATCCGTTTTATAATAGCGTTAAATCAGTAGCTCACACCTTTATAGTTTATATGCTTTTGCAAATGCTTTGTAATCATGCTTCTAGAATTTTTTGCATCCCTTCCGTCATCTGGGCATCTACATCCTCAGCGCAGTTTGCAACACTGACTTCATAACCGCCCTGAGGGTAGGCTTCTTTGACGGGGATATACCAGGGACCACCATCGCCGTAGGCTGCGGTTGCAACAAACCGCCCGGGCTGAAGTTTCTGAGCCCTTAATTGGTATTCCAAAAAAGACTCAGCAGGAAGATGAAGCAGCGATGTTTTGTTGATATGCAAGGCGCTAAGGA
>CALARU010000296.1 GCA_937888715.1 uncultured Planctomycetaceae bacterium | reverse complement strand
AAATGGTAATGCCCGCTGTGCAGTACGGTTGGGAATCGCAGGCGTGACTTATCTAAATCCCGCGATGGTTTTCGTATCTGCCTAGGGTGAGTCGTAACTAGGTAATAGATCAAACCTCGATCACGATCGATTTGCGCTGATCTTTCCCAACAGTTAAATCATTGTCTTATACAAGCCCTTCGAGCGGACCGGTAGCGGTACTGAAACGATCAATCTCAACTCCACCCTTTTTCAGCATGGAAGTATACAAATTGCATAGCGGTTGCTGATCCTGACCCATGAGGGGAATCTTTTTCTCGGGGTTGGACTTGGCTGCCGGCGTAGGGTTGAGCTCCTGATTCACTTGTTCCAGATAAGGCTTGTTGAAGGCAAGGTGCTGGCCGTGGCGGAAGCCGCCACCAGCAAGGATGGTTGGTAGATTGTAAGTCCAGTGAGTGTTGCCATCGCGAAGATTGCTTGTCATCAACATCATGGTGGAATCGAGCAGCGATGTGCCCCCTTCCTTGGCAGCCTTCAGCTTGTCGAGCAGGCCGCCAAAGGCCTGAATCAGCTCGACTTCAACCTGACGGCATTGCGCAAGCTTTTTGGGTTCCTTGCCATGATGGGATAGATCATGATGCATGCCGAAGGTCATAAGGCTGATGGAGCGGGTAGAGTCCGTGATCAGTGCGAGGTAGATCATATCTACCATAAGCTGGAACTTTGCCTTTTGCTGCTGGCCATCTGCAATGTCTCTCGGTTCGCCCCCGATTACCTTCGGCTTGGGCTGATTCACCCACTCGCGTGTCATTTTGAGCTGGCGTTCTACATCGCGTACGGACTCAAAGTATTCATCGATGCGTTGGCGGTCGGCACTGCTGACCTGACTGTTGAGGCTCTTGGCTCTATCCTTTACGAAATCGAGCATGCTGCGTCCTTCATCGATACGGCGCAGGTCGGCTTCCATCTCGGCGGGAGTTGCAGTTAGAAAAAGCTTTTTAAATACTGCTGAGGGGCGATCCATCGCAGGAATCGAGACACCATTGGCGGTAACCGAAAGTGATGGGCCTTGCGTGGTCAGGGTGAGGCTTTCATAGCGGGTTTCGCCACGAAAACGGATGGCAAAAGCCTGATCCACTGAGATAGTGTTTTTGAGATTGTGGGAATAATCTGGATAGGGTGCGCCGGTAAGCATGACTGCTTCCGCCTTATGTCCACCACCACCGGTGTTGGGATGGCTCAGACCACTGATCACCGTGAAATCGTTGCGATGTGCCGCAAGATGAGCAAGGTGTGAAGGAAGAGTATAATCACGACCGGTCGTGACCGGTACGAAAGCGGCAGGGTCAAAACCGAAGGGAACGCCAATGCAAACCATGCGGCGTGGCGGAGTCACTGGGGCGGCTCCTAGATATCGCGAGGGCAACATCGAATCCAGCATCGGCAAACCGATGGCGATACCTGCGTTTTTCAGAAAGAGGCGGCGTGGTAATGGTTTCATTTGTTTTCCCTAATCGGTAAGTGATTGCTCATTGTGAAATTCCTATTATTTCCGAGTGATCAGCTCGCTCTGTATGACTTCGTGAATCAGTGTTTGTAAACCGTACCCGGATGACTTAGATTTTTCCAAAATTGCATCGACGACGATCTCATCTTCAGCCTCCACACTCACACCCGTTGCGAAGGTGGCAAGCTTGCGGACGAGACTGCGGGCAAGTAGTTCGGGCCTAGAGGCAAGAGTCGCTTTGTAGGCGCGAACATCTGCGATTTCCCTACCATCGGGAAGCTGGCTCTTGGTGTCTACCACGGATCCTTTGAGATACTTGACACTACCGTAATCACCACCATAAAAGACGCGTGCATTTTTGAGTTTTTCACCACTCTCGGTAGTGCGATAGTAATCGCGATAGCGGCCGATGGGATCGAAGGCTTCGAGCACGAAACCAGGCGGATCGATTTTCTGATGGCAACCTGCGCAACTCGCTACAGACTGGTGCTTGGAAAGTTGCTCGCGGATATTCGTCGCGCCTCGGGTATCGGGCTCGATCGATCCCGCATTCGGTGGCGGCGGTGGCACGGGTGTGCCAACAATTCGCTCAAGTAGCCATGCACCGCGCAGCACCGGCGAGGTATTTGCACCATTAGATGTCACTTTTAAAATGCTTGCCTGCGTGAGCAACCCGCCACGCAAACTGTCAGCGGGCAAATCCACTCTCCGCAATCCAGCACCCTTGACTGGTGGCAGGTCATAGTGCTCGGCAAGGCGTTGATTCAGGTATGCATGAGGTGCAGAAACTAACATCGCAGCGCCAAGATTTCTGTCTAGAAGATCGCGGAAATACGCCTGCGTTTCTCCCACGATCGAGTCATGCAGAAAAACGTCCTGTCTTCCATCATGGATGCTTTCGAAATACTCAGGGAATAGATCGCGGTCCGGCGTGGTCGCATTGATCTCTCGCAGATTGAGCCACTGAGCAAGAAAATCTCGGACAAAACCTTCAAAGCGTGGCGATGCGATCAAGCGGGCGGTTTCTTGCCTTAGCACTTCCGGTCTTATCAAATCGCCCTTGTCCGCAAGCTTGCGCAACTCTTCGTCTGGTGCAGTTCGCCAAAGGAAATACGAGAGCCTTGCTGCAAGCTCATGGCTGTTCAATTTAAAACCATGCTCAACGATAAACAGAAAATCGGGTGAACAAAGTACTGCGCGGTGTGCGGCATTCAACGCAACTTCGAAGCATTCGCCTTTGCTTAGTCGGTCGCGAACCATCGATTGGTAAAGCTCGACTTCACTGGCGGTACTAGGCCTTCGGAAAGCACGGCTGATGAAGCGGGTGAGCGTATCGCGAATGGCGGCCTCTGTTTTATCCTTAGGCAACCTTATCGTTAATGGATCCTTGACTTGGCGATTGCCCCTCACCGGACGCAGAATCGTATCGGGCACCCTCATGGTTTTTGCAATATCTACTACGGAGATTAATTCAGCTTCATCGCCATAAAGCAAACGATGCCCCTGTGGAGGCCAATGCTCGTACAGCGGCCCGATAATCTCAACGGGCTTCACTACGATCCCAGGGCCCACTGTAGGAATGGGTGGATTGGGATTACTGATAGCATGCCAGCCCTTGGGAATCTTATCCTGCTTGTCGGGCAAATAAACGCTATAACCTGAGTCGATCCGCACCTTGGCCATGCGATAGGGCGCGATAATGATTGTCTCACCATTCTCAAAGGGCCGGGTCAGCTCTACGACTGTTTCTTTACGATGTTGCGCATCGAAGTGGCCGAGTAATTCCCGCCTCTTACCGCCAGCGGCTAGCCAGACGCTAAAAATAAGATCCTCGCCATTGGTCGTATCGCGTGCTTCTGTTGTGATGCGGATGCGATACCTGCCTGGGTTCTCTCGTGTAATTGTCTCGAACTGGCGCAGGTAAGCGGGCACTTCAATGTGAGTGTCGAGGAAGAAATGCAGATCATCTCCCCTAAGGTTGCACTGCAGCTTGTTATGAGCATGGCCATGAAATGATTTTTCAGCATCGTGTGTGTAAGAAAACTTGTGTGTTTTTGTTTCCGGGCGTGCTTGGCGAACACTGGCTGCCTCTAGGGCACGATCCGCTGCTGCCATGTATTGCTGGATGTGCACGGGTGAAATGCTTAGGGCTGCTGTCTGGTTGTTGAACCCATCGCGTAAATCGTCTTCCGGTAGGAGATCTCTTAATGGCGTATCGATGCCGAGAAGATCGCGCACCGTGTTTTCATATTCTAGCCGGTTAAGACGGCGCAAACGAACCCTGCCTGATTCACTATGCCTTGCAAGTGCATCCTCATGAAAAGCTGTCTTCAATGCTCCGAGAGCCGTGTTGATTTCCGCTTCCGTCGGGCGTTGAGTTTTCTTTGGTGGGGGCATCTCAGCGCTTTGCACGCGTGCCAGCACCCGGCTCCAAGCCTTGATATTCTTCTGATCCCCAAGATCCTTGGTGAGCAAATCTGCCCGGAAGTTACCCTTCGAGGTATTGGCATCATGGCAGTCAGCGCAATGTTTTTTTACGAATGAAATTGGCAGCTCACGATTGCTCGAAGGCTCTACGGCATGCAAGTTGGCCAGTGGCACAAGCAGCAGTGCGGCTAGGAGTACGAGGGAGCGGTTCGGTCTTGTCATGGTTTTCTGCGTACCTGTTTTACAACTGTTTGTATTCTTGACCGTTTAAATCCTGTGGGTCGGATTCTTTGCAACCTAAGGTATGGACTAACACTCATACTACCATCAAAAAAGAATGTATCCCTTTATTCTTTTACCTATGCCTTATGCGAGGATCTCTTTTACCACTGCACCGTGAAGGTCTGTCAGGCGGTAATCGCGCCCAATATGGCTTTGTATCGGGTGTTCTTGGTCTAAGTCTCTTAGATGCCCGTCAGCCTTTCCTTAGAGTCGCCGAAACTGTCGCCTTCCGCACCGAGCCACCTGTGGCCGGGGTAGATGATGCCACACCAGCAGGGAAAGTATCACGGACGCCCGGAATAACAGTTGCCGGTTTTTCATGCCAGAATCTCCTTCACGATATTGGCCTCTTCAATGCCCGTGAGCCGGAAGTCGAGGCCTGCATGGCGGTATGTCAGTTTGCGATGATCGAATCCCATCAGTTGCAGCATTGTGGCATGTAGGTCGTGGACATGCACACGGTTTTCGATGGCTTTGTAGCCGAACTCGTCTGTTGCTCCGTAGGAGAAGCCGCCCTTCACGCCGCCCCCCGCGAGCCAGATGGTGAAGCCGTGATGGTTGTGATCGCGGCCCGTGGGAGTGCCACCGCCGATTGGAATCTCGACGGCAGGAGTGCGGCCAAACTCACCTCCGCAGATGACAAGGGTTTCGTCGAGCAAGCCTCGCTGAGCCAGATCGAACAACAGTGCGGCGATCGGGCCGTCGCACTCGTTGCCAAGCTTGCGATGCTCGCCGGCGATATTGCTGTGCGAGTCCCACGGTTGGACATCGCCGTGATAACACTGGACCACACGAACTCCGCGTTCAATTAATCGTCGAGCGATGAGGAGTTGCCGGCCGTGAATCGTGTCAGCTTTGTAGAGTTCGTGAATCGCTTTCGTTTCCTTCGAGATATCGAACGCATCGGTCGCTTCTGTTTGCATGCGAAACGCCAGTTCGAACGACTGAATTCGAGATTCGAGATTCGGATCGTCGTTGCGTGACGATTGATGACGTCGATTCATGCTGGCGAGCAAATCGAGCTGCTGTCGCTGATCCGCAGAAGAAGTACGCGGGCTTTGAATGTTCGCGATCAGATCTGTAACCTTCGTCTTGCGGCTATTGAGATAAGTTCCTTGGTAAATGCCCGGCAAGAATGCACTTCGCCAGTTCGAAGAATCGGCGACCGGCAACCCCGGGCACATCGTTACGAAGCCGGGCAAGTTCTGGTTCTCGCAGCCGAGGCCATACGTCAGCCACGACCCATAGCTCGGACGCGACAACCGTTCATCGCCGGTATTCATCAACCGCATGCTCTGCTCGTGATTTGGCGTGTTGGCATACATCGACTTGATAACGCAAATTCGATCCGCGTGCTGGCTCGCCGTCTTCTGAAAGATCTCGCTGCACCATAGTCCGCTACGGCCATACTGCTTGAATTCGAAAGGCGAGGCCAGCGCCACCCCGGTTTCCCGTTCGGTCGTGACATTGTTGAGCGGGATTTTTTTACCACCCCATTTCTTTAGTTCAGGCTTGTAATCCCACGTGTCAACTTGGGAAGGTCCACCGTTCAAATAGATGTGAATAATGTGCTTGGCCTTCGCTGCGAAGTGTGGCGGACGAGGTGCGAGCGGATTGATAATCGTAGCCGGATTGGGAGTATCTGCCTGCATGAGGCCAGGCAATGCAAGGAAGCCAATCCCCGTACCGACGGTCGCCAGCAGGTCGCGTCGTGTGAGTTGTCCAGGAAGACTGTTCATTGCAATTCCTCTCAGTCGTTAGTCATCACGCAGAAATCGGTTACTGATTCTCGCGCAGTGGCTTAATCCACAAACATCATTTCGTTACTCATCAGCAGCACTTGCGCGAGTTGTTCGACAGTGCCGGTCGTGAGGAAGCGGTCACATTCCTCTTGCTCTGTCGGAGTCGGTTCGCGGCCATAGACCTGGGCGTATAATCGTGGCGTTCGTTGTTTGGGTTCGATTCCGGCAACCCGTTTCGCGAGAGCATCAGCACGAGCCAGCATGAACGGCGAATTCAGAGCGAAAAGCGCTTGTTGCGGCACGGTCGTTTGGTTCCGACGCGGGGTGCTGGTGTCGGAGTTGGCGAAATCAAACGTCTGCACAAGGGCTGGGATATTCTGACGCTCGACGAAGGCGTAGATGGTGCGGCGATGATTTGCGTTGTCGGTCAGCGTAACAGGGCGACCGAACATGGTGCCGTTCATCTCGCCCGTGATGGCCAAGAGGGTATCGCGCATCTGTTCAAGATCGAGCCGTCGCCGGTTCGCTCGCCAGAGCAACGAGTTCGTCGCATCGGTCCGCAGTTGTGTTGCTATCTCTTTCGATTCCGGCAACTGCGACGCTCGTTGATAAGCCCGCGACGTGAGGATCAACTCGTGCAGCGGTTTTGTCCGCCACCCCTGTTGCATGAAATAGCCTGCGAGGAAATCGAGCAATTCCTGTTGTACCGGCTGCTTGGACTGTAAGCCAAAATCGCTGGGATTTTCGACAAGTGGCTCACCGAAGTGGTGCATCCAAACGCGATTCACCCACACGCGTGCCGTGAGTGGATTCTTTGGTGAAGCGATGGCATCGGCGAGATCCAGCCGCCCGCCGCCGTTTTTGAAGGACGCGCGTTCGCCTTGTGAAAGAATGCCGAGGAAGCGACGCGGCACCGGGTTACCTCGGGCAATGGGGTCGCCCCGTTGGAAGATGACCGGATCGTAGAGCAGTTCTGCGTCCTGCACGATCAGCGCTCGCGGCGCTGCATCGTTGTGCTTAACGGAAATGGCATCAAGTTGCCCCAACAAACCGCGATAGGCATCGGCCGGCGTGCGCGAGAGATAGAAGGCAACATCGCGTGGCGGAAACCAGACAGGCCCGTCGCGCGAGATGAGAAGACCGGCAATTGGATCTTTCTCGTTTGCTCCCGATTTCCAGGCCGTGCGAAGGATCGAGCCATACGCTTTCGCCACTTCCGCTTTGTTTGTCGGCTTCGCAGCTACTAGCCCGTCAATGAGTCGTTGATCAACTCCACGAGATTTCCATTGTTCGGGTTGGAGCTTGAAGTCACGCATCAAGTCGTGCCACGGCCCGAAGACAGGATCGTCAGGGAATGCACGCCGTGCGATGAGCTGCCGCCAGCGCTTCGTGATCTGAGGTCGCAACTGATCAGGGATCAGCGAGAGAAAGAAGATGGTCGTTTCCGAGGCGTCTGGTTCTGTCGTCGCAACATGCACAAGGTAATCTGGTGTGCGCTCGCGAGCGATTTTGAGTGTCTCGTCGTAGTGCGTTTGTTGTTTTTCAGTGACTTCCTTGAGCTTCGCCGCAAACTCTTTCTCGAAAGCCTTTCCCGCTTCGGTGATCGGCCCGATGCGCGGCCGGTCACTCGGCTCGACGCAACTTGCGAAGACGCCATAGAGCGAGTAGTAATCGGCCGTGGGTACCGGATCGTATTTGTGGTCGTGACATCGGGCACAACTAATCGAGAGGCCGAGAAACCCGCGGCCGACGACATCGATCTGGTCGTCGATCACATCATGCCGATTGCTGTCGAACATGCGGCCCAGCGTGAGCAGACCCATTGCGGCGAGGTCGGTAGAATCGGCCGGCAGATTGAGTTGATCCGCTGCGAGTTGCTCACGGATGAACCGGTCGAACGGCTTATCGTCGTTGAAGGCCCGTATCACATAATCGCGATACGTATATGCAAACGGCCGAATCCGAGCATCCCCGTACATCAAGACGCCGTCCTTCGCATCTGAGTACCGTGCCACATCGAGCCAGTGCCGCGCCCAGCGCTCGCCATACTGCGGAGATGCCAAGAGTTCTTTCACCAGTTTTGGATACTCGTCACGCGAAGTAGCGAGTTGTTTCTCGGTGGGCGGCAGACCGAGTAAATCGAATGTTGTGCGGCGGATCAGCGTCCGCAAGTCCGCAGGTTCCGTTGCGACAAATTTCTGTTCCCGGTGTTTGCGTTCGATCAGGGAATCGATCGGATGAGTTCCCGCTTCGACCTTGGGGGTAGCGATCGGCTGAAATGCCCAGTGTTTCGCCGATGCTTTTTCGATATCCGTGACGATTTTCTGACCGACCCGCGGGTCATGGGCCCCTTGGCGAATCCAGGTCGTGAGAAATTCGAGTTCGGCATCGGTGAGTTTTCTGCCGGCAGACTTGGGGGGCATTCGCAGCTTTTCGTCCCGATACGAAACCGCACGGATGATCAAGCTCGCCGATGGATCGCCAGGCACAATTGCCGGCCCGCGGTCACCGCCCCGTTCCCAGCCGTTTTTCGTGTCGAGCCGTAGCTTCCCCTCGGCAAGGTCCTCACCGTGACATCCGTTACAATGCTTAACCAGCAGAGGTCGGACGCGATCTTCAAAGTATTTGAGTTCGCTTTGTTTCTCCTCTGCGAGAGCGTTCGACAGGTTGCACAGATAAGCCAATAACGCGACGATGAGTAGGCGCGTAAGCACAGCAGACATTGAGGTTTGATTCACGCCAAAATCTCCTTTACCACTTCACCATGAACATCGGTCAGGCGGTAATCGCGCCCAATATGGCGCCATGTTAACTTGGTATGGTCTAGCCCAAGCAGATGCAGGATGGTGGCGTGCAGATCATGAATGTGGATTTTTCCATTTACCACACGGTAGCCCATTTCATCGGTGTCGCCATAGGTGAAGCCCGCTTTCACTCCGCCTCCCGCCATCCAGGTGCAGAAGCTTTCGGGTTGGTGTTCGCGCCCATGC
Source organism: uncultured Planctomycetaceae bacterium (assembly GCA_937888715.1). Lineage (GTDB taxonomy): Bacteria > Planctomycetota > Planctomycetia > Gemmatales > Gemmataceae > UBA969. The sequence continues at coordinate 2,533 of CALARU010000296.1, read as the reverse complement.
TTATCGATGGGAGCGGTGCCGCTAAGATCCTGGCTCCAAGGGGTTCGGCCGAATTCACCAGACCACAGAACGAGGGTATCTTCAAGAAGGCCGCGCTGTTTCAAATCTTTGAGCAATCCAGCAATCGGCCGATCAGTTTGCTGGCATAACCTTGGCAAGTTGCCTTGAATATTGTCATGATGATCCCATCCATCCATGGTTACCTGAACAAAGCGCACGCCTGATTCGCTCAGCTTTCTAGCCAGCAGGCAGGCCCGACCATGCTTATCAGAGTCTTTGCCACCAACCCCATAAAGATCCAGCGTGGACTTAGTTTCCTTGGATAGATCCACCAATTGAGGCGTGGTGATTTGCATGCGGAAGGCAAGCTCCATGTTCTGGATCATTCCTTCCATGTTGGCATCGCCATGAAGATCATCAAGTAAACGGCGGTTCAGCTTTTTAGTCAGGTCCATTCGTTGGCGTTGGGTTGCCTCGCTTCCAGAGGCATTACGCAGATTTTCAATAGGTAGAACTTTATCATTAAGAGGAACTGTAAGAGGTGTTCCCTGATGAGAGGCAGGAAGAAAGCCTGACCCGTAGGTTCTTAAACCGGGCGCATGAATGCTGACAAAGCTAGGCAGATTCTGATTTTCGGTACCCAACCCATAACTGATCCAAGAACCCATGGAGGGGCGAACCTCGGTGAACATGCCGGTATGAAACTGATTGGTGGCGCTGGCATGCTGAGGATTGTCCGCATTCATGCCTCGTAAAAGGCAGATTTCATCTGCAACGGTAGCTAGCTGTGGCATCAGATCAGAAATCATGATACCTGAATTGCCTCTTGGTTTGACGGGTACTGCGTTTCCGAGTGCTAGAAATTTTTCTGTTCCGACTTGTGTCACTTCTTTTCGAAGGGGTGAATCAATCGGCTGACCATGCTTCTTGCGAATATATTCCTTGGGATCGAATAAATCATGCTGCGAAGGGCCACCTGCCATGAACAGAAAAATCACCCTTTTAGCTTTAGCTGCCATGAGGGGAAGCTGGGCCCCTGATGTTTGATTCATTGCGTGTGCAATGTCTGCAAGTGCAAGTGAACCAAAACCACAAGAAAGGTTTTGCAGCATCTGACGGCGATTGAAGAAAGGCTTTTGCAACATGGTCATGATTCCCTTTTAAAATCGAAAGATAAATTCATTGGAAGCGAGCAACGAATGACAAAGCTCCTGCCAAAGAGTCAGATCGAGTGCTTTGGAATCCTTTGTGTTCAAGGACGAAGGTAATCTTCCAAGGAATTCTGCAGCTTCCAGATATTCTGAATTCGTGATGGGTCGGTTAAAGACTGTTAGCCAAAGATAGTTCAGGCGTGCTTTGGTATCGGGAGATTCTGCGATTACCCGGGTTGCAAGTAATCTTGCCCGCTTTTGAAAAAGATCGTTGTTCATTACAAACAGCGATTGAGTTGGTACGACAGTCTGGTTTCGTTGGCCTGCAATCTGTGCGGGGTTCACGAAATCAAAAAAGAACCGGATACGATCATGAGTTCCAAAGTTCGTACGCATAACCGGTAGGTAGATAGTTCTTTGGAATTCCTCGGTAGGGCGGGGTTTGCGATGGGTGTAGTTGGGTGGGTTGACTCCCTTCAGCGAAAGTGATCCACAATTTTCCGGCTCTTCCAGCACAAGCGCAGGCCCGCCCTCGCTTTGAATTAATTCTCCACTTATGTGGAGAAGCCCATCCCTTATGGCTTCCGCATCAAGCCGCTGCCGATTCATTCTCCAGATCAATTTGTTTTCAGGGTCGATCTTCATGGACTCTTGATTATTGGAACTTGCCATTCGATACGCATGGCTGAGAACCAAGTCACGAATCAACCGCTTCTGGGACCAACCTTGATTCATGAAACGGCTCGCAATATGATCGAGCAGTTCTGGATGCGATGGCGTTTCCCCGCGGGTGCCAAAGTAATCAACGCTGCTTACAATCCCTTCACCAAAAAGCTTCTGCCAGATTCGATTAACTGCAACCCTGGCGGTTAGCGGATTGCTTGCATCGGCCAGCCAATCAGCAAGCTGAAGCCTGCCACTTTGCCCTTCAGGGATTGTGGGAAATTTATCTCGGGAAACAACACGGATGGCACCTCGAGGCATTACGACCCCCGGTGCGTAGGGATTGCCCCGGATGTAGACAGGCATATCAGCAATGCTGTCGCCATCCTTTAAGGCAAAGGCCTTGGGCGCCTTGGAACGGAAGAACTCTGCATGACTTATAGTGCCCCCGATTTTCCGAATGCTTTCATTCAACCCGTCACGTTTTTTGACTAGCGCTTCTCTTTTAGCAGCAGTTGGCGCATCCGCTTTTTTATCAGGCGAAGCTGCTTTATCTAATTGCGCAAGCTCGTCGGTCACAGTCTTCCGCTGCATCTCAAGGTTTGATTTCTCGGCCTTCCATGTAGTTATATTTTCATTTGCTTTCGACTCTATTTTTTGACGAGCTTTTAATTGCTCGGGGGTTTCAGGAAGATCCGTGGTGTTGAGGCTGCTCCAAA
>CALARU010000295.1 GCA_937888715.1 uncultured Planctomycetaceae bacterium | reverse complement strand
TGGGAGGGGTTCAGGTCAGGCAAAACGAAAGCTTAGTAGCTTGGAAAAATGTAACAAGTTATGAAGATGATGTTCTTTTAGCTCTGAGGGAAATGTATCAATTATTTAAACAAAAGGTTCCATTAGCAGGTAAAAAAATATTTATAAAACCTAATATTGTTGAATTTAATTCCAAAAGACCAATTCATACTAATCCGAAGATTGTGGATGCGATGATTCGTCTCTGCATTGAAGAAGGTGCAGCAGAAATTGTGGTTGGAGAAGGGTCGGGGCATCGAAGAAATATGGGATGTTTGCTTCGGGAGTGTGGGTTGGAAAAAGTACTGGCTGAGCATAAAATTCGATTTGTAGATATCAATTACGATCAAACTAAAAAAGTTGTCAATTTAGGGGCAAAATCTGGGTTAGGATTCATTTACTTTAGTAAAGAGGCCTATGAAGCTGATGTTTTAATATCAGTTCCCAAGCTTAAAACCCATCATTGGACAAATGTAACACTTTCTTTGAAAAACTTGTTTGGTATTGCTTCAGGTCAAGCTTACGGGTGGCCTAAAAACGAACTACATTTTCAGGGTATTGTTAATAGTATCGTAGATATTAATTCGACAAGAAAAGCCGATCTTTCTTTAGTGGATGGTATTGTTGGTATGCAGGGCGATGGCCCTCTTTATGGGGATTCGATTAGATCAAACATCTTGCTGATGAGTGATGATCCTGTTGCAATTGATGCCACCTGCGCAAGATTAATGGGTTTTGATCCTGCAAAAATTGATCATATTGGGTTAAGTGCCAAGGTTGGTTTGGGAAATTTGGAATCAGATAAGATTAAGCTGGTTGGAATGAAAGTGGGGGAATTCCCGCAATTAAAATTCGAGAGCCCGCCTGGGTTTTAATCATTAATGACCAATGTGGTGCCTTTTTATCAGTCGAATGTGATTGATTTAAAAATAATTTTAATTATTTTGGCAAGATCGGTATAAAAGTCTGCGAATGACTATAATAAATAGTGTAAGGAAAATTTTTGTTTTGGAGATGACCCAAGATTGTTAAAAGTGTATCTTGTGATCTGGTAGTAGGTCATTAGCTTAAAAGTTTACAGGGCTAATTTAAAAATGTATGAGCGTTTTACTGATCGTGCTCGCAAAGTTATGCAACTTGCCAATCAAGAAGCCCAGCGCTTCAATCATGAGTACATTGGCACAGAGCATATTTTGCTTGGGCTTGTAAAAGAAGGTTCCGGCGTAGCTGCGAATGTTCTTAAAAACCTTGATATCGATTTGAGAAAAATCCGACTCGAGGTTGAAAAAATAGTTCAATCTGGACCCGATATGGTGACTATGGGGAAACTCCCCCAAACACCTAGGGCCAAAAAAGTGATCGACTACTCTATTGAGGAAGCTCGAAATCTTAACCATAATTATGTTGGAACAGAACATCTCCTCTTGGGATTGTTGCGCGAGCAAGAAGGTGTTGCGGCTCAGGTTTTGATGAACCTTGGCTTGAAACTTGACGATGTCCGGGAAGAAGTTCTTAATTTGCTGGGGCATAACATGGCTACCGAAGAGACTGGGGGCGGAAGTAGCAGTGGTGAAAAACAGCCTGGTAGAGGCAAATCCAAAACTCCCGCCTTGGATAGTTTTGGCAGAGACCTTACCGAACTTGCTAAACAAGGGAAACTAGACCCCGTTATTGGCAGAGCCAATGAAATCGAGAGGGTTGTTCAAATCCTTAGCAGAAGAACCAAGAATAATCCTGTTCTTCTTGGCGAAGCAGGCGTTGGTAAAACTGCAATTGTTGAAGGCCTTGCACAATTGGTCATTGATGGAAATGTCCCAGAATTGCTTAGAGATAAGCGGATTGTTGTTCTTGACCTTGCGATGATGGTCGCTGGTACCAAGTACCGCGGCCAGTTTGAAGAACGCATCAAAGCGGTTATGAATGAAGTTCGAAGGGCTAAAAATACGATTCTTTTCATTGATGAACTTCATACTCTTGTTGGCGCAGGCGGGGCTGAAGGTGCTATCGATGCATCGAATGTCCTTAAGCCAGCTCTTGCTCGAGGTGAAATCCAATGTATTGGGGCTACCACCCTTGATGAATATCGAAAATACATTGAGAAAGATGGCGCTTT
>CALARU010000294.1 GCA_937888715.1 uncultured Planctomycetaceae bacterium | reverse complement strand
TAATTAAGATGAATCTGGGCAAAATGGGGGCGAAGCTTTATTCCGAAAGGTATCAATAACCAATAAAAAAAGCTCCAGAGCTTTCTCCAGAGCTTTTTCTTTATTTAATCCTGATTACTTCTTCACTTCAAACTCGGCATCGATGACATCATCGCCACCCGGTGCAGCGCCCTGCCCTGGTGCAGCACCAGGTTCTTGCCCTGCATCGCCGGGACCACCCGACATATGCTTGGCCAATTCTTGTGAAGCAGTGATCAAATCGGAAGTAGCTTGCTTCATTGCCTGAGGGTCTTCGCCCTTGCAAGATTCCTTGACCCGATCGATAGCGCCCTGAACCACTGTTTTGGTGGAATCGGACAACTTCGAGCCATGCTCTTTAAGCTGCTTTTCAATCTGAAAGACCGTATTATCCGCTTCGTTACGAGCGTTGATGATTTCCAGCTTGCGCTTGTCTTCATCAGCATGCAACTCTGCATCTTTGCGCATCCTATCGACTTCTTCTTTGCTGATACCGCTCGAACCCTTGATTTCGACTTTGGCCTCTTTGCCAGTACCAAGATCTTTGGCAGTGACTTTGAGAATGCCGTTGGTATCCAAAGCAAAAGTAACTTCAATTTGTGGTTCGCCACGGGCTGCAGCAGCAATGCCCTCGAGGTTGAATTCACCAAGCATGCGATTGCCTACGCTCTTGGCAATTTCACTTTCACCCTGATAAACAGAGATGGTAACTGCAGTCTGGCCATCTGCAGCGGTCGAGAATACCTGTTTCTTTTCGGAAGGGATGGAGGTGTTGCGCTCGATCAAACGAGTCAACCTGCCACCCAAAGTTTCAATACCTAGCGAAAGAGGGGTCACATCCACCAGCAACAATTCTGATTTGCTGCCTAGAAGAAGTTGTGCGCCTTGAATAGCAGCACCGATTGCAACCACTTCATCTGGGTTCACACCACGATGGCCTTCTTTGCCAAAGATATCTTTGACCAACCACTGAATCTTGGGCATGCGAGTCATCCCGCCCACCATGACAACTTCATCAATTTCGGAAGGTTTCATCTTGGCATCAGCAAGGGCTCGAACCACAGGGCCACGACATTTTTCAATCAAAGGATCAACCAATTGCTCAAACTTGGCCCGGGTAAGCGCCATCTGTAAATGCTTCGGTCCAGTGGCATCTGCAGTAATAAATGGCAAGTTGATATCGGTAGTAGTCTGCTGGGAAAGATCTTTCTTAGCACGCTCTGCAGCTTCTTTGAGGCGTTGCAATGCCATCTGATCTTTACGCAGATCGATGCCATTCTCTTTCTTGAATTCTTCTGCGATGTGGTCGATAACCACTTGGTCAAAATCGTCACCACCAAGATGGGTATCACCATTGGTTGATTCAACTTTGAAAATACCATCGCCTACATCAAGAATGGAAATATCAAAGGTACCACCCCCAAGATCGAATACCGCGATCTTTTCGTTGGCCTTCCTGTCCATGCCATAAGCAAGGGAAGCAGCGGTAGGCTCATTAATAATGCGCATGCGCTGACGGGATTTGTTACCAGTTACGGGATCTTCGATTTCCCACTCGGTATCGAACCCAGCAATTTGAGCCGCTTCGATGGTGGATTGCCTTTGAGCATCGTTGAAGTAAGCAGGAACAGTGATAACAGCCTTACGAACAGTATGGCCAAGATAGTTCTCAGCAGATTCTTTAAGCTTGCGCAGAATCATCGCAGAAATTTCGGGAGGGGTGTAAGACTTACCATCAATGTCTACTTTTGCAGTGTCTTCGGGGCCACCTAAAACCTTGTAGGGAACCAACTTTTCTTCGCCTTTAACTTCGCTTACCCTACGACCCATAAAGCGCTTGATGGAATAGACAGTCCTGCGGGGATTAGTAACCGCCTGTCGCTTGGCAGGATCGCCAACTAATCGATCGCCCTTATCCGTGAATGCTACCACGCTGGGGGTAATGCGATTGCCTTCCTGATTGGCAATGACCTTGACTTCGCCACCTTCCATAACTGCAACAACGGAATTGGTGGTTCCCAGATCAATACCGATGATTTTTTCTTCAGCCATCTCAGTTCTCCAAGAAAAGATTCGAGCAAAATTGCTCGAAAATGTAAGATAGTCAGTAAATAATTCGCCCAAGCCAAACAGTTATTTGCAAATATTGCCACTTTTTACAAAATAATGGCACTAAAATTCACCTACGCTTAAAAAACAGGACAATCGAATCTTAATTAGTATAGGCAGAATTTTAATAAAGATAAATCAGCAAGTGCCATGCCAGAATTAAAGAATCGCAACCAATAAATCGTAAGTCTAATATTACAATAGAGATATAACGATTACTAAAAATATTTTAGGGCATAAGAGCAAGCCAAAAAAAGGCCGAACTTTCACCCCAACCGCCAATTTGGCAGCATTATCTGCCTCTATTCTTTTGAACACTAACACAATCTCTTTATTTTGTTAATTTAAGGGCTTTAAAAAACATAGGCAATATGATAAGTTGATTCAAAGGCCCTTTTGTTGAGGGTTCTGAGATTACTTCATTGACACTAAGCGATGGCACCCATACATTAACCAAACTTTTCGCAAAAAAGTATTCCCAAACGAGACTTATCATGGCGCGAAAAATCGAAGCGGTCACTCCTCCCAACCCTGCCAAAGCGCAAGCACTTGTCAAAAGTGTTCGCAATCAAATTGATAAACTCGATTTGCAAATCCTAAAACTAATAAACGACCGAGCCTCCGCAGCCGGTGAAGTTGGGAAAATTAAAATGGAAAATGGGGAGGATATCTTCTCTCCTGCCCGCGAAGAAGAAGTTCTCGCCAATGTTTTAGAAGCCCATACGAAATACCCGAACGCCCTTGATGTAAGTACCGTTCGCGCAGTTTTTCGCGAAATCATGAGTGGTTCCAGAGCATTACAGAAACTCCTTAAAGTTACCTACCTCGGGCCAGAATACAGCTACAGCCATCTTGCAGCCATCGAGCGCTTTGGTCAGGCTGTCGAATTTGTTCCCGTTGGCAGTATCACGGCAGTATTCGAAGAAGTAAACCGCGGGCACGCCGATTTTGGCGTTGTTCCTGTTGAAAACTCCACCGATGGGCGCATTGCTGATACCCTTGATATGTTCATGCGCATGCCCCAAATGATTATCTGCTCTGAAATCAGATTGCAAATCCATCACAACCTGATGGCAAAATGCGAAGCAAAAGATATCCGCAGGGTTTACAGTAAACCCCAAGCAATCTCGCAATGCCGAAACTGGCTTGGTAAAAACACCCCACACGCTTTGCTTACCGAAGTTTCAAGCACGACCACTGCTGCAGAATTAGCCCAACGCGAACCAGGTGCCGCCGCTGTTGCTAGCAGGCAGGCTGCTGTTCGCTATGGTTTACGCATTTTGTTTGAAGATATTCAAGATTCCGCAGACAATGAAACCCGGTTTGCAGTCATTGGGCATCAGAAAACCGCCAAGACTGGCAACGATAAAACAACTCTGATGTTTCGCATTCCACACAGCCCAGGCTCGCTTGCAGATGCCATTGCTGTATTCAAGTCCAACAAAGTGAACTTGGCTTGGATCGAATCTTTCCCTTCCCGAATTGCAAAAAACGAATACATCTTCTTTGCAGATTTCGAAGGCCATATCGATGACCCGAAAATCAACAAAATGCTGAAAGCATTTCATGATGAATGTACTGAAGTAACTGTGCTGGGATCGTATCCCATCGCACAAATCTCTGGCTAAAAAGCAGCATCTTCCTCCAATGAATTGTTTATTGGTTCCTGAGTGGGAACCAATATTTTGTGGATTATTGCTTAAGATGCTGGCAAATAAGGCTTTTATTCTTTATTATAACTTCAAGTATTAACCTCTTTTAGAAAGTCGGACTAAACATGCGTAAGAAATTTGTTGCAGGCAACTGGAAAATGTTCACCGACCATGCCACCGCAAAAAAACTGGCCCAAGAAGTGGTTGCACTCATGGCAGGAAACCATCAAGTTGATGTCGCGCTCTGCCCTCCTTTCACCTACCTTCAAACCGTAGGGGAAGTTCTAAAAGGAACCCATATCGCACTGGGCGCCCAAAATTGTTACCACGAAAAAGAAGGCGCTTTCACAGGCGAAATCAGCCCCGCTATGCTCCTCGACATTGGCTGTAAGTATGTAATCCTTGGCCATAGCGAACGCAGACACAAAATGGGCGAATGCGATATCGCAGTCAATAAAAAGGTTCATGCCGCTTTAACTGTAGGTCTGCATGTTATTCTTTGCATTGGCGAATCACTCGATGAACGCCAAGCTAACAAAACCAATGAAATCCTCAAGAATCAACTCGATGGCAGCCTCGCTGGTGTTAGTGCCACCTGTTTCAAATCATTGGTTTTGGCCTATGAACCCGTTTGGGCCATCGGTACAGGCCATAACGCCACCCCTCAGCAAGCACAAGATGCCCATGCGTTTATTCGCGGTTGGATTGCCAAGCATCATGGCGCTGAAGCTGCCGCACATATGGTCATTCAATATGGTGGTAGCGTAAAACCTGATAACGCTGCAAGCCTTCTAAGCCAACCCGATGTGGATGGCGGGTTGATAGGTGGCGCCAGCCTTAAAGCTGATCAGTTTTTGGGCATCATTCGCGCAGGCATGTAACTATTTTAATGAGAAGCTTCTCGCAGAGTGCACAACCTCTGCGAGTTAAAGCTGATCAGTTTTTGAGCATCATTCTCGCAGGCATGTAACTATTTTAATGAGAAGCTTCTCGCAGAGTGCACAACCTCTGC
>CALARU010000293.1 GCA_937888715.1 uncultured Planctomycetaceae bacterium | reverse complement strand
TAATCTAGGAATCCAAATTCATGTGAGGGCATGTCATTCACCCAGGTAGGCAGCTTGTATTAAGAATCTCATGCAATGCAGCATAATTTGTTTAGAGCAAGAAGTATACAAACTACTATAAAACAGTGACACTAAGGCGATTATAGACCTAGGCGCTTGCATCTCTTTGCGAACCAAATTCGTAAACCACCTTGCCATCCACATCACGATGCTGGAAAATTATGGAGCTTTTGAGGCCCTCGCGCTTCACGGTCGCAGAAAGAAACCCGCCTTTAACTCGATGAAAACGATGGTAGGCAGGGTCATTACCTTTGCTGCCACCAGCGTGCAAATCGCTCGCTGCGCCAACGCTGAACTCATGCACCTTAGATTCAGGATGCACCGAATGATATTGCCAATGGCGATCACCACAAATAGAGAAAAAGTTGTCGGGGGCATTAGCCTTCAACCAGTTGCGAATTTCATCGCCTTCGTGTTTGAACATAAGGTTGGAATGATTATCGCTTTTATTGCTCCGATCAGGGCCAACCAAAGGGGTTGGAGTAACTAGGATTTTCCAAGTTGCGTTACTCTCCTTCATGGTGCGTTTGAACCAAGCTTTTTGCTCACTGCCCCAGATGGTTTTATCGGGGCCATCAGGAACTTTATTTTTAGAGCGAAAATCACGCCCATCGGTGAACCAGATTTGCAAATCACTTCCCCAGCGAAAAGTACGATAGTTCAATCCATCGCCCATCGGGGCCTGTTGGCGGAAAATCTTCTGGCCCTCTGCAAAAGTAAATGAACCCATCGATTTCGATTCCGGCCCGGAATCATTATTCAGCGTATCATGATCATCCTTAAGCCAATAAGTGCCCACCTGACGATTGAAATCAATCAGACGGGGCAGGCTAAACATACGCTGCCAATGATAGCGTGCCAACTCGGGGGAAGTTACATAGGGTTCATCATTATCATAATAAACAAGATCGCCTGTAAGGCAGGTAAACGCAGGCTTTAATGCAAGCATTGAAGGGTAAATGGCGTGCCCATCCGGATGCCCGCGATCAGGGTAACCTTGGCATGTCATAACGCAAAAAGTCAGATTGCTTGGAACATTTGAAGTCGGCGCAGTTTGAAACTTCCCTGTAAAAACCCCATGGCTCTTCTTATCCAAGCCTTGAGTTTCACTGACAAAATAATAAGTGGTGGCAGGGTTCAAATCATTGACCAAAAAGCGATGACTGAAATCTGTCTTCTCAGTAACCTCGACCCAGTCCGTAGATTTCGCATCAGACAAATCCATCTTGATGCCATAACGCAACCTCACACTGCCGGGCGCACCAGAGCAAGCCCCTTCAAGTTGATCCACAGGGACAGTGATTGCTGGTCTTTCTGCGCCTTGTTTCACTCTCCCAGGAATCAACTTCCCTGCATTGTTACGAACCGAAGCAGTAGTCAAGCGCACCCATATAATTGCACTGTTATCGGTTACTTCACCGGTGCGGGTTCCCATAGCTTGATGAGTATCAGCATCTGCAAATGCAGCATCAACATTGAAATGGGAAATAGTTGCAGCAGTGGTGAGCCCCAAGGCAGATTGCGCTACGAATTTACGCCTGTTGATTGAATTGTAATCCTCATTCATGATGATACTTTCAAATTAAAAGTTATCAGCCTGCAACAATGTTCACAAGTTTCCCCGGTACGATGATCATTTTCTTGATTGGTTTACCAGCGATGAATTCTTGAACTTTAGGGTCTGCCAATGCAAGTTCTTTAAGAGCATCATCCGCCAAGCCTATGGCTACACTAAGACGGGTACGAATTTTGCCATTAACTTGAACAGGGATTTCAACGGTATCAAGTTTCAACAAATCAGGGTTATAAGTAGGCCAAGGTTGGTAAGAAAGAGATGAAGTTTCCCCAAGTGCCTGCCAGACTTCTTCAGCAAGGTGAGGCGCAAAAGGAGCAAGCAGTTGCACAAAGGTTTTCAAAACTGACTTTGGTTTGTCTGCAACAGGGGTTAGGAAATTGGTGAATTCCATCATGGCAGAGATAGCGGTGTTGAATCGATAATGTTCTAAATCATCGGTAACACGCTTGATGGTATGGTGCAGCATGCGCAAGGTTTCTTGGTTAGCTGGGATATCCTTCACTGCTTCTAGGAGGGTGTTATGTTCAGCACGATCGTCGATGATCATACGCCAAACTCTTGCAAGAAAGCGATAAACACCTTCAACACCATTCATGTTCCAAGGCTTGGTAGCTTCCAGGGGCCCCATGAACATTTCGTAAAGGCGCAAACTATCCGCACCGTAATCATGAACCACGGTATCAGGGTTGATGACATTACCCCGACTCTTGGACATTTTAGATGCACGCGCATCGATCCGTATTTCAGGGTTTTCTAGCAGAACAAAAGAGTCACCTTTTTTCTCTGCCTTAGACTCTTCGATTTTAATGCAATCAACAGGTAAATCAGTTTTCTTTTCTGTTGCAGAAATTCCATCAAAGCTTACTAAAGCTTGCGAGATGAACTTACCTTCTTTTTGGAAAGCGGTGTACTCCATTTCGCCAAGGATCATGCCCTGATTGATAAGCTTTTGAAAAGGCTCTTTGCAATTAAGGTAACCACGATCGTAAAGCAACTTATGCCAGAATCTGGAATAAAGAAGATGAAGCACCGCATGCTCTGCACCCCCGATGTATAGATCGACAGGTAGCCATGCGTTAAGTAATTCTGGATCGCAGAAGGCTTTTGGGTTTTTAGGATCGATGTAGCGGAGGTAGTACCAGCAAGAGCCCGCCCACTGGGGCATGGTGTTGGTTTCGCGGATATACTGTTTGCCATTGCGTTCAACTTTAAGCCAAGCAGTGGCTTTGCCCAAAGGTGGTTCGGGCCTGCCCGAAGGTTTGAAATCTTCGAGTTGGGGAAGTTCCAAAGGCAACTCAGAAGTTTCAATTGGTTCAATATTGCCTAGAAGATTACCCTGTGCATCAACCTGATGAAGAAGAGGAAAAGGCTCGCCCCAGTAGCGTTGCCTGCTGAAAAGCCAATCACGAAGTTTGAAATTAACTTTTCCAAACCCTTGTTGTTTTGTTTCTAAAACACTAATGATCTTCTTCTTAAATTCCGAAGAGGTCAAACCATCGAACTCTGAAGAATTACAAACAGTACCTTCATCCGTGAAGGGTTCGGTAAAGTTTTGCATGGAGCTTTTGGTTTTCTCAAGCCATGCATCTGAAGGTTGAACTACGGGAACGATGGGCAGGTTGAAATGTTTTGCGAATTCAAAATCACGCTCATCGTGTGCGGGAACCGCCATGATTGCGCCAGTGCCGTAACCTGCTAGCACATAATCAGCAATCCAAATGGGGATCTGTTTATTGTTAACGGGATTGATTGCATAAGCGCCTGTAAATACCCCGGTTTTCTTTTTAGCAAGCTCGGTTCTTTCGAAGTCGCTTTTGCGTGAAGATTCGGTTTGATAAGCTTCGACTGCAGCTTTTTGTTCAGGCGTGGTGATTGCTGAAACAATAGAATGCTCAGGCGAAACAACCATGTAGGTTGCGCCAAAGAGTGTGTCGGGTCTGGTGGTAAAAACCTTGACCACTTTATCCGAGGCTGCAAGTTTGAAAGTAACCTCTGCGCCTTCGCTTCTTCCAATCCAGTTGCGCTGCATATCCTTAATGCTTTCAGACCAATCAAGATCTTCAAGATCGTATAAAAGGCGCTCTGCATAAGAAGTAATGCGCAACATCCATTGCTTAAGGGGCATGCGAATAACCGGATGGCCGCCCCGCTCACTTCTGCCATCGATGACTTCTTCATTTGCAAGCACGGTACCTAAAGCAGAGCACCAGTTGACGGGTACTTCAGCCTGATAGGCAAGCCTTTGGCTATCACGATAAATGCGAACAGCGTCATCACCCTGATTTTTAATCTTTTCCGGAATGGGAAGCTCTGCAATAGGTCTGCCTTTTTTTGCAGAAGCATCGTACCAAGTATCAAAGAGCAGAAGAAAAATCCACTGAGTCCAGCGATAGTAGGATGGATCGGTGGTATCAACTTCCCGATCCCAATCATAGCTAAAGCCTAGGGATTGGATTTGCCTACGGAAGTTATTGATATTTTTTTCGGTGGTGATGCGGGGGTGGGTACCTGTTTCGATTGCATATTGTTCAGCGGGCAGGCCAAATGCATCCCAACCCATGGGATGAAGAACAGAAAAACCACGGGCTCTTTTATACCGTGCAAGAATATCAGTTGCGGTATAGCCTTCCGGATGGCCAACATGCAAGCCTGCGCCACTAGGGTAGGGGAACATATCAAGAATGTAGTACTTTTGAGCAGTCGGTTTTTCGGGTGTCTTGAAGGTTTTATTCTTTAACCAAAATGTCTGCCATTTGGGTTCAATGATGCGTGGATTGTAGCTTGGCATAATTAACAGGTCTTCATGTTCGAGGTTTTAGTTTTGGTAACAATAATACCAAGTTGTCATCTTATAGTAATGCGCCTAGGTTCCTAGCGGGATGGTACAGCAATAAATAGGTTCTGACATAAATAACAGGGCTGGCTTAATAAAAACGGGAGTCAGGTGATCATACCTGCCTCCCGTGATAAACATCAATAACCGCACAAGAAGCTTACTGGCCCAA
>CALARU010000292.1 GCA_937888715.1 uncultured Planctomycetaceae bacterium | reverse complement strand
TTAGAGACCGAAGTCGCTAAAATTCTACGCCCCTTGCTTACATAAGAAATCCAAAGGAAGGCATAAAAGAGAGGTAAAAACATAATCAAGCCAGGCACAAAAGCCATTTCGGATTCCAACAGGCAAGTTGTGGAAAGGGCCAAGGCAAGATGGCCCAGAAAATGCAATTGCGGATCTAGCTCTGAATAAGACTTTTCGTCAAGGGTATTAATATCCATAATTAGGCTTCCCCCATAAGGGAAGGAGGTTCGTAGAAACCTTTTTCATGAGCAGTTTTTGCATCAAGAAATGGCGCTAATCTATCTTTCAATGGTTCAAATGAATCTGAATTATTAATTCGCCTTAGAGCCAATGTTGCTGGAGGCATGGTTAATTTTTCGATCTCAATTGCGGCGTTGGTACAGGCATTGCGGTATTCCGCCACGCTTGTGCAAGCGTTAGCCGGTGCGAGATGCTGCAACACTTTTACACCAAAGGAATACTCTGCCCGCTCATCAAAAATAGCAACTTCCGAAGCCAGCACCAACACCACCATTCTGTTTCCACGAACTCTGCAATAATCATGCACCACTGTTGCAGCAAAACTGATAAAGGATTCAAGCTCGTTGTTGTTGCCTATGCCAAGATCAAGTACAAGAAGCAAATCATCACCCGGAAAATCTTCCAATTCGCGAACCATGAGTTCGCCCCGCCTAGCAGAGGTGCGCCAATGAATGGCACGCGGACTATCCCCCTGCCTGTAAACCCTTAAGCCGTGAAATTCTTCCTGAGCAAGTGGATGAAATCGTGCAATATTACCCGTATCGTCAAGGGCAGAAAGCTTAGCGATGAAATTTTCCAATGAACTCGGCCTCGATAAGCCCAGTTTGGGGAGGACTAGAACTTCATCGTTTTGCTCGGCCCAGATGCGCTTTTGCACCAAACCAAACGGGTAACTACCCCTTAATTCCAACTTAGCAAGTTTCAGATTGCCCCTACGCAACGGAAGAATTCGAGACTGAAGATAATACCTTGCATACGCCCCAAGCGAAGGAATGGCCCAACCCTTTCCCCGATCGCTTGAAGCATCGATGAGATACCATGGTGGTATCATCTTGTTTTCAACATTGTTGACTTCGATCTGGTAAATACCTGGAACCCCGGCATAAAGCTGGTCGGGGAAATAGCGCTTTACGGCGACATACCTAAGTCGCCTAGAGGCTAACAGCGCATTAAAAAAGAGCGCTAGTAATAAAAAATAGCCCATCAAAGATAGAAGATTGATGCTTTTATAGACACCAATAAAGACCAACAAAGCAGAAAACAGGGAGAATATTTTGCCTAAAGGCAAAAGAGCCCTCTTGCGCAGTTTGATCTCTATAACCAATGCGTTTCTATCTTGCTCAAAAGAAGCAGTGGCTGAATCCACCATGATTTATTCCGGAACAACCAGACGATCAAGGATATCGCCCAAAATCTGCTCCGCAACCCGAATCGCCCCGGATCCACCCGCAGACCTTGGCATGATTCGATGCGCCAACACATGCTTTGCCAGATTTTTAACATCGTCTGGAACTACAAAGCCCCTACCTCGCATCAGAGCAATCGCCTGTGATGCACGATAAAGACCCAGAGCAGACCGAGTGCTGGCCCCCAACAAAATATCAG
>CALARU010000291.1 GCA_937888715.1 uncultured Planctomycetaceae bacterium | reverse complement strand
ATGCCCCGTGTATAATAAGTGGTTGCTTAGATATTGAGAAAAGTCATGATTTTGAACTGAAATTCAAAAAAGGTGACAAATACAAGATAAAAATTGATGCCCGTTCGATCGGTTCCGATCTTGACCCTATTGTTGTTCAAAAAGATGGTTTGGGTAAAGAACTCAAACGAGTTGATGATGAGGGTTCCGCTAACCGGGATGCTTCTTTTGAAGTAACATCCACAGGTGATTCTACATTCTTGAAAATTGTAGATTTACACAATCACACTGGGGAAACTTATTATTACAGGGTTAGTTTCATTTCTGTTGTTTCTGATTTTGAGTTTACAGCCGATGGCGAAAGTTTTTCACCCAAAGATAATAAACCGGTCGAAGTGCCAATTAAGTTTTCTAGAGTTGCTGGCCATTCTGCTGATATCGTTTTTAAAGCGATTGATTTGCCTAAGGGTTGGTCTGCCGAGGAACTTAAAGTCACATCTAAAACCGTTAGCCCTGTTAAAATTTTAATTAAGCCAGATGATAAAGCTGAGTCGGGATTCTTTAAAATAACTGGAAAATCAGGAGATGTTATAAAAACAGGTGTTCGTAATGTGCCTTCCCTTGAATCTACCTTGGATGATTATTACCTTTTGACCGAATTCAAAGAAAACAAAGATACCAAAAAGAAAAAGTAATCTAAATCTTCTAATCAGGGGACTTTTAATTGTTATATCGCCGCTTGTTATTTGTCGGATTTGTATTCTTATCCTGCACATCTTTGTCCTATGGGCAAAAGAAAAATCTTATATTGCCTGGTGAGGCTTTTACTGTTTCTGAAAGGCCAGCATTTGTTTTATTGCCTGATGAAGCTAAGCGATCGACTCCCCAACCATGGATTATCTATGCTCCTACCTTGCCTTCGTATCCTGATCAGCATGAAAAATGGATGCACGAACAGTTTTTAAATGCTGGTATTGCTGTTGCTGGTATTGATGTTGGTGAAGGGTATGGTAGTCCCAAAAGTAATCAGCTTTTCACTGCTTTATATAACGAACTTGTTCAGAAAAAAGGTTTTGCTCCTAAGCCTTGTCTTTTTGGAAGGAGTCGGGGCGGTTTATGGGTTACCAGTTGGGCAATTGAAAACCCAACTAAAGTTTCTGGAATTATTGGGATTTACCCCGTATTTGATTTTCGTACCTATCCCGGCATTGATAAAACTGCTCCCGCTTATGGTTTAAGTAAAAGTGAATTGGAAAGTAAGCTTAGTGAATTAAATCCAATTTCTAAAATTAATGTGTTGGCTAAGGCTAAAATCCCTGTTGCATTAATTCATGGGGATGTTGATAAGGTTGTCCCTTTAAAAGAAAATTCTTTAGAGTTTTTGAACCAATACAAATTGGAGAATCAGCAAGACCTTGTTAAATTAATTATTCTTAAAGGTCAGGGTCACAATTTTTTCGAAGGGTTCTTCAATTCGCAAGAACTTGTTGATTTTGCTATTGCTCGTGCCAAGGCGGGTACGAAATAGTTTGGTTTCAACTGATCATGTTTTAAAAATATTTTACTTGGCATCTCCTTTTAATTCTTTAAATCGAATTCTTAGCAACTGCAATGATTCTTGATGCTTTTCGCTTTTTATCAGATTGTTTTCTTCCAGTGGATCGATTTTAAGGTCGTATAGTTCTTCCGTGTTAAAATCCGGCCAGAATATATATTTCATATCTTTTCTCACCAAGGCTTCAGAAGCGGGAATGAAATCTTTATTCTTGATGATTGCATGTTCATAGAAAAATTCCTGCCTCCAATCTTTAATATTGTCTTCCAGATAAAGTGGAGCAAAATCTCGACCTTGCATTGTCACGGGAGCTTTTATTTTTGAGGCACCTAATATTGTTGGTGCTAGATCGACATTCAAAACAAATTCATCATTTGTTTTCCCAGCTTTACTTTTTGGCGTTCTTGGATCCAAAACAATTAAAGGTACTCGTATGCTTTCTTCATAAGGATACCATTTGTCGGCTAGTTCATGTTCCCCATGGAAATAGCCATTGTCTGTGGTAAAGATTACTAGGGTACTATCCAGCAGTTTTCTCTTTTCTAAATCCGCAATTATTTTGCCACTGGTATCATCTACTTCAGTTGCAAGACGGTAGTAGTTTTTCATATATTCTTGGTATTTTTCTGGTGTGTCAAAACGCCAGTGCCATCGGTGTCTGCCTTCGTTTTTTTCATTTGAGATAAATGGTGGTAGTTTTCTGAAATGGCTTTCGGTTGCGGTAACTGGAATCGGGATTTTTACATCCTTATATAGTTCCATGCTTTGGGGTTGTGGAAGATATTGTTTTGGGTTCCCGTCGACTGCGTGGGTTGCAAAAAATGAAACAGTAAGAAGAAAGGGTTTATCATCTGGTTTTGTTTTTAAGAATTCTAAAGCATCATCTTCATTTTTTTTTGTTACATGAATCATTTCGCCATTGGTTTGTTTAATCCAATGGTTACCTGCATAGCTTCTCCCGAAATCATATTTTTCTTTGGGGAATACCCCGTTGTGCCATTTGCCTATATGGCCAACATGGTACCCGTTCTTTCTAAGGAGTCCGGGATAAGTTTCTTCCCAAGGTGTTTTAAACATTGCGAAAGCTTGGTTTCCATGCCTGGACATCCATTGACCGGTTAATAGATTTGCTCTGCTTACCCCACAGATTGATGTAGTGACACAACTGCGTGTGAATCGTACACCTTTTTTTGCCAATGCGTCCAAATTAGGTGTTTTAACAATCTGGTTACCTGCACACCCAAGGGTGTCATTACGCCAATCATCTGCGTAAAGAATTAGAATATTCAACGGTTTTTCTGTAGCAGCTTTTAAGTATTGTGGAATGTTGAGAGCTAGAATAAAACACATAAAAATAAGTCGATAATTTAGCATAAACAGATTCCATAATTAAAGCCAAGAGGTTCTTAGGTTATTATAAAGCATATTAATCTGTCAGAATATTTATTTAATTTAAATTTTTAAACAGAATCGATTAAAAAAGCTTGTATTTTATCTCGCGAAATACGATATTAATGATGCATCGTGTTGGTTATCATTTTATTCTTTCCCACCTAGGAGTTTGTAAATGAAACGTTTAATAGCTTTAGTAGTAAGTTTAAGCTTGGTATTTTCTGTTATTGGTGAAGAACCAACTAAGGTTGCAGTTAAGAAAGTTGAAATTGGCGGCCAAGCTCCAGCTTTTATAATTAAAGATGCTTCAGGCAAAGAAATTAACCTCGCGGATTTAACTGCCAAGGGCGCAGTTCTTGTTCGTTTAACTTGTGGTTGTTCTGGTTGCGATCAAGAGTTGGCATATTTCCAAGCGATCCATGATGCTTATAAAGAATCTGGTTTGACTTCCCTTGCAATATTCAAAGAACCTGATGCTAAGGTGGCAACCTATGCAAAAGCAAAAAATATTAGTATGCTTTATGCGGTTGATACTAAAGGCGAAAGCTGGAAAATATTTGATACTAAAACAATGCCAACCAATTTTCTAATTGAAAAGGGCGGGAAGATTGTTGCAATTGCGCCAGGATGCGATCCAAGTGGTTTGATAGCTAAAAAGCTTTCTGAAAAAGTTGCTAAAACTGTAAATACTGAAAATGTGGATGTTAAGAAGCAAGTTGAAGATAATAAAAAAAAGATCGTTAAGTAAAATTTTAGTTATTAAAAAGCCCTGCTTGATATTAATTCAAGCAGGGCTTTTTTTATTATAAATTAACGGCCCCGATATAGTTCAAATCTTCCATTATCTTTCTTGCTAGAATAATTCGCCATAAATGAACCATCATCGGCAAGTGCGTTGTATTCAAAGGTTCCAAAACCCAGTAGTTTCTGGCTTCCAGTGAGAATAAGTTTATCACCTTCTTTACCTGTAACCATTAAAGTTGCCTTATATCTAAACGGTATAACCTTGAAAAAGCGACCAGAAAAAGTGACTTCATAGGAATCAGTTCCTACAGATCTAAAAACAGCTTTCATGGGTCCTTTGTGGCCAGAACCATCGCTAATCCAATTCCCACTCCAACTCCCGGTTAAGTTTGGTGCACTTCCTTTTTCTTGTGAATTACTTAAAGAGCAAATCATTAAACTTGCGATTAATACGCCTGCTACTAATCTTGTTGTCATATAAACCTCGATTGAATGTAATTGTAAAACACTTAAAATTGATCTTAACAAATTTAATCAAAATTAAAAGTTCATATCGAAAAACAAGAATAATAGGATAAGCGTAGGCCCTATTTTTTGATCCATAATTGTGATTTCAAAAAGGACCACAAATAAATTTTTTCATTCTTAAGAATGAATTTGTTTTCAATCAATAAGGATGTAGGGTCATGAAGTGAGTTTGCAGATATACGAGTGAAAATTTTAAAAAAAAGATACATTCCAAACAGTAGTAACGAAGTCAAAGTTTTTTTAAATAACGAATTTGGAACATGAAAATCTCCATAAATTAATTTTCCCTCAGGTTTTAAACTGAGGGAAACTTTCTGTATAAGATTTGTTAATTCTGAATAAGTAAAACAGTCTAGAAAGAAATTTGTAACAACCAAATCATATTTGCATTTTGGGAAATCCCAATCAAAAACATCGCTGTGAATAAAAATCACTTTTGAATTATTAGGAAGCGAAGTGATTCTAGCGTTTGCCAATTCGATCATGTTTCTGCTAATATCAAGTGATTCGATTTCAGTGTTGATGTTTGATTT
>CALARU010000290.1 GCA_937888715.1 uncultured Planctomycetaceae bacterium | reverse complement strand
AGGAGAAATGGTTCAAATTTCTTTATTAATAGTTTATCTAATCTGATGCTTAAAACGATTGTTGAATTTTCCCTGATGCTAAGTTTGGTTTCCCTGATGCTAGGCTGTGGGGTGGACCATCTGCGCCCGTGGTTCCGAAAATTAATGCTGCGGCTTCTGCAACAGCAGCCATGGATGAATATGACCTTAATAAAGATGGTTTTATTGATCAGGCCGAGCTAAAAAGCGCCCCATCCTTAAAAGAAGCTGAAAAGGTAATTGATTCCAACTCTGATGGTAAGTTAAGCAGGGAAGAAATTGAGCAAAGGTTGAATAAGTATTCTGCCCAGAGGATGGCGCTAATATCTTTTTCCTGTTCTGTGACAATGGGTGGTGCGAGAAAAGCTGATATTGAAGTGGAGATGGTGCCCGAAAAATTCATGCTTGAGGCTATAAAAGTGGCTAAGGGTAAAACCGATGCCAATGGAATGGTGAGATTCAAGCAGGAAGATCAGGAGTTTGAGGGGGTTGCGCCAGGATTTTATAAAATCAAGTTAATAAAAGATGGATCTTTATCGTTGCCTGCCCGATTTAATGAAAATACGGCCCTTGGCAAGGAGATTGCTCTTGATCGTATGGGCCGGGGAGGCGATAGCTTCGATATTAAGGCATCATCCAAATAATTTCAATCATTCGTTTTTTTTCTTTTTATCTTTCAGGGGGGAATAGTTATGAATCTCTCAAGGCAAATTCGAAAAGTGGGTTTTACCCTAATCGAATTGTTGGTTGTTATCGCAATCATTGCGATTTTGATTGGGTTGTTATTACCTGCGGTCCAAAAGGTTCGTGAAGCTGCAAGTCGATTGCAGTGCACTAATAACTTAAAACAAATGTCTCTGGGGGTGCATGGGCATCATGATGTATTTAATCGCTTTCCCTCGGGGGGTTGGGGTTGGTACTGGGTTGGAGTAGCTGGTAGGGGTACAGGGAAAGATCAGCCCGGTGGTTGGGTTTATAGCATGCTTCCTTTTGTGGAACAAAAAGCATTGTTTGAATTGGGCGGGGCTTCGGGCTCTGCAGCAGACCAAGCCGGAAATGCTAAACGCTGCGAAACCACGGTTGGACTTTACAACTGCCCTACTCGTAGAGATCGCGGGCCATTCCCCAATGGCATGGGTTATTCCTATTATGAAACCAGTCCCACGCCAGCAATGATGGCCCGAACTGACTACGCTGCCTGTGCAGGGGATTATAAATGTGAGCTAAACTCCGGGCCCGGGACAATTGCTGCAGGCGATTTGCCTTCCTCCTGGAATGGTATTGCCGGAGAAATACCCCTGATGACGGGAGTTGTTTTTGTTCGCTCAGAAATTAAATTTAGCGATATCACCCGGGGCACCAGCAACACTTATTTCCTAGGCGAAAAATACATGACCATTAATAATTATCGTACCGGGGGCGACCCAGGTGATAACGAATCTATGTACACCGGCTTTAATAATGATGTGTTCCGCCATACCAATACCAATGGCCCAGCTCAGGATACCCCCACGGTGACCAACACCGATCGGTTTGGAAGTGCGCATGCAGGCGGGATGAACATGGCTTTATGTGATGGTTCGGTTCAGTTCATCGCTTACTCCATCGACCCGGTTATATTTAAATTGCAAGGTCGCAGGATGGAATAACTCCTGCTTAATAGCTCGTTCTAATGCAAAACCTCATGACTTTTCATGGGGTTTTCTTTTGCCTATTCATTATTTAAATAAATCAGGTTAAGATAGTTCAAATGATTTGTGTCCCGCCTGTTTACTTATGGCTTGTTTACCACGGAAGTGACTCATGTTTTTAAAATGCTTTAATCCCTTGCAGAAGTTGCTGTGTTGCGTTGTGTTTTTATTCAGTTCAACTGGGGTTTCGTTTTCGCAGGAAAAACCGCTCGACTTTGCCCACGAAGTTCTTCCCATCCTTAAAAAACACTGTGCCGCATGCCATACCAATGGAACCTATAAGGCTGGCATTTCTTTCGATACCAGGCAAGCGTTGATTCAAAGCAAGGCTGTTGTTTTAGGCGATAGTAAAAAAAGTGAGATGCACAAGAGAATAACATCGAAGGACACAACAGAAAGAATGCCTCCCAAGGGGCCCGCACTTGATGTAAAAGAAGTGCAAATTCTGGCTCGTTGGATTGATGCCAAGCTTCCTTGGGA
>CALARU010000289.1 GCA_937888715.1 uncultured Planctomycetaceae bacterium | reverse complement strand
GAGAAGCTTCTCGCAGAGTGCACAACCTCTGCGAGTTAAAGCTGATCAGTTTTTGGGCATCATTCGCGCAGGCATGTAAATCTATTTTGATATTGTCTTGATCGCAAGCCTGGCAGCGTCAACAACCTCGCCTCGTTTATCGTTTTGCGCCTTCTTCAATGCATCCAAGGCTGCTTTTGCATCAGGTCCAATTTCCCCCAGTGCCTCTGCAGCCATCAGCCTAACCTGATACGCAGGGTCTTCCAAGGCATCGATCAGTTTTTCGACGGCAGGCTTCGCAAGGCTTTTCATCTTGCCCAACGCTAAAGCAGCTTCCCATCGGATTGAAATGTCTGAATCATTAAGCGCATTAATAAGAGCCGGTATAGCTTTTTCTGCTTTTGGCCCCATCTGCGCCAGTGCGGTTACCGAACGAAACCTAACCTGCACATTTAAATCCGTAAGCCCCTTCATCAACGAAGGCACTGCAGTATCGCCTGCATGATACAATGCACTTGCTGCAATCTGCCCAACATTTGCATCTTTATCCCGCGAAGCAATCTGCAATAATTCCAAAGCCTTTGCATCGTGAATACCAAGTTGGCCAATCAAAGCAACAACCTCTGCACGAATTCCAGCATCTTCGTTACCCGCAAGTTTTTCTAAAACAGGAACAAGCAACGGCGCCAACCCCTTCGGGTCTTTGGTAATTTCCAGCAACGCCTCAGCAGCCTTGATTTGAATCAATGGAACGGTATCTGTCAGTCTGGCTTTCAACTCGGGCTCTGCAGGTTTTGCATCCGCCCCCATCATTGCAAGAGCATTGATCACCCCCACTCGAACGTGCTCATCTTCATCCTGCATGCATTTCAACAACACAGGGAGGGCGGTTTTCGCATCTTTTGAAATTCTATAAATCGCTTGGGCAGCATGGCCCCGCACCTTCACATCTGTATCAATAAGGCTTCCTTTAAGCGCAGTAATTGCAGTTTTTGCAGGCTCACCTATCATTCCCAATGTCATTGCAGAACCCATGCGAGTCATGCGATCTTCCGCATACAAACCCTGCGTGACATCCCCTACCACATCTTTGCCCAAATGTGCCAAAGCCGCTGCTGCACTTGTTCGCACCACAGGGTCTGGGTCTCGCAGCATGGCCATCAATGGCTTAACCGCAGTTTTAGCTTTGCGCTTTGCAAGCTCTGCAGCAGCTTGAACCCGCACTTTATTATTCTCATCCGTCAGTTGCTTGGTAAGCCTTGCAACTTCAACCGGATCAGGTTCAGGAGGTGGGGGCGCTTGCATGGTCGCCATCTTGTTCATCAAATCCCCAAAGGGGAAAAGGAACTTGGCATTGCTGCCCGCAGCAGCGGCGGCGGCAAACATCGGAGTGAAAGGCGTGGCTGTTTCCTGAGTTGGAACATATATATCATTATTTGAATTTAAGGGCGTGTTGCAATAACCCAAGCAACCCCAATATTGATTATTAGTGGATCGCAAGGGGCCATTGCAATAACCCAGGCAACCCCAGTATTGGTTCGAACTAATCGGAGGCTTGGTGATGCCCCCAACCGCTGGAATAACGGTATCACGCTGCCCATTTACATTCTGCTGTGCGAGAATTAAACCCACACCTGCAGCACCTACAACACCCAGCTTCATAAATTTCGTGAACATGAAAAACACCGTTTCATCAGGAACTAAAATAACCATTAAAACAAGCTCATTGTATCAGAACAGAAAGGAACAGCATCTGATTGTTTGGTCGCAACTACTAGTTCTTTTCTTTCAAAAGATCTTCAGGCAACTTCGTAACATCATCCTTCTTCAACTCTTGAAGGATAGCTTGAAGTTCCTTCACCTTATCAGGCATTTTATCTGCAAGGTTGCTGGTTTCGTAAGGATCTTTCTCTAAATGATAAAGCTCTGCTTTTGCCTTGCCCTTGTACTCAATCAATTTCCAACCAGCACGATTAACAACCGAACCACTAGGATGCGGAATGTAAATATTCCTCGGGTCAGGTTTTTGCAATTTACCCGTGATCACAGGCCAGATATCAAGACCATCCTGCTTGAAATCAAGAGGGCGGTTCCAACCCGCAAGGTTTGTCAAGGTGGGCATCCAATCGCAAGCATGCAAAGGCGCGCTAACCTTGCGAGGCTCTAAAGTGCCCGGCCAGTTCGCAAACGCACACACCCGAATTCCCCCCTCATACAAAGTATTCTTCTGCCCACGCAAAGGCAGATTGCTACTGAGCGCAGGAGTGGGTGGCACCTTGCTAACATAGGCATTACCGCCGGAATGAAGGCCACCATTATCTGAAGTAAAAACGATGAGAGTATTTTTGCGCTGCCCTGTTTTTTCCAAAGCTTCGATGAATCCACCTATCTTCGTATCCAACTGGGTTACAAAAGAGCCAAAGCGTTGCAACGATTCATTCTTTGCGGGGTCATCATTGAGCTTCGCATTTTTGTACTTCAACTTATATTCTTCGGGCGCATCCACAGGAATATGAACCGCATGAAAAGGCACATAAATAAACCAAGGGGCCTTTCTATCTGCATTGATCCAGCCCAGCACCTCCTTGCTGACCAGTTCTGTTGCGTTGCCCTCTTCATCAATGCGTTTGCCATTGCGATGCCAAGTATCTTCGTAAGGCCCTTTTCGATACTTGTGATTCCAAGGGTCAACCGCCCCATTGAGTGAACCATAACTATGATCAAACCCATAATTCTGAGGCCCCCATTCAAGCTTGGAACCGAGATGCCATTTCCCCGCCATGTGAGTGCTATACCCTGCTTGCTTAAGCGCGGTGGCAAGCGTAATAGTGCCTGGCGGGAAGGCCCTTAAGTTGGTGGGCGAAAGCACATGAGGTCCAAATCTGCTGGTAAACCTGCCCGAAAGCAATGCGGTGCGGGTAGGCGAGCAAACGGGCTGCACATAATGCCCATCGAGTTCCACGCCCTCTTTTACAAGCTTATCCATCACAGGGGTATGAAAACTTCCCCCATGCCAGCCCACATCTTTCCACCCCAGATCATCTGCAACAATCAAAAGAATGTTGGGCTTGGAAGCATCCGCTGCAAAAAGATTATTTCCAAGAAACACAAGTACCAGAAAAGAATGAGTTAATTTCAGCATCAGTTTCTCACTAGAAATAAAGTCAGATCAATCAATCAATTGAACCATTAGCCTTGCGGTATGTCAAAGGAAGAATCAAGCCCATCAACACCATGAGCAAGCTAACGGTAAGCACCAGCAATACTCCAAAAAAAAATTCTGTCTCACTTAAAGGTAACTTAGTCAGCTTGTACATTCCCATACAAAGCACTGCATTTGCTGCAATCCAACTACCCATCTGCCCAACCTTGGCATCAAAAGATTGGGAAGTGATACATTTAAAAAATTGCGACATGGAAATACCTCCTGCACGGAATGGGTTTATCTGATTTAATATTACCCCTGCGGATAACTTGAAGCAAAAACATACCAATAAAATCAAAAATAGTCGCACAAAGAATAAACCCTTAGCATCTAGGGAAGTATAATGATAGAAGCTAATGTGCAAACTGATTTTTCTTGAAGAACCTTGCGAACACCGATGCAGACAATTGCAGCTAAGAAAAATCACTTAAGCGAACTGTTTGCCCTCGATCTCAGATCGCTAGGCCTGTTTCGCATTGGTATCGCCCTAATTCTTCTATACGACCTTTTACTTCGCAGTTTCGAACTTTCGTTTTTCTATACCGACCAAGGCGCGACACCGCGTGAAGTGCTCTGGCATTCGCCGTTCCCCATGGGAATCGTCTGGTGGATCAGCCCACACATGCTTTCAGGATCATTTGCTTGGCAGGCATTCTTGTTTGTTTTATCTGGCCTAGCAGGTGTTGCGCTGCTTTTGGGGTATCAGACCCGCTGGGCCATTGCTATTTCTTGGTTTCTACTAATGGGATCACACGCACGCCAACCGATGATACTTCAAGGCAATGATGTGTTGTTGCGATGTGCACTTTTCTGGTCGTTTTTTGTGCCATTAGGTGCCCGGTTCAGCCTCGACTCCCTTTCGAAAACCGCTGCCACTTATCATTCCAACCGCATTCTTTCTTGGGGCACCGCTGCAATCATTCTGCAACTCTGCATCCTTTACTTCAACGCAGCAATACCCAAGGTCAGCTATGAATGGCGTGGAGATTTCAACGCATTATATTATGTCCTCAACATGGATTATTTCACCAATCCTTTTGGTTACTGGCTATTACAATACCCAGCCATTCTGGTGCTTTTAACCAAAGCCACCCTTCTCTTAGAAATATCCATACCCTTTCTACTTTTAATGCCCCTTGGTAATGCCTACTTACGATTATTAGCATTTGCAATCATGGTCGGTTTTCATCTCGGCATCTACCTGTGCATGGATGTGGGCCTTTTTTCCTTCATGTGCATAGCCTACTGGTTGGTATTTCTGCCCAGTTTATTTTGGGACAAGTTGACTGCTGTTATTCCATGGAAATTTCTTGGCTCTATTACAGAAGTCACTGGCACTGAAGCAAATGGCCCTCAGGTTCTTTCAATACCGGGCCCACGCTGGTTAATACCCTGCCTGTTAATATTTGTGATGGTGATGAATTACCAAAGGTACTTGACCCCCCCCATGGTTTCGGATGAAGCTACGGTAATAGACACCGTAGGAAGGATAACCGGCTTAGACCAATATTGGGCAATGTTTTCGCCAGGGGTTTTAAAAGATGGCTTGAAAATTTGGGCGGAAGGCACAAAAGCAGATGGCACAAAAGTTAATCTGTTTAATCCCAGCCAAGATAATCGATCAAGCGATAGGCGAATGATTTGGGCTAAGGAAGATTCGTATGCCCGCAAAAGGTTTCTCATCTGGGGCCTTTATGAATTCCCACGAGATCCCTTCTCACGGGCCTTCTTAAAAATGATGTTAGAAGAATGGAACCAAACCCACAAACTAGAAGAACAAATCATTTCTGCGCAAATTGTATCACTAAAAACACAAACTTCACCACCCTATGAAACTCTCGAATCACCCACCATCAACGAAAAAATCCTGATGCACTATATTCCCCTACCCAAAGATTAGGCAGCAATTCGAAGCACAGTGGCTTGGGTAGTTTTAACATTGGTAGTTTCTTCAATAAGAACTGCATGAAGTTTTTCGACCTGTGCCTTCAAGTCTGCAATTTGAGCTTCTAAAAGTTTGTTCCTGCCTTCGAGGATTTTAATCGATTCAAGGTTTAGTATTTTATCTTGCTCAAACTGTTGGCGTGTTTCATCGAAGTTGGTTTGAGCAACAGCAAGATCACCTGAGCGAATTGCCAATTCATTTTCCCTGTGGGCAAACTCGCGGATCTGCCTTTCAAATACAACGGCCCCCGCTTGAAGATGGTTTTTTCCCTCTTGAATCATGGTGCGTTCTTCCTCGAACCGTAGTGCAATACCCTTACGGATTTTTTCGAGCCTACGATCTGCGCCAACGCCATCCTTGCTACCTGCAAGTACCTCAAGAGTCATCCTGCCGACCGCAAGTTCAGCGATGGCAAGGGATTGTTTTTGAAATTCGAGTTCATGCAATCGGTTTTGATAATCTTTCCAGATGCTGTTTGCAGATAAGCGGATTTCATCGAGACGAAGTTTTTCCTTTTGCAATTCATCGCGTTCTTTCAAACCTTTTTGGCAAAGCTCCTTGCGGGTTTCATGAGTCAACTGCCCGAGTTTTTCCATTGTTTCAGAACGCACCTCAAGTTCATGAATAAGAACATTGCGATCGGTCTCATACGATTTCAACTGAAGGGTGAGTGCGGCTTGATCTGCCTCAATTTGTTTTCGCTGCAAGGAAAGTTGCTGTTCTTTAAAGAATAAAATTTCTTCTTTTTGAACCAGTGAAAGTTCCCATTGCTCGATCTGTTTTTGCTTACGACCCAGTTCATTGCCTGAGACATCAAGCTCTGCGAGAAGGCCGTTTTGTTCTTTTTCCCAAGATATTTTGCGCTGTTCCAGATTATGCCAGGCTTCCAACAATACCAACCGTTGATCATCCAGATGGCTCGCCATTCCTTCAAGTTGTACCATTAAAGCGGCTGCATCTGCAGGAATGTTTAAAATTGGCTGATGGTTAGCGACAGAATCCGTATTAGGCAAAGGCCAGGAACAATCAGGAAGTTTATCACGCAGGTTGAGAATGCGTTTTTCCAAACCTTCTTCCTCGAGTTTGAGCCGGGTCAGATAGGTATTCCAGTGCTTTTCATTTTGCTCGAGAATCGATTGGTTTTGATCCAGTAACGAAAACTTAGCTGAAAGTTCTTTCTCGCGGTGCAACAAATCAATCTCGCGCGTTGTAGCCTTGAGAGCTCGTTGTTGTTGTTCGCTGTCGAGCTGATCATAAGATTCTTTAAGTTTTCGATTTTCAGTTTCACAAGTTGATTGAAACAACTCTTGGGCAGAGGCCAGCGATTTCCGCTCCTTGACAATATGCTCATATTCTTTGGAAAGCTTTGCCATGGATTCATCGATTGCGGTGTTTCTGGTAGCAATTATTGCAAGCTGCCTACGGGCAATTGTTTTCCAGCGGGATTTAAGTTTGTTGCGAAGTTTTTCGTAGCGCTTTTGTGAAAAGCGTGCAGCATCGGTTTGCGAAAGAAGATTTTCCTGCTGCTCTTTCATGGTTCCAATGAGGGCGGTTTCTTGTTGCTTTAATTTAATGAAGCGGGATTTCAAAGTGCGCTGGATCTGCACCTGCCTTAAATGTTTTTCCTGGAAATGCAATCCGAGTTGCTTTTCCTTTTCTTGAAGTGTT
Organism: uncultured Planctomycetaceae bacterium; assembly: GCA_937888715.1. GTDB lineage: Bacteria > Planctomycetota > Planctomycetia > Gemmatales > Gemmataceae > UBA969. Next base: position 855 of record CALARU010000289.1, on the reverse strand, counting down.
TTTTCTAATTGCAATAAACGAAGTTCTTCCTGAAGAAGAGCAGATTGCTGAGCAGCTACGCCTGCTGCCTGCGCCCTTAACGCCTGCCTTTCCTCTTCGAGGTGATCTTCGGGTGCTAATTTTTGCTGGGCCGACATCCCTGCTTCTGCATACTCAACATAAAAAGAAAATGGGCCCACCGATAGCTCATCACCGGTATGTAATACCGCTTGCTCCATTGCTTCGCCATTAACTTTGACCTTATCGCAATCGTAAAGGTTGCGAACCATGAAGCCGTGTGGTGTTTCAACAATTACACATTGAAGCTGCTCGACCTGCGAAGAGTTCAAACGGATATCGCAGCCTTTTTCTTCGCCCAAAAGGGTGACCGCGCTCGTCAGGGTTTTTATCGTTCCCGGATTTTTGCCATTAATCACTTTGAGAATGCACTGACCAGGCCTGCCATAATCTGCCTTACCAGCCATCGATTTAGGACTAGATACTTGCATTCGTGCACTCAAAGTTAAAAAATTATCCACCAATGAAGTCAGCCAATAACATGAGCTTCTTCTTTTGTGAAGATGAAAAGTGAAAGTAAGACGCTTACGATAAACCGGGGGATTTGAAAAGGCTTTGGGGATATGGGAAACAAAAATCCCAAGCAGAAGACTAGCCACGGAAGAAAGAACAAACAGAAGCATTAGCCACAGATGAATAAGCGGAAGCAGAAGCATTAGCCACCGATTAACACGGAATTACACGGAAATAAGAACAAGCAGAAGAATAGCCAGGGCAATAATCATCCCATAAGTGCAAGATCTAAAGGTTCAAATGGAGGAGTTGCAGTGGGGCTTCCCCATCGCAACTACTCTGTCT
>CALARU010000288.1 GCA_937888715.1 uncultured Planctomycetaceae bacterium | reverse complement strand
CCCTTCAGGGCAAATGCATACATACCGCAAAGATTTACAGGTCCCTGATATCAACGGCCAGAAAACAAACCGTCGCTCACGCATCCGGCTCTGAAAGATATGTCTTCCTTCCGTGGCTTCCGCTTCTGATTGTTCTTCCTTCCGTGTTTTTCCGTGAAATTCCGTGGCTATGCATATGCTTTCTTGCCCAACCGTCGCTCACGCATCCGGCTCTGAATGCAGTGTTTTATTTCCGTGTAATTCCGTGTTAATCCGTGGCAATGCTTTCGCTTCTGCTTCTGCTTGTTCTTATTTCCGTGGCTAATCTCCGCTTGGCCTTCCTTTGCGCCTTTTAATGTTTAACTACTGTGGCCGGTTAGAATAATCTTAACTTGACGGTTGTATGGCCCTACTTTGCCATCCAGACTTTGATAAGATCCACTGTCTCTTTTTAATTTTTCCAAAAGGCTTTATCATGTATCCCATGAACAGAATAGCTTCCATAAATAGAAAAACTGCTGAAACCCAGATCGACCTCAAGATTAACCTTGATGGCACCGGGGTTTCAAACATCGATACCGGCATCGGTTTTTTCGACCACATGCTCACCCTTCTTTCTAAGCACAGCCTTATCGATCTCGATATCCGGGCTGTCGGCGACCTGCATGTTGATGCACACCATACGGTTGAAGATGTTGGGATATGTTTTGGCATGGCCCTTAAACAGGCTCTTACAGATAAAGCAGGCATTAGGCGCTATGGCAGCATGATTCTTCCCATGGATGAAACTCTTGTTACGGTGGCGGTTGATTTGGGGGGCAGGCCTTTTTGTGTCTGGCAGGCAGAACTCCCATGCGAAATGCTCGGGGCTTTTAATGCGCCACTTGCTGAAGAATTTTGGCGCTCTGTTTCTAGCGCTGGCCTTTTGAACCTTCATGTGATTCTTAATTACGGTCGGAATTCTCATCACATGGTTGAAGCTATTTTCAAAGGTACTGCCCGGGCTTTAAGGCATGCAATTGAAGCTGACCCACGCAATCCGGGCATACCTTCTACCAAGGGTGTTTTGTAGTTTCATTTCCCCTTGTCCTGCTTATAGCTTGAGATTAAATCTTTTTCAGGGTATTCTGGTTTTAGTTGATCTGTCTCAAAATCTTCCTTCTAGTTATTTTGGAGTATGCTGAACATGAGTCAGGAACCAACAGGAGCAAGTCAGGCACAGTCGCTGCAGCAACAACGCATGAGGGAGTTTTTGCAAATGCTGCCGTTGACCACTGAAATTGCCGGATTGCCTCCCTCTGCACAAGGCTCGTATTTCAGCGAAGGTCAGATGGAAAACCGTGCTATCGCAATGAAGGCAGCTTTTAAAATCGCCAAGCAAATCATGAAAGATGTTGCTGGTTGATCGATCCTAAACTATTTATTAAGGTAGGTTGATGACTACTTCTGCTTGGCTTCAACTTCTTCCTAATCTGCCTCAATCTTGGAAAGATTCCTTGGTTGTCAAAACCATCAGTGGAACCGAACTTTCAGTTCAATCCATTGTGCGTATTGATGAATTGTTTGTTGTAATAAGGGGTAGAGTTGCAGGAACAACAGAGCAAGGGCAGGTTTATTTTGTTCCGATTGATAGGATAGAAACTATTTGTATTCAGAGGCCGCCTAAAGAAGAGGAAATGCAAAAAGCTTTGAACGAAATGTTTGGGCTTCCTGTTTCGATAGCGCCTGCTGTAATCGAAAAAACTTCCGATAACCTCCGGGCTACCACCATTATGCGATTAAGTCCGGAAGCCCACGAAAGATTGAAGTCATTGTCTGCTGCCTCGAAGCAGGCCAATCCACCAACTCCCTAAAAGCAATATGATTTATTCAAGGAGCAATAATGGATCCCAAGGATCCCGAAGTTGGTACAGCGCCCATTCATTTCATCCAGCCAGGCGGTGGCTTTTGCTTCAGCCTTGAAATAGCTTGGGGGAAGTTTCGCAGGGCGATTTTGAAATCATTCTTCCCGGCTTACACCGGAAGAATGCGGGCATTGCGCCTTGGTTCCTGCCCTGATTGCAACCATAACATCATCGATTCGCGTGACTTAAAAATATTCTCCAATGTGTGTGGCTTTTACTTCGATCCAGATTCCGACCCTTTTGCTGGTCGTAACAAAATCTGGTTTGCTCGCCCGGGCATCATGGAACTGCTTTGCTTTACCCTTCTCCTAGTTCCTACCACCATTGCTTTTATTTTTATGGCATTGTTGTTTCACCCTGCTTTTGGTGTGGGAGCTGTTGCAGGATTTCTACTTTGGCTTTTCGTCATCTCCTTTTTTCGCAACCCGCCCAGAGAAATCCCCGTTGCTCCCAATATCTTGGTCAGCCCTGCAGATGGTGTGATCACCCATCTTGAAGAAGTCGAAGAGGCTGGCATCGGCAAAGCTTTCCGCGTTAGTATTTTTCTTTCGGTATTTAATGTGCATGTTAATCGTGTTCCCCTTGCAGGCACGGTCACGCATGTTCGGTATTACCCAGGCGCTTTTCTAGATGCACGCAGTAGTGATTGCGCAAAACGAAACGAACAACTTTGGATCGATTTGATTGAAAAAGAAAAAGGCTTTCCGGTTAGGGTGAAGCAAATTGCAGGGGCCATCGCCCGAAGGATTGTTTGTCAGGTGGGCGTTGGCAAATTTTTGAGGCGGGGCGAGTTATATGGCATGATCAAGTTTGGCTCGCGCACAGATGTGCTTATACCCGCTAATCTTGTTGAAAAAGTTTTGGTCAAGGTGGGAACCGCGGTGTATGGCGGCTCAACCATCATTCTGAAACTTAAAGATTAAACCTGCGCCAATGCAAGCTTGCCACCGATCTTGAATGCATTCGGGGCAGCTTCGGTGCGAAGAACCTGATTGTAAAGGGTGTCGCGTTCTACGGGAAGGCGCCCTGCTTCTGTAATCAATCTCTGAATTTCTGTAACGGTCATTTCCTGCGGGGTATCAGATCCTGCATCGTGATAGATTTTTTCATGCACCACGGTTCCATCGATGTCATCAGCACCAAAGCTAAGAGCCACCTGCGCTGTTTTAATTCCCATCATCACCCAGTAAGCTTTAACATGCTGGAAGTTGTCGAGGAAAATTCTGCTGATGGCCATAACCCGAAGGTCAACCATGGCACTTGGTTTGGTGATGTGCTGCATCCTGGTATTTTCGGGATGAAAGGCTAGAGGAATAAAAGTCTGGAAGCCCCCGGTTTCATCTTGTAACTCGCGAAGTTTTTCTAAGTGTTCAAGTCTGTGATGGGGTTTTTCGATATGCCCATAAAGCATGGTCGCATTGGAACGAAGACCTAGGTTGTGTGCGGCACGATGAATGCGAAGCCAGTTATCGGTATCGGCTTTATGTTCGCAAATGATATCCCGAACTTCGGGGTTAAAAATCTCTGCACCACCACCCGGAAGGCTACCCAAGCCCGCTTCCTTGAATTCTTGAAGGATGTCGCCAACGGGCCTTTTGGTAAGCCTTTCGAACCATTCCCACTCTACCGCAGTAAAAGCCTTTAGATGCAAGTTGGGGTGCGCATTGTGCACAATGCGTACGATGTTGAGGTACCAATCGTAGGGCATCTGATGATGCAAACCACCAACGATGTGCATTTCCGTTGCACCCCTGCCTTCGGCTTCCTTAGCACGATGCAAGATTTGTTCATCGCTCATGAGGTATGCTTTTGGATCTTTCAAATCAGAGCGGAAGGCGCAAAAGATGCATCGATAGACACAAACATTCGTGGGGTTTAAATGCACATTGACATTATAATAGCCCACATTCCCGTTCTTTTTTTCACGCACAAAGTTGGCAAGTTTCCCCAGAGTAAAGAGATCTGCATGTTCATGGAGGTGTAAGCCTTCATCTAAGGACAATCGATGCCCCGAACGGACTTTATCACTGATTGATTGTGTCGTAAATTCGATGCTAGCCATGCTGAACTCCTGTGCACAAATCCACTGCCTAAAGCCTTACTATCCATGATAGGAACCGTAGGAAAAGAGGGGAGGCAACTGCAATCCTTTTCATGCGAATCAAAATAGGTTATGCTATTTTCATGTATTTGATTTTAACAGAATTAACGGGGCTTCCTACCATGCTTTCTCTTAAAAAAACAGCAGTACTTACTGGGCTTTTTATCTTTGTAAGCATCGGATTTACTGCAGAACCTGCAATTCCAGACATGAAGTTCAAGGATGTCAAGGAAGTTGCACCGGGGGTCTTCTTTAGGTTCTCCTCAATTAGTGCAACGGATAAAACCGTACCTTTTGGCGGAAGCAACAACATATGGGTTGTTTTTGAAGATCATGTTGCAGTCATCGATGCTAATTTTCCTGATGGGGCTGCAGATGTGGTTGCTGCAATCCGAAAAACTACCAATAAGCCTATTCGCTATGTGTTTGACACCCATCACCATGGTGATCATGCCTATGGAAATGGTGTGTTTTTTAAGGAAGGTGCAACCGTGGTGGCGCAGGCCAATTGTGCCAGACTGATGCGCGAATTCGGCCCTGCAGAATTTGAAGAGGCGGGTAACGGGCCTACTGGCAGAAAAGATGTCGCATCCTCTTTCCTTAAAACTCCAGGTATTGTTTTTGATGATCGATTGGTGCTCGACGATGGTAAACAGCGGGTTGAATTTCTATTCATGGGGCATGCCCATACTGCGGGCGATGCTGTTGCATGGCTTCCCAAACATGGAATCCTTTGCACAGGGGATGCATGCGTAAATGGCGCATACAACTTCATGGGGCATTCTGATTCCGGGTCATGGGTGAAGGCTTTGGAAAAGATGGCGGATCTTAAGCCAAAGATGATTTGCCCCGGTCATGGGCCAGTTGCTGGTGCAGACCTGATTCAAAAGCAGAAACGCTATTTTGTTGATCTTCGTGATGAGGTGGGCAAGGGCATCAAACAAGCTAAAGATTTGAAGTCGTTACAGGAATCAATTAAATTTCCGTGGTATGAACAATGGACTGGTGTGCCTGTGAAACCTGATAACATCGAGCATGTTTATAAAGAACTTACAGGCATGGTTGTGCCTCATGATTTACTGCGCGATCTTAGTTATATTTCGGGCAATTACACCCCTGAAAAGCCAAAAACTGGCTGGGTTGCACCCAAGCGTGTGATCTTATCTTCTGGGTTTATGCCCGCAAGAATCTCAGAGTTAAAAGCCATCGCACCTGATATCGAATTTGTTGCAGTTCCCACTTTGGAAGAAGCTGGCAAAGCCATCATGAATGCTGATGCGGTCTTGGGTTTTGCAGATAACACCCTGCTAGAGTCGGGGAATAAATTACGCTGGATACAAGTGGGCCCAGATCTGCCTAAAGATTTTCTTGCAAATGCGAAAACCAAGGGCGTACAAGTTACCAGCCTTGATCGTGCAGCACTTCCCGCAGAGGCAGATCAGGCGTTGCGTAATTTGCTTTGGGTTGCTCAACAAGGCAATGCTGATGGTTTGCAGGGTAAAAATGTTGCTGTTTATGCTCCTGCAGCTTTAGCGAAGATTGTTTCAAACAGAGTTCAAAACTTTGGGGCCAAAATCTCCATCAATGAAATATCGCCTACCATGGGTGGTACCGATGTGATGGTTGTTTATCTTAATAATATTAAGCAAGCCAACACATTGGCGAATATCCCTTGGGCTGGTTTGAAGCAGGGCGGAAGCTTGATTATCATGGGTGATGCAACAGGGTTAAACGCTGAAGTAATTACCTCGATTATTAAGTCTGCAAAGGCCCAATTGGTTGCAGTTGATCTTAAAGGGATTCAAAATCCTGAGGCTATTGCAAAAAAAGCAGATGTTGGAAAAGTTCATATGGTTGAAAAGAATACTGTTGCTTCAACTTCAGTTACAGAACGTAAGTGGAAGTTATTAAGAGAAAATGTACGCAGGTTTTCGACAGGCGAACCTTTGCTTGCAATCATCGATAGTGAAGATTACTAACCCTTCAGCTTTTGCTGAACAAAGTAGCGGAAGAAAATTGCAATCGAATTCAAGCCGAGAAGCATGGTGATAAGAATTGCGCTTGCAAGGGCTGCGTTGTAATGGAATGCGGGGTCTGGATCATCAGACCAAGAATAAATCTGCATAGGTAGCGCAGTGAACCTACTGAAAAGAGTCGGACTGAAATTCACATAAAGCGCTGCGCCAAATAATACTAATGGAGCCGCCTCGCCCATCGCACGCGAAAGCGCCAAAATCATACCTGTCAAAATCCCAGGCAGCGAGGATGGTAAAACAATTTTCCAGATCGTCTGCCAGCGCGATGCGCCAAGTGCCAAAGAAGCATGTCGAAGAGACATGGGAACAGCCCGAATGGCTTCTTGGGTAGAAACAATGATCACGGGTAAAACAAGCAGTGCGAGTGTCAAGCCACCGCCTAGGGTATTTCGGGCAGCGATTGCAGGGCTTTCAAAAGGCTTGAAAATCAATTCGACAAAAACATAGGCACCCAGAATTGCATACATGATGGAAGGCACGCCCGCGAGGTTGTTGATGTTAAGCTGAAGAATCGAACCGATCCAGCTTTGGGCGCGGTATTCTTCAAGGTAGATTGCGGTTGCAACACCAAGGGGGATTGCAGCGCAAATAGTTATTGCGCCTAATAGAAGGCTGCTTAAAAGGGCGGCTTGGATACCTGAATCTTGGGGCTGGCTGCTGGGCCCTGCTGAAATAAAATGCCACAGCATGCCAAAATAAGAGAAGTCGCTGCGTTTGTCGCTCTTCAAATTGGATTCAATCTCAACCTTGGTTTGAACTCTGTCTTCGATTTTTTTACTTATGACTTTATCGTAGCGGTTTGCCAAACTCACTGCATTAGCTGGATCTTGCTTGATGCGGGTTTCTTTTTCTTTGGTAAGATCTGCGATTTCTTTATCTGTCTCTGCGTCAAAATCTTTAACCCTGCGTTCGATCTCAATATTAAACTTTGCAATACGCTCGGGCATCAATTTAAACCATGAATTAACATCAATACCTAATCTTAGGAAAAACAGCAGCAAAAGTGCCAAGGCCATAAAGGTACAACCAAATGCAAGCCAAGCAAATCCATGGTCTGCAATCTTACGACTTAGGGAAAGGCCTTCCCCCTGATGGCTTTTTCTGGGTTGCGTCATTGGTATACCTGACGGTACTTCGTTAAAATCCATTGTGCCAGCATATTCATCGCAAGAGTTACAACAAAAAGCACAGCGGCAACTGCAAACAAACTATTGAAAAGGGTGGTACCGTGCTGGACATCCCCTTGAGCAATGCGTGCGATAAAGCCCGTCATAGTTGCAAGGCCTTCTCTAGGGTCGAGCGTAAGTTTGGGCTGCCCCCCGCAAGCTAAGGTTACCGCCATGGTTTCGCCAATGGCTCGCGAAATGGCAAGAAGAAAAGATGCGAGAATACCAGATAGAGCCGCAGGAACAACCACTTTAGTAGAGGTTTCAAATTTGGTTGCGCCCAAAGCGTAGGAGGCTTCGCGCAAAGATCCGGGGACCATGCGCATTGCATCTTCACTTAAAGAAGCCACCATGGGTAAAATCATGATCGCAACCACAATCCCCCCAGATAACTGATTCGTGACAGGATCAAGGCCCGGAATAAACATTTGAAGCAATGGAGTGATTGCAAATACTGCAAAGTAGCCATACACCACAGTCGGGATGCCTGCAAGCAGTTCAAGCGTTGGTTTTAATAAAAGCCTGATGGGTTTACTGGCGTATTCGCTGAGGTAGATTGCAGAAATTAAACCAATGGGTAGCGCAAGCACAGCAGCAATGACTGCGACCATGATTGTGCCGGTAAGCAAAGGGAGGATGCTATATTTTGCATCTTCAAACCCAGCGGTCCATTCGGTGCCTGTAAAAAAATACTTAATGGAAACAGTGGGATCACTGAAAAACTGATAAGTGCCCGAAAAAACAATCCAAGCGATTGCAACCGTAATTCCAATGGATAAAAAAGCAGAGGCAAAAAGCGCCCATTCAATCAGCCATTCAGAAATTCTGAAGGCTGGTGCAGGGGGAAGTTTCCTCATTGCAGGAAGTTCAGATGCTTTTTCCTCTGCACTCATTTACTTTTGCCTTGCTTTAATTCCAAACTTAAAACTTTGATGAACACTATGATAAGCCGGAATCCTTCCCAGCATGACGGGAATTAAAATTATTTTCCTGCTTCTTTGATGGCATTGGCCAGCTTTTCTTGTATATCGGATTGCATCAAGGCATCCATTTTAATGTACTTGGCTTGGGCAATAAGATCGTTCCTGCGCAGGAAAAAAGTCATGAAGTCTTGAACTTCAGGGCGCTTAAGCGATGATTTCTTGACATAAATATACAAAGGCCTCGAAAGAGGACTATAAGTTTTATCCATTACGGTAGCTTCATTAGGGCTGATGAACTTGTCGCCTGCCTTTTTTGCAACCGAAACAATCCCAAGCTTTTCTTTGTTTTCTTCGTAGTAAGCTAGGCCAAAATAACCCAATGCAAACTTGTCCTTGGCTACGCCATTAACAGTTACATTATCATCTTCGGTGGGTTGATAACTGGTTCTGCTCTGGCCAGATTTTCCATTGATGACTTCGGTGAAAAAGTCAAAAGTTCCTGAATCGGTACCAGCGCCAAACAGTTTGACTTTTTCTTTAGGCCAAGTTGGGTCAACATCACTCCAGTTTTCCACTTTGGAGTCTTTATCCCACATAGTTTTAAGTTGGGCCACGGTCATGTTTTTAGCCCATGTGTTTTCTTTGTTGATAACGATAGATAGGCCATCCCAAGCGACTTGAAACTCGAAGAATTCGACGCCGTTCTTAGCGCAAGATTCTTTTTCTTCTGCCTTGATTGGCCTTGAGGCATTGCTGATATCGGTTTCCCCTGCCGCAAATTTCTTGAATCCCCCACCTGTGCCTGAACGGCCTACGGATATTTTTACATTAGGATTGGTTTTGCTGTACTCGCTTGCAACCGCTTGTGAAATAAGAAGCACGGTGCTTGAGCCATCAGCTTTGATTTCGCCCTTCATATCACCCTTGGCAGGAGTATTTTCGGCGGCTTTTTTGCCCTGCGTCGCTGGCGCAGCCTTCTGCTCTTTCTTAGTTGCTGTATTGTCGCCACCACAACCCAATGCCAAAATGCTGAGTAATGTCATCAGGGCAAAGCTTCTTTTCATCGACATGATAATAGTCCTTGTTCCATTCCTAAGAAATTAGTTGAATAACCATATACTATAGTTAATTTAATTAATGTGTGGGGGCAAGTTAAGGTTTGAAGAAGTTTTTTTTCTAAAGCCACTACTTACTTTAAAGAAGCTATATTTGGATCTAAAGTCAAAGAAGTTTAATAACTTGGTGAAAAATGTTTATAATACTGGAAACCTGCACCTGATAAGTCTATTGGGTTCAATGGTTTTTACAGATTAAGATCGTACAACCTTATGTTTCAAAAAGTATTTGTGCCTTTCGCTATGGTTTTTCTGGGGGTTTTGATAATCCTCGGAATTTTCCTTACCCAAACAGATCTTGAGCTCAGCTATATTATCAAAATATTGCTGATTATTAGCATAATTGGAATTGGCTTGATTGCCTTTGAAAGTAACAGGATTTCGAAGGTTATTGCGTTGCCCCTCGAAGAATTATCCATGGGAATTCAAAGGGTCGGCCTAGGGGATGATAACCAGCGAATCCTTTCAGATGATCAGGGAACCTTGGGAAACCTGATGCGCTCTTTTAACCGAATGACCGAAAGGCTTGAAGATAAAGTTAGCAAGCTGGAAGAGGATAGGCAGCAGTTGCGAACCATTTTGAGCGGTATGGTTGAAGGTGTGGTGGCCCTCGATGCTAATCAGAGGGTTCTATTTGTAAATGATCGGGCCTTAATTTTGTTGGATTTACAATCCCATGCCTTGGAAGGTAAAAGGCTTTGGGAATTAGTAAGAAATCGAGAGATGATGGATTTGGTGGAAGAAGCATTAAGGCAGCCCGAACCCAAACGGAAAGAATTGACCTTTGCAACTTCTGGAAATCGCAGCCTGACTTTGCACGCAGCCAGATTGCCCGGGAATCCCACCCGCGGAGCGGTTTTGGTGCTGCATGATACAACCGAATTACGAAGGCTAGAAAGGCTTAGGCAGGAATTTGTTGCAAATGTTTCCCATGAATTGAAGACTCCGCTTGCGGTGATCAAAGTTTGTGCTGAAACACTTCTGGATGGTGCGGTGGAAGATTGTGAAAACCGGATGCGTTTTCTAGAACAAATCCTCGAGCAATCCGAACGCTTGAATAATCTAATCATGGATTTACTCAGCATCGCAAGAATCGAAGCAGAGACCGAATTATTTGACTTTATCTGGGTCCCCGTTAAAGAAGTGGTAGAGCAATGTGTCAATAGGCAGCGAGATCGGGCAATGCAGCGCTCGATTTCCATAAATGCTTTTCCAATGGAAGGCAGCCTTCATCCAGATCAAGATTTGGAATGTTTGGTGGACGAAGAAGCCTTTGTGCAAATACTTGATAACCTCGTTGATAATGCGGTGAAATATACCCCAGAGAATGGCGTAATTAATGTGCAATGGGGCCTCGAGAATAAATATGTGATTATCCAAGTCTTAGATAATGGGATTGGGATTTCTGAAGCAGACCTGCCTCGGATTTTTGAACGCTTCTATCGTGTTGATAAAGCCCGTTCCCGCGAGGTTGGCGGAACAGGCCTTGGACTATCGATTGTGAAACATCTCGTGCAGGCGATGAAAGGCAGCATTTCAGCAAACAGCCAAGTAGGTAAAGGCACTACTTTTACCGTGCGTTTGCCTTATGCCAAAGATTAAACAGTTGCTTTACTTTTTAGGAAATAAGATTTTTCTGGTGTAAAGGGTTTGCCCAACCAAAGCATAAAGAGTGCTTTTATCAGTTCCCGCAAATGCGATTGAACTGGCAAACCTAGGGAAATCGGGTTGCAATAAAACACCGCATAACCGCCCAGTTGGATCAAATACCTGTACCCCAAGGGAAGTTGCAGCATAAATCCGATTCGCCTTATCGAGCGTCATTCCCGGTATAGATCCGGTAACTCCTGCGAGAGGTTTTCTGGGTGCAACATATCGATCCTTGGCTGTGATATCCCCATTCTGTTCAATACGAAAAGTGAAAATCGATCTGCCATCTGCACTGCCTGCAAACAGAGTTGTTTCGTCATTGGAAACTGCCAAGGATATGACTGCATCTTCGGTGTTAACTTTCTTTTTGGCACCTGATTTATCAAAAAGGTAAATTGCTTTTTCAGTAGGCGCTGCTCCATAACACTTACCCTGATTTAAGGTGCAAAGAGCGATACAATCCAGCCCTTCGATAAGCATGGAAGCTTTGGCGTTGCCCGAAGCTGCGTAAAGAATATTCGAACCACTGGCAAGAAAAATGCCGCCTTGGGAGTCAATTGCCAAGGTCTTTGCTGGTGCATCGATGACCACTTCAGTGGTTTTGCCTGTGGAATCAAGCTTTAAGACTGATTTGGTTTTGGTGTCTGCAAGATATAAAGATCCTTTAGAATCTGAGGCGAGTGCAGAAAATTCTCCAGCAAGATTGCTGGTTGTTTTAGTCCAGTTTTCGGTGGGTATTAGAATTTGGCTAAGAGGGATATCTTGAGAATATCCCCAAGTTGTAGAAACGAGGAGGAGAAAGCAAGAAAGAAGTTTGTTCATGAGTGATTCCTGTAGAAGGTAGAAGGAAGATTATTCGCGCCAAAGCCAGCGTAGGGACTCTGGAAGAATGACGCCACCATGTTTGCCATTGTGACCGCCATCCCCTTCGACATAGACAAAATCGTATTTTGCAAATTTTAGGGCAGCCGCCATGGATCGGTTGGCGAGAGGCCAGTGGCCATGAAGATTATCAAGATCGTTGCTACCATCTTGCAGGAAGATGCGGATAGGTTTATTTTCAGTCTTGCGAATCATGCCTGGGTAAACATCGCCCCCGCGGATATTGGTGAAGCTGCCAACATGGCTTAAAACTTTGCCAAACAAATCGGGTCGTTCCCAAGCCGCAGTGAATGCACAAATGCCACCACTGCTGATCCCGCAAAGGGCCCTGCCTGCAGGGTCTTTGCGGACATTATATTTCTTCTCGATTTCGGGCAGGATTTCTTTTTCAAGGAAGGTTGCGTATTGATCAGAGGGGGTATCGTATTCGAAGCTACGGTTGCTACGGCCTTTTTCTTTGGGATTGGAAGAGGGGACAGTGCCCGGATTTAAAAACACGCCAATGGTTACGGGCATTTCTTTTTTGTGGATGAGGTTGTCAAAAACAACGGTGGCACGGAACTGCCCCTTCTCGTTGGCATAGCTGCTGCCATCTTGAAAAATCATAACCGCAGCCGGGGTTTTGCCATCGTATTGTGCGGGTACATAAATCAACATTTCGCGAACAGTACCTGGGAAGATATTGCTCTTCCACTCAGATTTCTCAATTTTACCCTTGGGAGTGCTGAGGTTTGGCTGGGAATCAATACCAAGAACATAATCATCTGCTGCAAAGGTGAAGCTACAGAAAAGACCTAAAAAGCAGGCGTAGGGTAAAAACCGGTTCATTGAGAAATTCTCCTTTACAGTAGTTTTAATTCAAATAACGATAATAAAGTGCTTTAGGGTGTTAGGCAAAGAAAATTCGAGCCTAGAAAACAGAATCATAACATCATCATTCCTTCATCGTTTCTTCACAATTTATCCTTAGTATAACTCTTCAAGTAGATTAAGTATGAAGAGTATTTTGAAGCAAGGATATGTTACTGATGGCAACTACCTCTTACGCTGCGATTTTAACTGAAAGAAATCTGAACGGCAGAGAGCTTACGCCCCAAAACAATAGTTCCCCCAAGTATCAAATTAAAAATTTGAACTTCTGGTATGGCTCCCATCAGGCTTTGTTTAACATCGATCTATCCATCCCCGAAAGATCGGTAACCGCCCTTATCGGTCCCTCGGGTTGTGGAAAATCAACCTTTCTTCGCTGCTTGAATCGCATGAATGATCTAGTGGAAGGCACCAGGCATACAGGTGGCATCCTTCTCGACAATGAAGATATTTACCGCCGTTCACTTAACATGGTTGATCTTCGTAGAAGAGTAGGCATGGTGTTTCAAAAGTCGAACCCCTTCCCTAAGTCGATATTTGAAAATGTAGTGTATGGGCCAAGGGTTGCAGGGGTTAGCAACAGTGCGGTACTGCAAGAGATTTGCGAGCGTTGTCTGAAAAACGCAGCGTTATGGGATGAAGTCAAAGATAGGTTGAATCAGTCTGCATTAAACCTTTCAGGCGGTCAGGCCCAAAGGCTTTGTATTGCCCGGGCTCTTGCTACCGACCCAGAAGTAATTCTCCTTGATGAGCCAGCAAGTGCTCTCGACCCCGCTTCCACTGCCCGCATCGAAGATCTTGTTTTTGAACTCAAACGCGATTACACCATCATCATCGTCACGCACAATATGCAGCAAGCAGCGCGTGTATCTGATCAAACAGCTTTCTTTTTTCAAGGTAAAGTAATCGAAGTCGGGCCGACAGATCATCTTTACACGAGGCCTCAAGTCAAACAAACAGAAGATTACATCACAGGTAGGTTTGGCTGATCAACACAGGGATTCCAACGAATATGTCAAAGCATCTTGAACGCGATTTGGACGACCTGCAAAAAGATATCATGGGCCTTGCAAGCCTTGTGGAGCAGGCTTTTTCTCTTAGTATCATCTCACTTCGCGATCGTAACCCAGATATTGCACGGGATGTCATCCAAGGCGATGTGCAGATTGATACGGAAGAAAACCAGATCAACGAAGATTGCCTTAAAATCTTGGCTCTACATCAGCCAGTTGCAGGCGACCTGCGCAGATGCACCGCTGCCATGATGATTATCACCGACCTTGAGCGTATGGGCGATCTTGCAGAAGAAATCAGTGAGCGCGCAATTCAGCTTTGTGCCCCGCCTTTTTTCCCGATCCCCGAGGGGTTGCAACGAATGGTGGACATGACCAC
>CALARU010000287.1 GCA_937888715.1 uncultured Planctomycetaceae bacterium | reverse complement strand
TGCCTCGGCTTAATTTGGGAAAGTTGCCAGAAGTGGGTTTTTCAGGGACGACTATTTAGGTTTTGAGTTCATCCTTAACTAACCATTAACGTTTGCTTGGTAATAGTGCTATGTTATCGGTTTTAAGGCTTATTTCAGAAAGTGTTGAATTAGAGTGTGTCTTTAATTTTGAGGCGTTAAAACGAAAATTTAAATGGGTTATCGTCTTAAAACTTAACTTCTTGTTTACTATCGCATTTGCGTGTCGGCAACTAAAAGTGTAAGGCCCTATTAATTTCAGTGCTTCTGAATTTTAAACTGAATTAAGATAAAGTGTTGGAGATATGCGAGCGAGTTATTTACCCCAGAAGATTTCAACCGGGCTATCTTCTTTACGATGCTTTATCCAAGGCGCTGAAAATAGCAACAAAGCCAGGCAGTAATGCTTAAATGCCTCAGCGAGATCATTTTTGGAAACAGAACTTTTAGCATATGACAGGTGATTTTCTAGAGTGTCCCGATTGATACCCCAAGCTTTATCTTCTCCACGTTTTTTGAAAACTTCGATTTGTTTTTCAATTTTTGTTAGGGATGCTTGGGTTATTTCAATCAAAGTTCTTCGGTGGATTCTAGCTGAAGGAGTTGGAAATTCTTTTGTTTCGTCGTCTTTTGAACTCTTAAATTGAATATAAAATCCTATTGTGCCAGCTATAAAAGAAATTAAAGCGATGAATATGATGGAGAATCTTACCAAATCGCCGGTTAACATGCTGCCCGTTAGTTGGTGTTCCATGGCTTTTATCCCGATCAGGGAAATAGCAAGCAACAATCCAAACATTAAACAAATAAACCACCATGGTATGCCAGGTTTCATACTTTTTAATCGAGTCACTGTTTTATTTAAAAGTGTAGGATTGATGGTAGGTTCATTACTGGAGTTGTTTGAACCTTGAAAGGTACCCCCAATCTTGGCAACAATAACAGTTATATTGTCGTGCCCACCTCGCAAATTAGCGAGATCTACAAGCATTTTACAAGCATCTTGTGCGGATAAACTAGTGGTTATTGCGCCTAATTCTGAATCTTTTACCAAACCAGTGAGCCCATCGCTGCAAACTAAAAAGATGTCGCCTTGCATTACTTTGTGAGGGCCTTCAATATCAGGTTCTACAATTGCTTCAGGGCCAAGGCATCTGTTGATATAATTACTGGGTATATCCTTAACCTCATCTGGATCAATTTTTTTAAGTCTGGCGTATTCCCATACAAGGCTATGGTCGTAGGTGAGTTGCTCAACGAGTTTTCCCCTAATCCGATAAGCCCTGCTGTCTCCAACATGCCCAATCCAAACCCCTTCGGGTCGAATTACAATTCCTGTTGCGGTTGTGCCCATGCCTCTAAATTCAGTGTTTTCTTGCCCACAAGTATGAATAGTTGAATTGGCTTCATAAAAAGCTTTACGCAGAGATTCTGGCGCCCCATCTTTAACATGTTTACTGTAAACATGGGGAATTGTTTTAACCGCTTGTTCGCTAGCTTTTTCGCCAACTGCATGCGCCCCCATCCCATCTGCTACCAATAAAACATGGCCTAACTCTTGCCATTGAGTTTCATCAGAGGCAAGGGATAGGTAATTACTATCTTGGTTGTAGCCTCTTTTAAGGCCAACATCCGTTAAAACTGCACATTCGATTTGGTCGAATGAAGCCATCAGATCTCCATCTTAGAATTTGAATCAACTTAAAGCTTATAATACCTAACTTTTACAGAATATCAAATTAAAGCCAAAATAAGATATTAGCCGAAAATCCTTTGTAAAAGATCTATTGACCCATTAAAGATTTTAGTTATTAAAGCCAACATATCACGATTTTAAATGAATATTGCTAAAAAGTTAAGTTTTTGTGATTAAGATTTTAAGTGACTTGCACTGGGGTGAGGAAATAATGTTTTTACGCTGTTTACCTATGGTGCTTCTGCTTGTTGTATTTACAGGGTGTGTAACTCGAAAGTACACCATTGATTCCTTTCCTCAGGGGGCAATGGTTTATAAGGATGGAAAACCCATTGGAGTAACACCTATGGATGAACATTTTGTTTATTACGGAAAATATAATTTTAAGTTAGTTAAAGATGGTTACGAAACATTGGATGTCGAGCAAAAGATACCTTCCCCTTGGTACGAATATCCACCACTGGATTTTGTAGCTGAAAGTTTATATCCATTTGAAATCCACGATATCCATCGTCTTAGCTACGCATTACAACCTGCAAAAGCGGTCAGGCAGGATGAAATACTGGAGAAAGCTACGGAGCTAAGAGAAAAAGGCAAAGCTGTTGTCCCATTTGCCCCCGTACCTGAAAAAACCAAGGGCAAAATGCCTTTAATTGGTGGCAATTAATTACTCAGTCATAGCAAGGCTTTGTAAAATATCATTTAATTCTTCAAGCCAATAATCTTTTGTTTTAAATGGAATTTCACAAACAAATAACAAAGATCCATTTTTAGTAGAATATCTGCCCCAAAAAATCAGCTTTTGAATTTGGTCATCAATTTTGATTGCGAAATTTTCAGCTTTTTCAGTAATGTTTTTGTTGTTCAGTTCAGGAAATTTATTCTTTGTGTCAACATACTTCTCAATTTTAGTATCAGCAGTTTTTTCTTCTTTAAGTAATTCGAACAATTTATCTTCAACCATATCCCAGGCTTTTTCATCTTTGATTGGGTTCGGTAGTGCAAAAACTTGTAATTTGGCTTTCTGATTTAAAAAATTACCTGAATCACTTGCGTTTTTCCCTATAAACACTGATTCAGGGTTCGTGTCGTAATCTTTAATATCCTGGGGGAGCCAGATTGATTCAGGTGCTGCAAATGACATTTTTAATTTTTCAACAGTGACTAATCTTGTCTTTCTTGGTGTTGGTTTCCAGTCAACTTTTGCATTTGATTTAATTGCTAATCCTTGATTAAAATTCATCCAAGATTCTTGGACTAAATCTTTACTGTCAATTGGCACTAGGCAAAGTATTAGGAAAAACACCCCATTAATATTTGCAGAGTAACAATCGCCAAACCATGCTGATGAATCTTCTTTCGTTCCTTCAACAACAAATTTTCTAAAGGGAACCTTTCCAATTTCTACCCCTTCAGCATTTTCTTCCCACTCAAGGCTTTTGGGAAGGAACAGTTTTAGCCGTGAAATCATTTCTTGATGCATCTCTGTGCCTGTTGGGTTTCTAGTCTTAAAATCTTTGTAATAAAGAAGCCACAAGTCTTTTTCTCTGCCTGTATAAGCGAACTGGGTTTGTAAAGTTTGAGCAAGTTTTTGGTCTTTAGTGTAAGAGTTTAACGGTTTGAAAGTAAAAAAATCTGAATCAATTAATTCTGGACTAATATCAGTTTGTTGTACCGAATCATTGTTTATTTCTTTTTTTAATAGTGGCAAACCAATAATGTAAAATGCTGCAAAACTAACAGAAATGAAAAACATCGCAATCCCAAGAAGAAAAACTTGAGATAAAGATAGACCACTGTTTTTCTTCTTTTTAGGTGAAACTTTTTTTGTAGTCGAAATATTGGTTTTAATTTCTGCCTTAGATTCAAATACCAAGCCCTGGTCTTCTTCTGTTTTATTTTGATTCATAGCAGGATTTGTCACAGGAGTTATTGGCGGTATAACTGGAGTGCTTTTGTTAGGCTTTCGTATTGCGAATGATTTTTTGCAACTTGGACAGGTAATTGATTGAACACCTTGCATCTCTTCTATGCGAAATATGTGTTTACAGGATTGGTTGGGGCAGGGAAATCCATTAGCCATGATTGTTTTCCAGATTTTTCAGGTAAATCTTCATTAGTCTTCAATTTTATAATTTTATTTGTTTTATATTCAGATTGTAACTGCCAACATGAACCTTTTGAACATTTAGCTAAGATTGATCGATTATTATTGCGCAAATACCTATTATTTAAAGTTTTTATGCTTAATGTTTTTTTTTGACCTTTCTAACCAGCCGAATAATTTTGTGGATTACCGATTTTTATTAACTTTGGTTAAGGCAAACAACATGAATAGGCAATTGTTAAATTCCATAGGGCTGTTATTTTTGACCATGAGCTCTGCCGTTGGTGCTGAAACGCCGGTTGTTCCTTCGTCTAGTGCTTCCTCCAATACTCAGGCAAGTTGCGATAAATGTAAAAAAGAGACTGGATCCTGTTTAGCTAAAATAAAGGTATGGATGGGCAGTAAGGAAGAAAATCAGGGGAGAAACTATTCAGGTTTGAGGACTCAAGGAGTTAGGCCAACGCCTTTGTACATGTATTTTCAGCCATCATGCACCGAAAAAACTAGCACAGGAAGTTGCAATAATAATTTAAGCTGGGGCCCTACAGGTTGGAGAGATTTCACCTCAACTGGCCATCGTATGTTTGATACACCAACTCAATTTGGTGTTGGCTCTGGGCAGAAATAGGTTAGTTTTCATCTGGTCCGTTAAAGGATGAGGTGATGAACTTGAAAAATAATTTTGAAATTAAAGCGTTTGATTCAAAAACAGACACAATTGATCAGATGATCAGTTGTGTCTGTCCATTTAGGCTAGAACTGGTAAATTTTTTTGGGCCATTAATCAAAACTAAACATGTAATAGTTAGAGCTATACTTTGTATCCGATCAAAAAAGCCAATGCTATATATTAGTGCAGTTCAAGAATGCGGGGGTCTATACGAACTGGATGTTTTCATTTCAGAAAATTGTTCAACTCAGTTAATCGCAGATATGGAATTGGCAATAAGTGGATGCCTTGGAACTATTTTTGAATCAACATCAGGTTTTGGTAAGCAATTGTTTATCGAAACGACTGTGCTGGTGGAAAAAATAAAGCATTTATTTCTTGCAGCTGGAATGCGATTTATCACTACATTTTCTGAACTTAGTTTTAGTATTGGAAACCCTGTTCCAAATTTTAAAGCAACTAGGGGCCTTCAATTGTTGCCATTCTGCGATTTTTCATATCAACAGGCAAATGAATTGTTTCAGCGTAGTTCAATAAATTCGCTAGATTGCCCCGAAGGATTAAAATTCAGAAATGTCACCAAAATATTTGATTCATTGTTTTTTCACCCTTTACTGGATGCAAATGGGTCTCTAGTTGCGATGGTTGATAGTGTAATGGCGGGGTTTGTAATGGTTGTAAAGCATGAGGATCAAGCTGAGATTGCCTATCTAGGAGTTGCAGAAGAATGCAGATCAAGAGGAGTAGGAAGCGCTTTGATTGGAGAAGCATTATTAATACTAGCAAGGGGTAAAGTTAAAAATTTAACAGTAATTGTTGATGAAGGGAATTTTCCTGCGCTAAATTTATATCTGCGATTCGGAATGATACTTAGAAAGAAGAGAATTTTATTTTTAACTGAAGGGTGATTTTTTTTCGAGGAAAAGCGACCTTTATAAAGAACTTTTAAAAGATTTAAAAATTTGATTTGCTTAAAAAATTACAGTGTCTAAATTACTAATCTCTGATAGGTGGCAATGGTGGTTCCCTGATCCCTTTTGCTTCTGATCATTCTAGGTTCATTTGATTTATATTAGAGTTGCATGATTACCCCAATCATTCAAGAGTTGGATATTCCAACCTTGGAGAAATTACTTATTGTACGCATCGGAAAACCACGGTTTGATCTGTGGTTTGGGAAGCTCGTTTCTTTTGTATTAAACGACGATAAGTTGATTGTTCTGGTTCCTAATAATCATTTTCTCGAATGGTTAAATAGCAAGTTTCGTAAAGATATCGAAGATGCAGTTAAAGATTGTCTTTTGGGATCCAAGCAAATTGTTTTTCAAATCTCCCAGCCAACTTTGTCGCAACCAAAGCTCAAAGATGTTGAGGATTCTATTCGAAATAGCATCCCGTTGGGTACACCTGAGTTAAATGTTGTTAAATCCGATGGCATTATTCAATTAATGAATGTTCCAGGAACAAAAGAAGCTAAAAAGCGCGACTGGCTTGATTTTAAATCTTTTGTCGTTGGGGACTCGAATAAGCTTGCCTTTGAAATGGCCCGTAGTTTAAGTGTTGAAAAAAGAGGCGATACTAGTCCGTTAGTTATTTTTGGCCCGCAAGGATGTGGGAAAACCCATCTTTTAGAATCATCCTTCAGGTCTTTTAAAAATTCTTTTCCATTATTGCCTGCAGAGTTTATAAGCGCAGAAGAATTTACTAGCCAGTTTGTTGTAGCTATGCACAAAAATCGCATGCCTGCATTTCGTGCTAAAATTCGCTCTAACTCATTGTTTGTGTTTGATGATGTTCACTTGCTTGCTGATAAACCTGCGACTCAAAAAGAGTTGATGCTTAATCTTGATGTAATTACCCAAAAAGGTGGCAGCATTATTGCAGGAATGGATTGTCATCCACGAATGGCGAAAAAAATAATGCCCGAACTGTTAGACCGGTTAATGTCTGGCATGATTTGTTCGGTTGGTGTGCCCGAAGATTCGTTGCGTATAGCCTTAATAAAGCGTTATTGGTCTATGTTGTCGAACCAAGAGTTAAGCTTAGAAGTTACTGAGTATTTAAGTAAAGAAGTTCGGGGCAATGTTCGGATAATTCTTGGCGTACTAAAGCAATTGTCTAATTCCGCAAGAATAAACAGGGTACTTCCAACAATGGAGCTGGCTCGGTCTATTGTTGGTGGTTTTATCCGCTGCGTCTTTAAATCGATAAGTTTGCAAGATATCGATGAAGTTGTTAGTACTTTTCTTTTATTGGCACCAGGAGCACTAAAATCTGGAGTCAGGGAAGAAAAGATGTCTTTCCCTCGCAATCTTGCCATGTATTTAGCTAGGAAAAATTCTTCTTTCACTTATCGCGAGATTGGAAGTTACTTTGGCAATAGAAATCATAGCACTGTAATTGCAGGCGAAAAAAAGATTGAATCATTGATCAAATATGATTCACGTGTGCAATTTGCTAACTTAGAATATGATGTCAATTTTCTTCTGCAAAGTATCCAGCAAAAGCTTCACTCAAATAGGTCTTAAGCTACCATCTCTGTGAGTTTAGGTTGAGTGGGTTGAGTGTGCCAATTCTTAGGCTTTCCTATTAGAGAATTTGTTTAGCAAATCTTAATTATTCCGTTTGTTCCTGTTATTTCTTCCGATTTGATTATTAGTGAAATGCGGCGAATAACAGATTGGCAATGCCGCAGGCCTTCGGGCGTATCGCTTAAGGTGGGGGTCGAAATGGATTTCGACAGCGATAAGCCTTCATATTCTGTAAAGGAGTCGGAGATGAAGCGGTTTGCCTTAATTTTTGGCGTATTAGCTGGTTTAGCTATTGGTTCTAGTAATGTTCATGCAAGCTGGGGTTCCTTAGGGTACAGCGGCTGGCAACCTTGGTACAATATTTTTGCAAAACGATATAAATGCCTAACCCCTGAAGAAGAACGTCTTCAGAAATTCTGGCACGATTATTATAATGCGATGGAAAAATACTACGGGGCGCTAGATAACATTGATTGGGTAGCTTACTACAAAAATCATGGGTATCAAATTAATAGTGGACCTGGTGGTGGTTCAAACGGCCGGGTAAATTATGCCCCCGTTTTTGTAAGCCCAGGTCTTCAGTGGGCTGTTCCAAACGGTGCAGTAGGTGGCCCTCCAGTAAGTGGCGGAATGCCTGCAAGCTACGGAGTGATGCCAGCCGGTGGTGCAATGCCAGCCGGTGGAAACTTCCCCCCGATGCCTGTTAATTACACCCCAGGTGCTGGTTACTAAACTAGCTTGGGTAATATAAAAAGAAGCCATCGAGTATATCTCGGTGGCTTCTTTTATTTATTTAGCGATTAATTGGATTTTGCCATGATTCGTTTGATTGGATTGTCTTAATTAAAAAAAGCAAACCCCATCGATTCTTTATAATGTGCTAAGTTTTCCTCATTGACCATGTTTCCACGGATGGGAGGACTTATGCGAATTAAGTTGTTAACGAGTGTTTTAGCATTGGGTTTTGTTGTTTCAAATTCTTTTGCTCAACAACCCCAGACAAATGCCCCACAAGCAATGCCCCTTCCTGGGCAAATAAATGCACAACAGCAAGCGCCCTACTTTGTTTATTACATACCCACAGCCCCAGACATGATGGGACCAGGGTTTTATTACACGAATTGTTATGGTGTTACTTACGGTCCAAATTATTGTGTAACCCCGCCTTTTGCTCCTTGCAATGGCCCTTTACCAGCTTTTGGTAGTAGCGCAATGCATCAAAAACCAAAACCCTATCCAGGAATGTCGTTTCCTACACATCCTTATGTAAGAAGTTCCCGAGACTATTTCATGATTGATTAATTTTAGTTGCATCTGATTAGTTATTTAAAAGAGCCAGTTGTGACTGGCTCTTTTTGTTCATTTAACGATTAACTAATGCTTCTCTTAACAATTTAAGGGTTTTTAAAGGGTTTTCAGCGTTGAATAGGGAATTGCTTATTGCAATCCTTTTAACGCCATACTTAACAAGTTGGCTAATATTTTGCGTGTCGATTCCACCAATTGCAAACCACGGAACAGTACAGATGGCACTTGATTCCTTAACAAATTCTAATCCTGCAAGCTTGTTGAAAGTTTTGGTTTTAGAGTTGAAAACCGGTCCAACGCCAATGTAATCAGCCCCATTATCAATAGCAGTGCGGAGTTGATCTTCATTATGAGTGCTGAGGCCAATTATTTTATTTCGACCGATAATTGATTTTGTTTCTTTAATAGGCAAATCATCTTGCCCCAAATGTACCCCATCTGCATCTACAATTTTGGCAATATCTGGTCGATCATTAATAATGAGTGTTTTTCCATTTTGTGCGATAAGTGTTTTTAATTCAAATGCGTAGTCCAGCAATTTGCTGTCGGTTATGTTTTTGATTCGTAATTGCACCATGTCCAAACCGTTTTCAAGAAGCGAATCCAGCGTGTCCAAGAATGTTGGCGTAAGGTGTTCAGTGCCTAAAAGTCCGTAAATCTTGATGTTATTTAGTTTTCCAGATAAATCTAAAAAACGAAAAATTCTTTGCTCAAGATCATAGGATCTGTACCTTATCTCACCGATTGCCACCGCAAAATCTGGGGATTCTAATTTGCCGAATTCTTCAAGTGACCGAAGCGATTCCTGGACCCTTTTAATATTTGCTTTAAAAACATCCTGATCATTTAATCTGGTCAATTCTTGATTGGTGTGAATCGTAGTCCCAACATCTTCTTCAACATTTCGCTGAGATATAAGCAGAGTTGCAGGAATCCACTGAAGTGCTTCATTAAAATCATGCCTTAATTTTTTGGTAATTGAACATAATACTGCAGAATTTAAGATAAACCTGCAATAATCATCGACTACCCTGAACCCCTCCCGTACTCGGTTTCCTGCCGCATCTAGGATTCGCAAACAAGAATCGATCTCGGTGGTGGCATCTAAATCTAGAGGTACATCAAGAACCAAGGGCGCCATACGTTGTTTGTCAATCCAATTAGTCAGTTGCTCCCACTGAACTCCAAGCGATTCCAAGATGATTTGAGTGTTATTAAAATCTTCAACAAGATAAACAAGAAACCCTAAACTGGTGCCTTCTTGCTCTGCGAGAACTTTTTTTGAAATCCGAAATATTTTGTTGCTGATATAAGGCTTATTCGCAGATTCGAAAACCGAAGAACTTGCTTCAATGGTGTTGGCTGCTTTTGATGGTTCAAGCTTGGTTTGATGTAAACCAAAATCTTTTAGAAGATAAGCTACCGGCCCTTCGGGATCGTTAAGCAGTGCAATGATGCAATGTTTTGCGTCAGGTTCCATCTTGCCTTCCTCTAAGGCGAGGTGAAAGGCAAAATCTAAAGCTCTTTTGCAAGAGGAAGATAATTCGAGTTCCATTAGCAAATCTTTCGGAAATATAAAAATAAATCAATCAAGCGCAAGCTTAATGAATAAACATCGGTCATTCTGCTCTGCCCTTTTATTTTATCTAATTCCTCTTAAGTTCCAAATCCACTTATACGGAACGATATTTTAAAAAAGCGCATTTGAATTTAATACCTCATTTCAGAAGGTTATTTATTAAGTCGATTAAAAATGAAGAAGATCAATATTTCTCGATTGAAATTGTGAACAATAACAAACAATTTAGCTAACAAGGAGCATTTTATGTTGCATCGAATTAGGTTAAACACCGGCTCAATTAAATGGATCATTGGCGGTGCTCTTGTAGCGATGCAATTTGCAATAGCTGGTGAAATTACTTTGGCTCAGGATACCCCTCGCGTTATTGCTAAAAATGTAAGCAAAGTTCCCACTTTTAATATTGAACAGCTTCGAGAAATGGGCCGATCTAACAGTTCCTCAATTAAAGCAGCACAACTTGGCATTGAGGGGGTTGCCGAAAAGCAAGATGCAATCAATAAGATGAGATTCTTATCGATTATTTCAAAAGATTTGCCTGTTCGTAAGCAACAAGCTCAATCTGGAATGACTGCTGCTACTGCAAATTATTCGCAATCCGAGTTGGATTTGAATTTTTCGATTGCATACACCTATGTTTCAATCATTTATGCAAACCAGCAGCTTGATGTAGCAGAGCGAGGTATTAATGATCTTAATACCCTTGGTGATATTGCCAAGGAAATAGTAAAGACTGGTTCTAGAAATGATGTTTCTAAAAAACAGATCGACCAGATTAATGTTTATTTGAATTTGTTTAATGGGAAAAAAGAAGAAGCTGTACAGGGTGTTCCTAGGGCTAAGGCCGCATTGAGGGAAGCGATTGGTATAACCGATATAAATTGGGATTTGCAAACAGCAGATAAAGTATTAGCGCTTGCGGATGTTCAAGTTAATAGAGAGTCAGTGATTGCAGAAGCACAAACTCGCAGAGGGGAAATTTTACAAGCTCAATCTGCAGTGGATGCAACATGTTTAGAAATAAAGGCACAAGATAAAATAAGGGCGTTTGCTGGCAAAACATTTGCATCGGGTTCTGATATACATGCAAATATTTTGCCAATTGCTTCATTGGATGAAAATTACAGGCCAGGTGCGATCGCCCCTGAAATGCCTGGAAATCTTTACGGGTCTAAAAAATCCCGAGTGAATCAAGCAAAGATTTTACATGAGAGAGCTCAAGCTGTAGCAGATAAGGCAAAAAGCTTGATTGTGCTAGAAGCAGAAAACACCTACCTACGCTGGATTGAAAACAGGAATCGTGCAACTAGTTATCTTAAATCTGCTGAAGAAGCTGAAAAGCTTGCATCTTCACTTAAAGAGCGATTTGATCCTCGTGGCGGAAAAATCACATTGGATGAAGTCATCACTACTGGCATCCAAGCAAACACCATTCGAATTGCTGCTAATGAAGCAATTTATAAGGCAACTTTGGCACTGATTGCTCTTGAAAGAGTAAGCGGTGGCGGATTTATTGCCCCGTCGATCACCAAAAAATAAACTGGGCGCGTAACCTTGTTTATCGTTATTCCTTCATTGATTTTACACCTTGATTTATCACCCTAAAGGAAACCTATGCGAAGTAAATTCTGGATATTTTCTCTTTCCCTCTTAGGCATTTTGCTTTATGGTATTTGCCAAGTAAGAGCAGCCGAAAAACCAAAATCTGTGCGAATTGGATTGATGCGGACTATCTTTAAAGATACTCCTGATTCCCTTTTACAAATCCTTATGAAACCATTTAGTGCAGTAATGGAAAGCCAAACTGGATTAAGTGGCGATTTGGTGATGACACCAAGTTATGACAAACTAGGAAAACAGCTTAGCGATGGTGATATACAAGTTGGTGTTTTTCATGGTTTTGAGTTTGCTTGGGCAAAACTTAAATACCCCGAATTAGAACCATTGATGCTTGCAGTTAATAATAAAGCACCTTTAAAATCCTATGTTGTTGTGGCTGATAATTCTGACATTAAGTCTGTAAATGATCTGAAAGGTAAAAGCGTTTCATTTGCAAGAGGCAATCGAGAGCATTGCAGATTGTTCATGGAGCATCGAATTTTGCCAGCAAATACCAGTGCTGGAAAATTTTTCTCAAAGATTAATAATAATGCAGATGCAGAAGATGCCTTTGATGGCTTGGCTGCTGGTGAAGTAGAAGTTGTTCTTACTGATTCCGCACCTTGGGAAAGTTTCAAAACCCAAAAGCCAGGAACCGCTGGGAAATTGAGGGTTGTTATGATTTCTGAAGAGTTTATTCCCGCAGTAATAGGGTATAATCCTAAGAAACTTGATAAAAATATCAGAGATAATTTCAAAAAAGGAATGCTGTCTGCAAGTGAGAATCCCAAGTCCAAGCGAATGCTTGAATTTGTCAAGATTTCCAGTTTCGAAACCATTCCTGATGACTTCAGCACACAGATGGTTGAAATGCTTAAATCTTACCCTGCCCAATAACATCCCTTGGCAGACTAGCAGAAAATCGTAAATAACATATTGATTCCGGGCATTAAGATTGTCCGGAGTTGATTTTTTTTAGCTGTAAGATGCTAACTCACCAATCAGTTGTTAGAATGCTTCAGCGTTTCAAGTCCCTGTATGATGGGTATTAACATGGCAGAAAATATTCAAACTGTCGCTCTCAAGGATGAAACCCGCGACCGTTACTTAATTTATGCGTTATCGGTGATCACTTCACGGGCTATTCCCGATGTTAGGGATGGGCTCAAGCCTGTTCAAAGGCGCATTCTTTACACAATGTTTAATGATTTGCGATTAACCTTTGATGGCAGGCCAAGGAAATGCGCCAAGATTGTGGGTGATGTTACCGGGAATTATCATCCTCATGGAACCTCCGCAGCTTATGAAGCTTTGGTAAGGTTAGCGCAAGATTTTGTTATGAGGGTACCCTTGATTGTGGGTCAGGGTAACTTTGGCTCGGTCGATGGTGATGCCCCTGCAGCAGAGCGCTATACGGAAGCAAAGCTTGCGCTAGCTTCTGAGCATCTAATGATGGAATTAAAGCAGCGTACCGTTGATCTTCGGCCTAATTATGACAACACCCGAGATGAACCGATCGTATTGCCCGCCCAGTTTCCTAATTTGCTGGTTAATGGTAGTTCTGGGATAGCGGTGGGTTTGGCAACAAACATTCCACCTCATAACTTGGGAGATGTAATTAAAGCAAGTATACATCTCATCGAGAATCCCGAAGCAACCACTTCACAGCTGGTAGATCGGCTAAAAGGACCAGACTTTCCATTGGGTGGTAAAATATTGATCGACCGCCCTGCCCTCACAAAGATTTACGAGGAAGGGTCGGGTAGCCTTAAAATTCAAGGGCAATGGAAACTTGAAGAAGTTAATAAAGTTAAGAATATCATTGTTTATTCCATTCCTTTTGGTGTGGATAAGGGTAAGCTCGTTTCTGATATCGGCTTGATAATTATTGATCGAAAGGTGCCTCAGCTATTGAATGTAGTTGACGAATCCAGCGAAAAAGAAGGCGTGAAGATTGTTCTGGAGATCAAGGCGGAATCATCCCCCGATCTGATCATGGCCTATTTGTATCGACACACACAACTGCAGGATAATTTTGCCTGCAACTTTACTTGTTTGATTCCAATCAAAGATGCAGAAGGTCGAGAAAGAACCCGGCCAGAACGACTAGGAATATGTCAGATATTAAGGCAGTTCCTTGATTTTCGTTATGAAACAATTAAGCGTAGGTTTGAATTTGATCTTGAACAATTGCGTAAGCGCATACACATCCTTAAAGGGTTCAAGATTATTTTTGATGCCTTGGATCGTGCAATTAAGATGATTCGTGAGAGCCAAGGCAAAGCTGATGCCGCTGAAAAATTGATGAAGGCGTTCGATCTTGATGACATTCAAACCGATGCGATATTAGAAGCCCAGTTGTACAAGATTGCACAAATAGAAATTAAAAAGATCACCGACGAGTTGCGGGAGAAATCCAAAGAAGCTGATCGTATTGAAGAAATTCTTGCATCTAAACGCAAGCTTTGGGGTGTAGTGAAATCTGAACTAGCAGAACTTGGCGAAAAGTTTGCTGATAAAAGAAGGACAAAATTCGGGGATGCTGATGAAGCTACCGAGTTTGATCCCGAAGCTTATATTCAACGCGAAAATACCAATGTTGTGATTACTCGCGATGGTTGGGTGAAAAGAATTGGCCGACTTGCTTCGGTTGAAGGTACCCGCGTTAGGGAAGGCGATGAAGTTTTGGCGGTGGTTCCCGCAAGCACCCTCGACCAAATCATTTTCTTTAGTGATGATGGTGCGGCTTTTACAATGAGAGCTAATGAAATTCCTGCAAGTTCTGGCTATGGCGAGCCTATCAATAAATATTTCCGCTTGAATGATCGTGCTAAAATAATCATGATGCTTACTACGGACGATCGGTTCACCCAACCCTCGAAACCAAGTAAGGGTGATGAACCGGTTCCCCCGTTTGTTCTTGTCGTAACTTCTCAGGGCCAGGTTCTTAGAACACCCTTGATGCCTCATCGAATAGCTTCAACCAAAACTGGCAGAATGTATGTTCGGCTCAATGAAAATGACAGAGTTGTAAATGTTTTTATTGTTAATAAAGAAAAAAGCTTGATGCTTGCATCGAAGTTTGGCCATATCATTCATTTTTCGATTGATGAAGTGAATATTTTATCGGGTGTTGGCAAAGGTGTGATGGGTATTAAATTGGGAGATGAGGACCATTGCCTTGGTGGAGTTGTTATATCAGGCAAAGATAATTTTTTGCAAGTTGAAACAACAAATGGCAAGACCTTAGATTTTCGGCCCAGTAAATATGAAGTTGTAACTAGGGGTGGTAAAGGCTTTGAAGCCGTCAAAAGATCTGAGTTTGCAAAGATTATTGTTCCGCCGATTGAGTTGGTCAATTGGGATGAAATTGCTGATGCAGAAGCGCAAAAGCCCAGTAAGCCTAAAGGTTTGTTTGATTAATTAATGTGTGAAACGGAAAAGATATTATGAGTAGTGCTAATAGTAATTATTCCGCCAAGGACATTACGGTTCTGGAAGGTCTCGAACCGGTAAGGAAACGGCCTTCAATGTATATTGGCGGTGTTGACCCTAAAGGGTTGCACCATTTGGTTTGGGAAATTGTTGATAACTCTGTTGATGAATATTTGAATGGGTTTGCTGATTCTATTACCGTGACTCTTCATAAAACAGGCGATGCAGTAACTGTTGTTGATAATGGCCGTGGGATCCCTGTCGATATACATCCCAAACATAAAAAGCCTGCACTTGAGCTAATCCTAACCACATTGCATTCGGGTGCTAAATTTGGTGAAGGCGATAATTATATCCATTCGGGCGGTTTGCATGGCGTAGGCGCCTCAGTGGTGAATGCCCTTTCGAAAAAACTTGTGGTTAATATTAAAAGAGATGGTAAAGAGTTTCGCCAGACATTTAAAAAGGGAAAAGCTTTTGGGGAACTTGAAAAGCTAGGCGCAATCCGAGGTACTGGAACTACAATCTATTTTGAACCAGACCCGGAAATTTTCCGGAATACACAATTCGAACCCGATTGGATCAAGTCGCACCTCGATGATATGTCTTACATCCACAGTGGGATGAAGATCATTTTTATTAATCAGATTTCTGGTGAAACATTTGATCTCACGCACCCTGGTGGCATTCCCGAATTTCTTACAAAGTTGGTTGTCGATGGCCAAAAACCTCCGGTAACAGAAAGTATTTTTACTGTTAGTCGTAAGGAAGGCGAAAAGATGGAGGTTGCCCTCCAATGGACTGAATCAACTGATGAATCTTTTCGATCTTATGTTAATGGTATCCGTACAGCTTCGGGTGGTACCCATGAAAATGGTTTGAAAAATGGTGTGGGCAAGGCCATTCGCAACTTTATGGAAACTCACGATATCAAAGTTAAAGGAATTGCAATTACCGCTGAAGATATTCGTGAAGGATTGGTTGGAATTCTATCGGTTTTTGTTCGGGAGCCTATGTTTCAAGGCCAAACTAAAGAAAAACTAAATAACCCAGAGTTGACCGCCTTGGTGGATAGCTTTGTGCGACCGGCATTGGAAGCATGGCTTAATTTTAACAAAACTGCTGCTGACCAAATCGTTGGAAGAATTGTTCTGTCAGCCCGTGCTAGGTTAGCCTCACGCGAAGCAGCTTCCGAAGTAAAACGAAAATCAGCAACATCCAGAAGGTTGAACCTCCCAGGGAAACTTTCTGATTGTAAGTCAACTAATCTGGATGACTCCGAGCTATTCATCGTAGAAGGTGATTCAGCAGGTGGGTCTGCCAAGCAAGGCCGTAACAGTAAGGTTCAAGCAATCTTGCCTCTGCGTGGTAAGATCCTGAATTCTGAAGGATTGCCGCTTTCAAGAGTTATGGCCAACACCGAGTTGAATGAC
This sequence comes from uncultured Planctomycetaceae bacterium, assembly GCA_937888715.1. Classification (GTDB taxonomy): domain Bacteria; phylum Planctomycetota; class Planctomycetia; order Gemmatales; family Gemmataceae; genus UBA969. The sequence goes on along the minus strand of CALARU010000287.1, from coordinate 62,519 downwards.
TTGGTTACTGCGATTGGAACAGGCGCAGGAGAGAAATTTGATCTCTCTGGATTACGGTACGGAAAGATTATTTTGTTGATGGATGCCGATGCAGATGGTCATCATATATCGACATTACTTTTGGGTTTCTTTTTTCGCCATATGCCAGAATTAATCCGTAAGGGGCATGTGTTTTTGGCGCAACCGCCATTGTATAGGGTCGATGTAGGCAAAGAAACTTTTTGGGCTCGTGATGATATCCACAAAGAAGAAATTCTTTCGGGATTAAGGGCTAATGCGAAGCCAGAAATCTCGCGTTTTAAAGGTTTAGGTGAAATGGATCCTAGTGTTCTTGCGATGACTACACTGGATATAAAGAGCAGGATCTTGCTAAAAGTTGAAATCGATTCAAATCTTGAAACTGATAAAACTTTTGTTGATCTTTTGGGGAAAGATGCTGCACCCCGGTTTAAGTTTATTATGGAACATGCCGCCCGCGCAGTGGTCGATGATTTAGATATTTAGTTTTGGTCTCTGATTTTTGCCTTATACCATGATAATTGCCTGTTCAGGCCGATGAGCCATTTCATTTCTTGTGTGGTAGGGCTGGCTCGAGATATCATGTTCTTGATTCCAGTAAAAAGCGTCTCGGCCTTTGGGCCAAACAAGAAGTGAATTTCTTCTAGCGATGATTTAAGAGCGTCAAAAGCTTGCTGCTGCATTTCCCAAGAAGCTAATTCGATTGGCTTGATTGCATCTTCGGTTTTTTCTTCCAGTGCCATTCTGATTTCATAAAGTGTGATAGCGACGGACATAGCTAAATTAAGTGCGGGGTAATCATCGGAGGTAGGGATACCAATAAGTAAATTGCACAAACTTATTTCATCGGTAGTAAGTCCGGAAGATTCTGGACCAAAAATTAATGCGATTTTTGAACGATTGATTTCGTTTGATAAAACTTTGGCCGCACTCCTAATTGGTTTTGTTATTGCGCCTCGCACCAACCCTTTGGTTTGGCTGGATGTAGCTGCTACAAAAGTGCAGTCAAGCAGAGCTTGCTCGATTGAATTAACGTGGGTTGAATTGTGTAGGATCTCTTCGCCCTGGCAGGAGAATTTTTTAGCCTCATCATCTAGATGATTTGCTTTGGGCGACACTAAAACAAGTTGCGAAAAACCCATGTTTTTCATCACTCTTGCGGTCGATCCTATGTTCCCTGCAAATTGAGGCCTTACCAGTACTATCTTGCAGTTTTTAGACATTGTTTTTGATCTGTTGGTGTTGGATTACGCTTTGCTAACCGAAATTTCCATAGCCTTTGCTTTTAAACTTGCCAGATCAAGTTTCCCACTCCCTAAAACACCAATCTCGGTAACGGGATAAAAATCTTTTTCCGAAGGGATCCAGAGATTGGGTAATCCTTGTGCAGATAATTTCTTAATCCATGTTTTGACATCAATCCCAAAACCTTCAAGAATTTCAGGAAGAAAGAGCACAATAATTCTCTCGCCACGAGTGATATCTGGTACGCAGGTGACAGCGCATACCCTTTCCGATGATTGGAGTAAATCATGCAATTCATCTTCAAGTCTTTCGAGAGGGACCATTTCACCGCCAATTTTTGCAAATCGGCTTAATCTTCCTGTAAGCGTGACATAGGATTCCAAATTGATCTTGCCCATATCCCCGGTTATGTACCATCCATCTTTAATTACAGAAACTGTTTTATCTGGATCGTTAAGATAACCTTTCATGACATTTGCACCTGTTGCCAATACCATTCCTTCATGATTTGGGGATAGACTTTCAAGCGTGTCAGGGTCAACAATTTTAATTGAAACCCCAGGAATGATTTGGCCTATCGAGCCTGCCATCTGACCTAAAATAGTCCCACCAGGGATGGTAATATCGCCTTTATTAATGCAAACAACAGGAGATAATTCGGTACAGCCGTACCCTTCTAAGGGTAGAATGCCAAATTTGGATTCGAAATCCTTGGCAAGTTGAACAGGTAGTTTTTCTGCTCCACAAATCAATATTCGTAGTGATTTGAAATCACCAGGCTCAGATTTTTTTAGGCAAAAGCGCAGGAATGTAGCTGTAGATAGGTATGCGGTGCATTGATAGCTTTTGCATGCAGCGCCAATATCACGAGCTTGCCTTGGATCGGGTTGATAAACAATTGAGGCGCCTACTTGAATTGGTGTCCACATGGAAACGGTGTACCCGAAACTATGGAAAAAAGGCAGTGCCCCCAAAAGGCAATCGGTGAAATCGACATCTGCACCTTTAATGGTTGACCAAGCATTGGAAGTTATATTGTTGTAGGTCAGCATTACGCCTTTGGGATTTCCTGTACTCCCGCTAGAAAAAATAAGTGTTAAAGTGTCATCGGGGTTTGGTTGATGGGCTTTCAAAATGAATTTAATAAACAATGCAGGGGGTAGAATTTTGCTGGCTATAAAAGTAAAAGCTTTTTGAGTTGGACTTATGCTTTGCATTATATCTTCGAGGTAAAGCAATCGGATACCTTGGATATCGGGCCAACTTACTTTACTGGTGAACCGTTTGGCAGTGATAACTGTCTTTACTCCCGATTTTTTTATGCAATGCTCTAAAATCCCTAGTGATGCTGTGTAATTTAGATTGACGGAAATTTTTCCGATGGTTGCGAGAGCAATGTTTGTAAGGGCGCTTCCGGTGCTGTTTGGAAGCCAAATACCTATGGTTGTTTCACCTTTAAGTTCGCGCCTGAGTTGATTTCCTAGGCAACTAACTCCAACTAATGCCTTGCCATAGTTAAGGTTTAATTTAGGATTGGTGTTGTCCGGGAAGCATAGCTTTTCTGGGTTTTTTAATGCTTGTTGTGCAAAACCAATATGAACAAGAGGCAGATTGTTATGTGTTACTTTTGCAGCTTGTACGGAAAGATCCTGAATCAAAGACTTTAGGTTTTTAGCTTCTTCTAATGCGGAGAAAGCTTTGCCTGCGAAAATATGCCAGTGAGTTTCGTTGGTTATGATATTTCGATTGAAAACACCTTTTTTCCTGATGGTAAAATTACTTCCCTTTGGTTGCTCAAGATGAACGGGGACAACCAAAGCTTTTGTTTGTTTAAGTAATGCTCGGATAATTCGGTAGGAATCGATTTCAAACCCGCTTGAGGTTTTAAACCACTCCGTTACAACGCCTATATTTTCATTGTTTTTAAGGATACCCCTGGCTTCCTTTAAAACTTTTACAATGCCTCTAAGCCCAAGCATCGGCTGAATATAAATGATCTGTTTGTGTAAAGTTGTGTTCTGAGGCGGATGACCTTCCAGAGCGGACATATCGAGGGCCAGTATTTTTTTTACGGGTAAATTTAGAAGGGCGAATTGCTCATCAAATCGGATTTGGGACGCCACGAATATTGTACCACCGTTCGTTGGAATATTTTCTATTCCATGGATGGTGATTTTCGGAGAGCCGGCCCCTTTTTTTACAAGGAAAAAAATTGGTATAAATAGCAGCAGCAAGATGCTGAGAGCAGTTACCAGCGAAGTAGAACTTAGAATTATAATAGCAGCGAGAAAACTTTGCATCTGGTGCAACTCCTAAAACTTTAAGGCACAATCTGAATCCTTCAGAAAACCACCAGAGTTTCAAAACATTGGTACAATAACATTGGCACAATAACATTGTTTAAAAGAACTTTGCCATATATGTTGTATTGTTCCATTAAAAATTGTTACAATAATCTGCCTGCCTTAGTTTTGGGGGTGATTCTTCAACCTCAAACCTGCTAGTAAAGCTAATTAAGGCTTTAACATGATTTTTATTCGTTTTATGATCGTGGGGAACCCAACATGAAAATTGCAAAATCTATACTTGTTGCTTGTGCCTTCTTGATTTCTAGCGTTGCAAATGGTCAAAACATCAGCTTTATCAAGGATGTTGCCCCCATTTTGAAAGAAAACTGCTTTGCTTGCCATGGTTCAAAAAACCCTAAAGGCAAGCTTGATATGACCAAATACGAGGCATTAAGGCATGGTGGAACCAAAGATGACCCTATTGTGGTTGGAAAACCGGATGAAAGTTATTTTATCGATGTTTTAAAAGCCACCGACAAATCAAGAATGCCACCAAAGGAAAGCGGTGATGCCCTTTCCCCTGAAAAAATTAAGATTCTGGAACAATGGGTAGCGCAAGGCGCAAAAATCGACAAGGAAGTTGATGCAAAAGCGGATTTATTGAAAGAATTACGCCTTCGATGGAAGGCCCCAGTTCCTTCTGCCAAGTACTCTTTCCCTGTTGCTGCTACAGCTATTGCCTTTTCTCCAGATGGTAAAAAAATTGTTGTTGGTGGTCATCATGAAATTACAGTTTGGGATCTTGAGACCGCTAAATTAGAGAAAAGGATTAATACCCGGGCCCGTCGATCCATGGCTTTCCTTTTCCTTCCAGATGGCAAACTTGTCGTAGCTGGAGGCCGACCAGGTGAAGAAGGCGATGTTCGGGCTTATGATATCTCCGCATCAGGAAAAATAAACGATGGCGTTTCATTCTTGGACGGGGTCAACGATAAAAAAATCATGCTCAAACAGCTTTTGGATGCTGATGACGAGGTACTTTGCTTAGCCCTTAGTAGCGATGGTAAAAAACTTGCAGCGGGTGGCTGCGATCGTCTTCTGCATGTTTGGGATATTGGTTCAGGTATTGAAAATGCAAAGCTAGAACAGTCCATAGAAAATCATGCTGATTGGGTTTTTTCAGCAGCTTTTTCCCCAGATGGTAAGTTTCTCGCCAGTTCCAGCAGAGATAAAACTGCGAAAGTTTGGAACCTTGCATCCAAAGAATCATTAGCGACTTTCCCAGACCATCAAAATTCTGTTTATGGTGTATTTTTCAAGGCAGATGGTAAGAATTGCTATTCCGCAGGAGATGATAAACAACTCCGGCTTTTTGGGCTTGAAGGAGACAGAGCAGGTAAACAAGTTCGCGTTATTGGCGCTCATGCGGGCCAAATTCTTAAAGTTGTAGGTAATGACAAAGCTAATCTTATCGCTACAGGTGGTTCAGATAATACCATTAAAACATGGAATGCTGAATCTGGTGCTGCGGTGAAAACATTTGCAGGTTTAACAGATCAGGTTCTTTCTTTGGCGTTTAATAAAGATGGATCTTTAATTGCTGGTGGTGCTTGGAATGGAGAAGTTATTATTTGGAAAACGGCAGACGCCGTGGTACTTAAAAAAATTGCAATTTCTCCAGGTTTACAGACTGCAGGCAAGTAAGAACTTGTGTACGCTTTCTATTTTGAGAAGCTAATATTTTGGAAGATGTTAATCGCTATCTAAATTTGGCAACCCTTGATCAATTCAAGAGTACCAAGGGTAAAATTAATTACTTTTCTTGGGGTCAGGGCCCAACCATTGTTTTTATACATGGTTTGGCCGATTCTAAAGATGCTTTTGTTTCTATTGCAAGTATTCTTTCACATAAATTTCGTTGCATCGGATTGGATATTCCCAAAGTAGTTTTGGGAAGTAGTACTAAAGATCAACCTTTATTAGACGCCTACACTGATTTCATCAAAGACTTTATCAAAACAAAAGTAAACTCCCCAGTAGTTCTTTTTGGATCTTCATTTGGCTCTACATTATCAATAAATCTTGCATCACAAACGCCCGAATCTGTGTCAGGATTAATATTGCAAGGTGGCTTTGTGCATCGTCCACTTAATTTGGTTGAAAGATTCTCTGCTTTTATTGCTAGCCTCTTTCCGTTTAATGGCGCAACTTTTCCATACCTTGAGTTTGTCATGAAAAGTCAGCATTATCATGCATTTCATGGAAAACCATCTTATCGGTGGGAAAGATTAGTTAAAAGTGTAGGTAGTGCATATTTTAGCACCACAGGAAGGCTTGCAGCGGCAATTAATCAAATTGATTTAAGGCAAAAAGCTTTAGATATTCAAAAACCTGTGCTGTTAATTGATGGTGAATTAGATCCTTTGATTGGCCCAAATATTCGAAAAACCCTCTACGAGGCGTTCCCGAATGGCGAAAAAGTGGTGATTGAGGGTGGTGGGCATTTATTGCCTTACAGTCACCCAGAAGAAATTGCTGTTCATATGACTGCATTTTTGAATAAAGTTTTTCCCAACGATCGGATATTATCAGCGTTGTAGTTCCATTTGGTTAATCAGTCTCTTACTCAGGAATTTCACATGGGACAGAAGATACATGTTATTGGAATTGGTAGCGATGGATTGTTTGGCCTGACTACCCTTGAAAGGGATATTCTGGCTGGGTGCGATATTATTTTTGGTTCGGAAAATGTACTTCGCTTGGTAGAAAGCCTTAAAGGTGAAAAGCGAAAAAATGGCCCAGACCTTCAAGAATTATCTGAGTCTTTACAAAAGCTTGATGTTGGCAAAAAAGTTGCGCTTCTGGTAAGTGGCGACCCCCTGTTTTATGGCGTAGTGCGATATTTATCTGAAAAAATAGGCAAAGACCGCTTTGAAGTGCACCCGCATGTAAGCAGTATGCAAATGGCTTTTGCCCGAGTTAAGGAAAGTTGGGATGATGCGTATCTTACGAGTTTACAAAATCAATCGTTAGATAAAGTAATTGAGAAAATCAGAGTTTCTGAAACTGTAGGGATATTTACCAACACGGTTGAAAACCCTGGTGAGATTGCAAAGAGATTGCTTGCAAGGGGAATAGATTACTTCAAAGTTTTTGTTTGTGAGAATCTAGGTGGTAAGGATGAGCGGGTCACTCAGGCAGAACTTTCAGAAATTGTAGATATGGATTTTGATCCACTCAATGTGCTTATTCTTAAACGTAAACCGGGTCGCCCTGATATTCCTGCAACATCTTGTACTCCTAGGCTATTTGGGAATCCTGATGATATTTTTGCCCAGAGCAGGCCTAAAACAGGGCTACTTACTCAATCTGAAATCCGGGCCATTGCGCTTTCAAGGCTTTCCATTAAACCAACTAGCGTTGTCTATGACATTGGTGCAGGCTCAGGGTCTGTTTCCATTGAAGCCGCACAACTTTGCTATTCCGGTATGGTCTATGCGATTGAGCAGGATGCTGCTGATTACCACTTGATTCTTGCCAATTCAGAAAAAATGGGCATTCGAAATATCAAGGCAATCCACGGCATTGCTCCGGAGGTTTTTCAGGGGTTACCAAGGCCAGATGCCATCTTTGTTGGCGGAATAGGCAAGGAAGTAACCGGGTTGCTGGATGCAGCTTTTGAGACTTTAGTTCCCCAAGGGCGAATGGTCGTTAATGTTGGTTCTGTAGAAAACCTGTATGTTTGTGTCAATACAATGCGAAAAATTGACCCAGAGTTCGAAGTGCTAATGGTTCAGATATCTCGGGGCTTAAATCAATATGAGTCTTTACGGTTTGAGGCGATAAATCCCTCTTATTTGCTTACCGCAGTCAAACATTGATTTAATTTAGATTTATTTACCGACCCATTGAACATGAACTTTTCTAGTCCGTGGGCCATCAAATTCGCATAAAAAGATGCCCTGCCATTGGCCAAGGATGATTTTCCCGTCTTCTACGATTACATGAGAAGAATTCCCAAAAAGGCCCGTTTTGATATGACTATCGCTGTTGCCTTCCCCGTGTAAGAATTTAGTCATGTTTTTTGGGATGGATTTCTCAAGCCAATGGAGCGTGTCATGAATGACATCGGGATCCCAGCATTCGTTGATTGTTAGCCCTGCTGTGGTATGAGGGCAGAAAATTACCCCGATTCCTGACTTGATTTTGCTTTCACTAAGGCTCGTTTCCACTAAGCGGGTTATATTTACAAATTCACAACGGCTCTTGGTGGAAATTTCAATCGTATCCATCTTCTTGGCCTCGCATTTTTACTGCTAGAACTGATAATATTACTTATCTTATGGCTTTTCTTTATTTGACTCGAGGCCTTGTATGATTGCAAAAATTAAAGCTCTTTGCTTTTTCGTTTTGACCATGATGTTGTGTGTTTCAAATGGAAACAACCTCGATGCCCAAAACTCCACCTTGCCCGAACCGATTCTCGCAGTTCTTAATAAAGCCATTGAAGCCCATGGCGGGTATACTAAGCTTTCAACACATAGGGCCGATCGTGTGAAAATGAAAGGCGCAATTCAGTTTGCAGGTGTGGACGCTACATTTAAAGGGGAAACAACGGTTCAATTACCTGATCAGATGAAAACAGTTCAGGAAATTACGGTTAAAGGTAAATCATTCAATGTGATTCAGGTGTTAGACAAAGATAAGGTTATGGTTAATTTAAATGGGCAGCCTCAAAAAGCTGAAGAACCCGTAGCTATCCAAATTAAAGAAACGATGCGCCTTGCAAAAATCATAAGGCTTGTCCCCTTGCTGACTGGTAAAGAATTTGAAATTACGGATCTTGGGTTTATTAAAGCAGGTGAGTTGGCCCTTCATGGAATCAAAGTGAAAGAAGTGTCCAAACCTGATATTCTATTGTTTTTTGATCGGCAAACAGGCCTTTTGGTGAAAACTGAGCAAAATCGAGAATTTGAAAATAAGAAAGTAGTACAAGAAGATTATTTTTCAGACTTCAGAGATCTCGGCGGCTTTAAAAGACCTGTTAAAATTCAGTCATTCAGAAATGGGAAAAAAATTCTCGATGCAGAACTCGTTGAAGTCAGATATTTTGAAAAACTGCCTTCTTCGGACTTTAAACCATAACGCAATAATCAAACAGCAGAAGGTATTATGAAGCCGGGAAATTACTATGTACGAAAACAAGATGCAGGCATCCAACTTTTAGCTTGGCTGAAAGTTTCGCTTAAGCTTGACGGTGGATCTTGCAACCAGTTGATAGCTGCGGGTTGCATTTTTATCGATAAAAAGCAGGTGAGAGACCCTAAATTGCAACTTAAGGGCGGAGCCCGGGTGTTCTTGAAGCCCTCACATAAACCTTTGAAAACCAATCAAAAAAAAGCAGAAGCTCGCGTAGTTATTCCTATGCCGGAAATTATTTACTTTGATGATGATATCGCCATTGTTGAAAAACCCAGTGGCCTTACTACGGTACATCATGCCCAAGATAAAAAGGAATTTTCGGAAAGAGATCGTAAGTTTATGCCTTCCACCCTGCAAGATATCCTGCCCGATATTCTTTCAGTTCATACCAAAAAAAAGGTTCCCTATGTCCGCGCAGTTCATCGCTTAGATAAAGAAACTAGTGGCGTTTTGGTTTTTTCTTTAAATAAAAAAGCTGAAAGTTCCCTTGGGAAGCAGATGCGAGAGAAAAAATTCACCAGACGCTATATCGCTTTGGTTCGTGGGCAGATCGAAAATCAAGAAATCCGTTCGATTCTCGTTCGCGATAGGGGCGATGGTCGTCGGGGCAGCTCTGTAAAAGATCCAGATGGAGAATTGGCTGTAACCCATGTAAAGAAAATAGAATCACTTGGGGACATTTCTGTTGTTGAGTGTGAATTGGAAACAGGAAGAACACATCAAGTGCGAATTCATTTGGGGGAAGCAAATGCACCCCTATGTGGTGAAAAGATTTATGATAGGCCATTAAACGGCCGACCTAAGCCTGATCCTAGTGGAATCGATCGGATAGCATTGCATGCCTGTTATTTAAGTTTTGAGCACCCTACGAGTGGTAAAATTCTGAGTTGGAAAAGTTCAATTCCACCCGATATGCAGGGAGTAATTGAAAAGTTGAGAGAGGAAAAAAACAAAGCCCCGGACTAATCCGGGGCTTTGTTTTTTTGAATTATTATTAAGGCTTTGGCGTTGTTGGAGCTGGAGTTACGGTAGGAGTTACTTTGACAGAAATAGGATTTACATCCATAGTTTCAACACCAGTTTCCTGAGTTTGCTCTAGCTCAATCTTGGTTTTCTGCCCACCGATATCCACGGTAAGATCACCAGTAATCTTAAGGCTCATACTTGAACGATCAATTCTGCCCTTAGCAGCATCAAATAAAATAAGTCCGTTTGATGATGTTGTTTTGATATTTGCAGAATCAATTTTGAAAGGCAATCCACCTGAGTTACTAGTAACAGGTTTGGTATAAACCAAATCTGCCTTAACAGATATCTTGTCCATCTTCTTTTCGTCTTGGCCTTCATAGGTGTAGGTATAGGAATTGTCGTATTTTCCGATTGGCCCCATATCAAGAGAGGTTGTACGCTTCCAAGTGCCTTTTTCCTTATCGCCTTTTATGACTTCAATATTAGGTATTGCGCCAAAAGTAGGCTCAGCCATTTCTACCATGGTTTTTTCGCTAAGGATCTTGTCAAGCAAAGGTTGCATTTGTGGGTTAGAATTAACCAATTTTTTGACAAATTCTTCTCGGCCAGCAATCTTGGTGACTTTCATATCTTTTGTGTTAATGGTAACTAAAAATTCAGTTCCTACCAAGGCTTTGAAGAAATCAGACAACGGTGTTGCTGATGTTGATTCTTTAGTTGAATCATATTGAACTTTGGTTCCACCAATATCAATGTTCAGGATTACGCCTTCAATCTTTTGCTTAAGTTCCCAATTGTCACCGTCTTGCTTGACGGGGGTCCAACTGAAAAAAAATGTTTGGTTTTGTTCCTGATTGATATCTGTACCGGTCACCTTCATTTTTTGGACGGTTTTGGTAACCACCTTTTGATAAAAGGTTTTTTCCTTTTCAAATTTCCATTTGATTGTTGATTTTTCTTGGGCCCCTAACGAAGGGATAACCAAAGCAACAAAAGCAATTCCAACTAACCATCTCATGCTCGACATCGAGAATCCTCCAAAAAGTAAGAACCTAATCCACTAAAATCATATTCGTGGAAGTATTTATACAGTATTCTCTTCTACAGCAAAATATCATACAAGAAATTCTATGGTTTTTGAATATTTCTGGTAAAAATTTGGAATAACTTAAAGGGCCCGAAAATGAACCTGTTAACCACGCTTTCAAATTCATTGATGGAAGGTTTTTTTCCAAAGGGCTGGGATTTAGCCAAAATAGATGGCCTTGCAGAGGTTTCTGGTGTCGAATTACTGGCCAAAAAGAGCTGGTGGAGTCCTGAATTTCATCCAATTTCATGTCAAAATCTTTCGGATTTCGATGTTTTTATGGGGCATGAAATTGCTTTAGAAATATCAAATGCACGAAAAAATGGCCTTGATCTTGCCATGATTCTGCCAGTAGGCCCCATGGGAATGTACCGCTGGGCTGTTTATTTTTTAAGCCAATGGAATGTGAATTGCTCGCATGTTCATGGATTTAACATGGACGAATGGTCCGATGCAGAAGGAAATACTCTGCCTTCTGATAATTCTGGGGCATTTCAGTTTGCAATGGAAAAAGCTTTTTATGGCCCTTTAGGGCACCTTACTGTTCCAAGAAATCAGCGAAATTTTGCTTTTAAAAATAACCTCCCATCCTATGCCGAAAAAATAAAGGCTTTAAAAACCAAGGGGGCAAAACTTGTCACGGTTTTTGGAATAGGCAGGGTTTGTCATATTGCGTTTTGGGAACCACATTTCGCTTCTGAATTTGATTCGGTTGAAAAGTGGAAGTTGCAAACGCACCGTTTAGGGGCAAAACTTCACCCTTTAACCATTGAACAAAATGCCTTGACCAGTTTTAAAAGTAGAACGACCTTAGTTCCAGCATTTGCCAATACGATTGGACCAGGGTTGTTTTTGCAGTCAGATAGCATCATTGGGGGTTGTGATGGAACTTTTGGCAGGGGAATGCAATGGCAGGGCCTTTCATTACGAATGAGCCTCCTACACGAACCAACACCCTGGATACCAAGTTCGTTTATGCCCACTTTGCCGGGGAAGTTGTTTTATTTAAGTGAATTATCAGAGCCCTTGATTGCTGATTGTAATTAAATTGTTTTTAGAGCATTAAGAATAACTTGAACTGCAATGTCAATTTCATCGTTGTTCAGGGTTCGTAAATCTAAAACAATTTTGTCATCTTTTATTCGAGTAAATAGCGAAGGTTGAGAGGTTCTCAGCTTGTGTGATAAAGTTTGTGTGTCAAGATGTGGAGATGAAAAGTCAACAACCCAAGTAGGCATTTGCTGGTCTGGTAAGGTTCCGCCTCCTGCAAACCCTTCGCTTATTTTTGCCTGAATCTTATCGCAACAACCGATTTGTTTTAATTTAGATTCTAATTGAAGAGCCTTTTGGTGTAGTTCGTCCATTGAAATGGAGAGCATCTTTAAGGTTGGAATTTTTTGGCTTACGGTGCTTGAATTAAGGTGAAGCAATAAAGTTTGTTCGAGTGCTGCGAGGTTCATTTTGTCGAGCCTAAAAGCACGCATCAGAGGGTCGCTTTCGATTTTATTAATCCATTCTTTTTTGCCTGCGATAATCCCAGCTTGGGGCCCGCCCAGCAGTTTATCCCCGCTGAATAGAGTCAAATCTGCACCAAGTGCCATACTGGTAACAGGGTTTGGTTCTTCACCAAAACCTTTGCAATTAAGCGGCACTACCGCTCCGCTGCCAGCATCATCAATTACAGGTATATTGTGCTTTTTTCCCAGCGCAATTAGCTCTTCAATTGTTACAGATTCAGTGAAGCCATTGATTTTGTAATTGCTGGTGTGCACCCTTAACAAAGCGCCGGTGTTTGCCCCGATTGCAGCTTCGTAATCTTTGATCCGAGTTATATTGGTGGAACCAACCTCCTTCATGATAGCGTTGCTGACATTCATAATTTCAGGAAGCCGGAAACTGCCGCCGATTTCAATTAATTGGCCACGGGAAATAATTACTTCCTTGTTTTCAGCAACAGCTTTTAAAACAATGATAGTGGCAGCTGCGCAATTATTAACAACCGTGGCTGATTCACATTTAAGTAGCTTGCAAATCCATTCTCTTACAGAATCCTGTCTGGATGATCGCTTTCCCGTTTCAATATCTACTTCAAGATTGATATAACCTATCGCAGCCATGTATGCAGCTTTAGCAGCTTCTTCTGCCATTGGCGAACGACCAAGATTGGTGTGTAAAACAATACCGGTCGCATTAATTACTTTTCTTAGTTTTGGTTTATAATGCGTAGCCAGTCGATTGCTAACTTCTATCCCAATGGATTCAGGCGAAGTTTCTAATTTTTGATTGTTGTCCTTGCTTAATAGATTTCGAAGTTCATCGAGATAATGCCTGATTTCTGCAACAACATTTTCTTGGCCAAGAGAAGGAATAAGCTCCTGGATGGCAGTTGTTTTTAGGATAACATGCACGGCAGGTAGGTTTCGGAGGTTTTTATTGGTCATGATCTGAGTTTTCTTGCTGGCTATTTATCTGCTTTAAAGGAAGGAACCTTAGGTCGCCTTCCCTTCTTGTTGTTCCGATCTTATCGAGATGTTCACAGAAAGGCACAGCATATTTTCTGGAAGTTTGCAACAAATCTCGTATTTCCGCAACAGTCAAACCTTTTCCATTTTCAAGTGCGTTTGCAACTATGCGCCGCATTTCATGTTCGACCTCATATTCGAGGTATAGATTGTCTTGTAGGAAGACTAATTTGCCTTCGAGAACGCAAAGGTTGAAAAGTTCTTGCAATTGAATTTTTTGCCCTCCAAGGTGATTGATGAAGTCTTCCATGGTTGGCGGAGCGAACTTTGCTTCTTGATAAGCGGTGTGGATTTTCTCGAGTAGTTTTCTTTGATTGTTTGATAATTTTGGTTTGAAAGCAGTTAGCCCAATCCGCCTTTTGTTTCCAGTCAATATTTTTTGCTTGATCATCTGGTCAATCAAATCCTGAACCAATTGGTCGTCGCCCACGTAGGCTAATTCCATGGTGATGAGTTGGCGTTCATGTGTAGATAATAACGGGTTTTCTAAATGGAGAGATTCAAGTATTGTGATGGTTTTTGTTTTTAAATCAGTGATCAATTGATTGTCTATAAGCTTTTTTTTGCCTGTGGATATGTTGATTTCAAATAACACTCCATCTGCCAATCCAACTTTTAATTGTTCTTTGATGGCGATTGAATCAATACCGGTCAACAGAGGCAATGATTCTTCATTGATTCCTTTAAAACCTGCAAACCATGCCGCCGCTTTTAATTTTGAGATATCTGGTCCTGAGGCAAGATTATTCAGCATTTCAATGGAGTGCGAATGTCTCCTGCGAATTTTTCCTGCAAAGGGTTGAATGATGTTTCCGCCACCAAGTGTTGCTGTGGCAGAACTATTCCGGATTACAAAGGGTTGTCCCCAAGAACCTGTCACTGGTTCTTTTAAAAACAATTGAGCAAGGCCGGGTTTTCCCGGTGCAATTGTATCATCTTCCAATATGGATAAGGTTCCAAGGATTTCAGAAGTTCCCAGATGCAACCTGACAGGCAATCGGTGCTTTAATGGCTTTTTTCTATCCTTGGCGCAATGCAGTAATACGGAAATAATTTTCGCTGGGAACAAAGATCCAGGCGTGGCAAGTTCTTGTCCCCTCACTACTTCATGATGGTCGATTCCAGCCAAATTGATTGCACACCGCTGCCCCTCTGACGATGCTTTGATATTTTTTGCGTGAGATTGCAAAGAACGAACTCGGACCATTTTTTGTTGAGGGAAAAGTTCTAACTCATCCCCTTCATTCACTATGCCTGAATATACCGTTCCAGTTACAACTGCACCGTAGCCGTGAATTGCAAAGGATCGATCGATCGGCAGACGGAAAAATTGCTGCGTTTTTTTTGCTTCAATACCAGAGCAAATCTCAGCGATTTTGTTCTTAAGTTCTGTTATTCCCTTTGCAGTAATAGCTGACGTTTGAATTATCGGAGCGTTTTCAAAGAATGACCCCTCGAGCAGTTCGCGGATTTCCATTTCCACGACCTCGAGTGTGTCTGAATCACCAAGATCACATTTGGTCAAAGCTACAATCGCATGTTTGATTTTTAAAAATTTAAGTATTTCTAAATGCTCTCTTGTTTGAGGCATTACGGAATCGTCTGCTGCAATAATAATAAGAGCGATATCAAAGCCAGTGGCTCCAGCAAGCATATTCTTGATGAATTTTTCATGCCCAGGAACATCCACAATTCCAATTCGGAAACCTGGCAAATCAAGATTTGCAAAGCCCAGATCAATGGTAATGCCCCGAGCTTTTTCTTCAGGCAATCGATCGCAATCAACCCCTGTAAGTGCTTTTACAAGGCTTGTTTTTCCATGGTCAATGTGGCCTGCTGTCCCAAGAATTAGATCTCTCTTTAGCATCCGTTTCCTTAATCTTACTGTTTTAGACTAGCTAGATACTCCACTAAATCTCTGAGTTCTTGCTTGCTTAATTGTTTGTAAAGGTCTGCAGGCATGGCAGACTTGCCTATTTTCTTTTCTTCGATGTCAGCTTTTTTTACCGTCATCAATTTTCCTTCGAAATCCATTAAGACAATTTCATTAGGTTTGTCCTGTTTTAAAATACCGGTCACTGTTTTTCCATTCGATAGCACGATGATTAATGATTCAAAGCCTTTGGCTATGTTTTTTTCGGGCAATATAATCGATTCAAGCAGGTAGTCGCGTTTTTGTTTGCTTCCTATTCCGTTCAGTTCTGGGCCAACATCTCCCCCCTGCCCTTCAAGTTTATGGCATCGAAGGCATGCGACAGCAATTTTTTGGAAGAAAACAGTTTTCCCTGCGTCTTTGTCTCCCCCTTCAAGTGCAAAAGCCATTGGATTTGGCTTAGTTATATCTTCTTGAATTAAGGATTTGGAATCTTCAACCCCTGCTTTTAAACCCGCCTCACCAATTTCAAGCATAATGCCAGGAGGGGTTTTTCCTGATATTGCTTCTTTCACCAAACTTTTCAGTTTGCTCTTTGATAAGGGGCTTTTGGATTCTCCAAGAATCCCAATAAGAGCTTGTTGTTCTTTTAATGACCCCTTTTTAAGGATCGTATCTGCAGTATTTTCAGCGTAGGTTGGTTCAAGCTTGGAATAAACACGAATGGCTTCAGCCCGTACTAGATCTGAAGAATCGAGCAAAGCCGTTTCAGCAAGAGATTTTATTTCCGGGGCCTTCAAGGAAGTAAGAGCCTTAAGTGAATCCGCTCTAAATTTTCCATCAAGAGAATTGTTTTTCAGGGATGCGATCAATTCTGGAATAATCTCATTTATTTTAAGAGATGCTGCCACTCGGATAGTTTCTTTGCTTATCTTTGTTTCTGCACCAAGAAGCGCGGGAAGGTTAGATTTTAATGCATTGATCGCATCGGTTTTATTTGCAGCCTGTGTCGGCCTAGCTAAACCCGTAACGAAATCTCTTTTAGCCTCATCACCCCATTTCTCAAGATACTCTAAGGCTTCCAGTCGTATTTCAACAGGGGTTTGCGGGCTAGCGGCTAGCTTTGCGATTTCTAATGCGTTTTGATTTGTTCCAATTCTTCGATTTGCAGCCAGAACTCTTCGCAGGTTATGTGTTGTTTTTGTATTACCAACAGTGATTGTTTGCGCTAAATTAGTTAAGGATTTTGCAATCGGGATGTCGTAGATTGCTCGGGCTGCTTCGTCTGCTATTTCTTGATTTGTATCAGTTAGAAAGTTACTTATTTCTTCACTTTCAAGCTGCCTTAATGCAAGAGTTGCCCCCATCCGAATTCCCAGAGAACTGTTTTTTGAATATCCTGCTAAGGCCTTGGCGTCGTTGATCGCTGCAAGTGCAACTACGCAACCATGGCGAATGTAAACATCTTTGTTCTGGTTTTTATCAAGCAGATCAATTAGCCCTGGTAGATTTTCAATTGAAGGCAGTTTTACCAACGCTTGGGATGCAAAAAATTGTACTCGTGGTTCCGAATCATTGAGCATTGCAAGCAGAGGCTTGCGGGCTTCTTTTGCACGAAGTTCGCCTAGCACTTTTGCGGATTGAGCTCGAATTTCAGGATCTTTATCTTCAAGTAAAGGCAATAGCACCAAGATCACGGCAGCCCCGTCTTTCCTGCCAATTTGGCCAAGGCCCCAGATGGCATGCATTCTGGAAAATAGTGAGCTTTCGCTTTTGGCGACCGAAGCAAATTTAGTTATGGAGCTTGAGCCTTTTGCAGCAAGTGCAAATTGTGATTCCCTGCGAACCCGAAGGTCTGCATGTTCAAGTAACTTTACCAGTTCGTTATCAGAACGGTTTTCAAAACCCTCTCCCAATAATGTTTTGACTTCTTTTGTAATAGTGCTTGAAGATTCTTTTTCATCTGAAAGTTTGTAGATTCTGCCTTTGCCTGGTTTGTTCCAGCCATTGACCCAGTCTGATACATACATGCTGCCATCGGGGCCAAAATCAACATCAGTTGCTAGGATCGACCAGAGGAATTGTTTAGGATTTTGCATGGAAAATCCCGCACCGTCCTTTTTAAAGGAAAAGGACCAGATGCCACTGTTGGCAGGCGCGCCTCTGAAGTCGCAAAGGAAAAAGTGGTTGTCGTATTCTTTTGAGAACCCAGTGCCAGGGTAGTAAACTAGCCCTGAGGGACCTGAACTCATGTTGATCATGGGAGGAATGATGTAGTTTGGTTGACCTTGAAAGCGAGGCTTCCAAAGGCCTTCAGAGTTCCATGGGCCTCGGGCATTTGGTTTTTCAATGAATTGGTAACCAAATCTCCAGCCGCTGTCTCCGCCTTCAACTAAATAAGTAGCTCGAGCCTGATCGCCACCATCTGAATTGTTGTCGACCGTGAATAAGTTGCCATAAGCGTCAAAGGCAAGTTCCTGCGGATTTCTGAGCCCTTTGTAGAACACTTCGAGGTTTGATCCATCTTGGTCACAACGAAAAACAGCACCCATGTTGGGCAGGTTTATTTTGTTTTTAGGATTAGAGATGTTGGTGCCTCGATCGCCAATGCTGAAGTAAATTTTTCCATCCATACCCATTGTTAAGCCATGCAAATCGTGGCCAATGAAAGCAATATGAACGCCGAATCCGTTGTGCAAAGAGGTTCTCGAGTCGGCTTTACCTTTGTTTTGTGTATCTTGAAGTAACCAAAGGTCTGGGATGCAAGTGAACCATGTTTTATTGCCACTAACCAGAATGCCTGCAGCGATTCCTGCCGGGATGCTATTGAAACCATCCGCATAAACTTCTGAAAAATCAGCTTTACCATCGCCATCGCGGTCGATGATGATTTTAATGCGATCGTGATCTTTTTGAAAGTCGTGCGGTTTTTCAGCAGCGATCTTCTGAAGGAGTTTAGTACGATCTTCGACAGATTTTAATCCAAGGTCATCATCCAGCCATTTCATATAGCTACGAATGTCTAATGCTCCGGTATGCAAGCGAAAAGTTTCAACAACGAAAAATCGATTTTTATGATCGATGGTAAATGCAACAGGATTAGCTAGATGAGGTTCTGCAGCAAATAGGCCAAGATTGAACCCTTTAGGGACTTTAAATCCACCCAAGGCTTTTTGCGCCTCATCCGATTCCTTCGAAATGGTAGGCGAATAAGGCGCCTTAGATTCTTGATGGACTGTAAGATGCGAGAGGGAAAAAATCAAAATTAGACTAGAAATCATGGTTTATCCTACAATCGGGGGTTAAATTTCGAAGGTTCAAGTTTGGTAAATGTAGCAAAAATCGTTTCGAGAGTCTTGCTCATGTGAAGCTTGGTGAAATTATTTCCAAGGGTTGATATTGCCCAAACCTCTTCTTTGACGTTACCTTAACCTATCTTACCAGTTTTATCGTTAACAAGGAGAGTCATTTGGGCATGGAAGCAAAGGAAATTCCGCCAGTATTAGAACCCAAGTTATGGTTTGGTTTAAGTGCCAAGGCTTGGTTTTTAATATTTCTTACTCTGTTTTTTGTAGGCCAAAGCATCAAATATGCCATGAAAGTGTCAGAAAAAAGATCAGCGATCCAGCGCTGGCAACCCCAGATCCTTGGCCTAGATACTGGGGAAGATCTTTCCCAAAAGTATCAGTATCCAAATCCCCCAATCATGGCAATTCTGCTTTATCCCCTAGCTAAGATGCCACCAATGGTGATGGCATTGCTTTGGTATTACATGAAGGTAGCAATGCTCATTTTTTGTTTTCATTGGATATTTAATTTTATTGAGAAGAATGGAATGGCATTCCCCTTATGGGCGCAGGCGTTGACAGTAATGCTGGCATTGCGACCGATCACCGGTGATTTACAGCATGGAAATGTGAATATCTTTATTCTGTTTGCGGTGATAGCTGGTTTACATCTTTACACTCTTCGCTGGGATGTTGCTGGGGGCATTTGTATCGGATTGGCGATAGCTTGCAAAGTGACACCTGCGCTGTTCATCCCCTATTTCTTTTGGAAGCGATCATGGAACATGCTTTTTGGAATCACCTTAGGACTCATGTTGTTCCTTTGGCCTGGAGTATTTCCAAGTTTAGTTCTGGGGTTTGAAGAGAATCAGAAGCAGCTTTATTCTTGGTATACCGAGATGGTCTATCCATTTGTTGTTGAAGGTAAAGTTTGGAGTGAACACAATAACCAGTCTTTGCCTGGTCTTATGTATAGAATTTTTACTCACAGTCCTTCCTTTTCTGATTATGTGGTAGGGGTTTATACCCCATTGGAATATCATAATGTTCTCGATCTTCCTGTTCCGATTATTCGATTAGTTCTAAAGGTCTCCCTTGGGCTTTTTGCTTTAGGCGTGATTCTTTGTTGTAGAACGCCCGAGAAAAACCGTGGAGGTTGGGCCTTGGCTGCAGAATTTGCAATCATTGTACTTGGAATGCTTTTGTTTAGTGAACGAACATGGAAGCATCATTGTGTCACTTTGATTTTACCTTTTGCTGTTCTGTGCTATTTTCTTGCAACATGCCTGAAAGCTAAAACCAATTATTTTCTTCCTGCTTTTACAATTGTTGTTGCAACTTTGTTGATGACCCTTACAAGCACAGGTCTTCTCGAAGATGATTTCGCCAAGGAAGCCCAAGTGTATGGATGTTATGTTTGGGCTTTTATGTTGATGATAGTTTGTCTTTTTGTTGTGCTATACAAGAACAATAATAAGGTCTTAACTATTGTGAAAAAAATTGATTGAACTTTGGTTGATCAGTTGGTGTTAAATGAAAAAGGCGGAGTGCTATTAAGCACCCCGCCTTGTAGTTTGAATTCTATGATTAAGGATTCACATTTGGTGGAGCCTTGTAGCCAGTCTGGTAGAACTCTTCTTCTTCTTGAATGATAATTCTAGGAGTTACCATGATCAGCAAGCTTTCAGCTTCTCTTCCGTAAGAATTGTTCCTGAAAAGCCTATTAAGGTAAGGGATCTTGCTTAAAACTGGCGGGCCATATTCATTTCTAGATTCCGATAAGCGCTTAATACCGCCCATCAGCACCGTTCCACCATCCGGAACAGACACTGTTGTTTGTACTGCAATCGTATTAATAACAGGTTGTTGGATGTATTGGGTGAAGGTGATTGGATCACCGGGGTTGGTAGAGAGTGCGCTGCTACTTGGGAAAATCGGTACCACAACAGGAAACAGTGATACTGGCCCAGGTACCAAGTTTGTCAAGGTAACAGGAATGTTAAGTCTTACCGTTCTGCGATCTGCAGAAATAAGGGGCTGTACATTCATGTAAACACCAAAAGGGAAAGCCTGAACTTGTGGAGCAAAGGTGATATTGCCGTTGATAAGGGTCGACACATTCACACCTGTCACAAAGAACTGGTTTTCTGCAACAATAATGTTGGCGTTTTGACCGTTAAACATAGTTAACTTAGGTGCCTGCATAACATTGGTTCTTCGATCACCTTGAACTGCTTCCATGAAAAGGAAGACTTGGATATCACTAAGAAACGCTAAACCCATTGCAAGGCCGCCAGCCCCAGGCAAACCTGAGTAACCACCAAAAGAGGGCATTGCAAGTGGGTAAGATGATTGTTTGATTGGGATATCAAGGTCGCTGGTAAAATTACCAGAGGGCGTGATGCCAGCAATCATGCGATCAAAGTTTGGATCATTAATATAGCCTGCGGGTTTATACTGCCCAGATTGAATCTGGGGTTCAAATCGTTGCGTGTTTTTGTCCGTCTTGATGTTAAGATTAAAATCTACACCAATGCGTTCGTAAAAATCTTCAGCGATACTGATGAAGCGTATTTCAACTGCAACTTCCTGATCTTGCAATCTTCGTAGTGCGGTAAGAAGATCTGCAACTTGTTCTTGAATATCGGGCGATTGATTGATAACCAAAGACATGGTCAGTGGGAAATACTCAATCGTTCCAGGGCCACCCATATTGTTCCATGCTTGGGGAGAAATTGTGCTGGTTAATAGCTTAATCAGCATTTCCTCCATAGTCTGATTGCTTTTCTTGGTTGTTGAAACATTACCATTGGTAGATGTTCCAGATGGCGTGCCTGTTGGTGTGCCCCCTGTCATGCTATTTGTGTTCATCAATGGTGTGGTAGCACTGCTATTGGAAGGTTGTTGATTGGCAGAGATCCCAAGGATCGGCGAAAGAGAGTTTGTAAGCAAGGGATTGACATAGTTTTCAACAGGGATCACCAAGTCTGCAACTTGATAGGTTACTGTCTGAAGCTTACCCCTTGCGTGGGATTCTGTAGTTATCTGAAGAACTTCATCTTTAATTACATAGGTCAGATGGACGCTATGCAGCAGAAGATTCAAAGCACTCTTAAGTGATACTTGTTCTAGTTTTAGGCTTACAGGCCTGTCGAGGCTAATACCTTCTTGTTCCAAAGCGGGCATATCAGGAACAATGTTGATGCCGTAAAAGCTTCGAAGATCTTCAATTGCATCCTTCAGTAGGATGTTGCTGAAATTGAGATTAACTGGCATGCTAAGTTTGCTTTCAATTTCCTTTTCTTTTTCACTCTTCCTTGTGGTGCTGGTGATGGAAGTAAGGTTTTTGCGTTTATTACGGCGATCAGCCATTTCTGGATTAGTATCAAGTGGCTTATCCATTTCCAAGGCTGGGCCCACTTTGTCAGTAGCGTTAAGCCCATCCAGGAAGAATGTTTCCTTGTCAGATTTAAGCTTCTTTGCAACATTGATGCTTCTTTGAGTCTTGGCCATGCTCATGCCTGCAGCAGCCATGGCATTATCTGGATCTAATTCATGTGCCCTCATGGCATAGCTTTCAGCTTCGAGGTATTTGCCTTCTTTGAAGTTCAGATTGAATTGCTTCATCAGGTCTGCAACTTTTTTATGCTTGTTATCATCAGCAAGTTGTTTCTGCCCGATTGCATTGATCTTATCTTTTTGCCCACCATCCTTGGCAAGCATTTCTTTTTGAGCTTTCATAAGCTTGAAATGTTGGAGTCTTGATTCGACTGGTCTTCTTAGAAATGCCATTTTGCCTGGTTCAAGATCGTTGCTGTTGAGTTCGTTCAAGTATTCTGTAAGCATTTCAATACTGATATCGGTTTGCCCAGCTTGGAATTTTTCCATAGCTTCGCGCTGTAGATCCAAACTTTGTTGCCTCATTTGGCCAAACTTAACTTCACGAAGCTGATTGGTTGCTTCAAGAAGATCAATTTCCCCATCTTCATTTTGCTTGACTGGGGTGTTTGAATTGTTGTCTGGAGCAGATGGTTTTGTGCGAATTTCAGATGTGCCCTTAACCAGAGAAATAGCACTCTTTTCCTTGGGTTGCATTTCTGCAGTCATCAATATTTCTTTCAATTTCTGCTGGCGTTCCTTATCAAGGTTTTTCTCAGTCAATGTTGAAATCATTGTCTTTGATTGTTCGTAATCTTTACGGTTATATGCGGACAAAGCTGCATCAAAGGTGCGCCTAGTTTCAAGCATTTTTTGATTCACATCTTCAATATCAATGCTGCGAAGTACAGATGCGGCTTCTTCCTTGACTCCATAAGTTCCTTGGTATGCTTCAACTGCAAGTTTTCTTGCTGCGACCAATTGACCGCTGCGAAGCTCTAAGCGAGATTTTTCAAGCATCATCTTGCCTTGGTTTGATTTTGCCATCGATTCGCTTGCAATCGTTGCACTGCCTGGAACCTTGGATTTAACCAATCCTAATTGCAATTTTTTTGCTTCAATATTTGCAGTATCCTGGCCAAAAGATTTTGAAAGACTAATTGCATTTTCAAGCGCTTTATTTGCAGTTTCTTCCTTTTTATCGTTACTATCACTACTGTTCATGCTGCGGGTTGCTTGGGTGATAAGATCATCAATCTGGTTTCTTGCACTTGAACTTAATTGCAATAAAAGTTGTTCAGGGCTGTCTTCATTGGGTTGAAAAATTATCCCTTGCTTCTGGGCTTCAATTCCTTTGATGCGGGCACCTACCAAGTTACCAGCTAATTGTAGTTGGCGGGCTTCCATCAACAATGCCACCGTTTTTGCCTTGTCATTTTCTGGGGTTGGAAGTGAAGGAATAACCACTGGGGCAGTAACTACTGCAGGGGTAATTACTGGCGCGGTTGTGATTTCAGGTGCTGTTGTTTTGGTTTCAGCGGGCATATTTTTGTTTGCTACTGTTTTAGATCGATTTTTTTCAATGTCTTTCAATAGCGAATCAGGTGTATCGCCACCCAGGCTTTCAGGTTTTACTTTCATGCCTTTGACCATGAAAGCCAGACCTGCAGCTTTCTCCGGGTTACCAGCTTCAAGTTCAATTCTTGCTTCTTTTAAGCATGCTTGAGCTTTGGCTATCATTGCTGGGTCATTTGAGTTTGTTTCGTCTTTAGGCGTGTTTTTCTTTGCAGTAGCGCCATTCTTCTTTGCTTTGAGTTTGGATGTTTCGATTTCCGCTATCAGTCGTTGTGGGCGATCTGAAATTTCCCAAACATTGTAGGGGCCGTGTAACTGTTGTGCCTTATATGCTGCTTTGGTTGCAGATTCAAAATCTTCTTGTTCAAATAGTTTTCTTGCTTCTGCTAATACTTTTACAGACTCTTCCTTGTCTTTCTTTGCTTGTAATTTTTCGATTTCTGCGCGAAGTTTATCAGGTGAATCTTCGAATAGGCCCCACTTGGCTCCGGGAGCAGCCTTAGCGCGAAGCATCAATCGTGTTGCTTCATCCGTCTTGTTTTCCGTCAACATCTTGCGACCCCTGCGCAATAGTTGCCTTGGATCTTCGTTTTCCTTAGGTGCATCCTTGCTTGCTTGTTCGGTCATTGATTTTCCTTCCGAACGAAGGATATCACTTTGAATTCTTTCTGGGTTGTCTTCCCACCAATTTAAACTTGGTTTCATCGCTTTGGCTTGGTCGTTCAGCTTCTTTGCTTTTTCTGCGTTTCCTTCTGTTAAGGCTTTTCTAGCATCGCGAAGCAGGTTTCTTGCCGCTGCGGTGCTTCCTGTGCTTACCTCTGTTTTTACTGATTGCGAAGTGGCATTTGAATCTTCTGCATTTAATGCAGGCAAAGCCTTGGGAGTAATGGTTAGTTCTGGTTTTACGGAGTTTTCTTTGACTAAAGTTTTTGTATCTAACAATGTTGAATCGGCTTTAAGCTTGGCTCCTTGAATTTCTTTTAAAAGTTTTGAAGGAGAGTCGCTTGATAGTGCAAATGTCCAAGTGTAAGCAGATTTTTCTGCTGCTTTTGCAAGAGATTCTGCGTGGTCAAACTCTTTGTTCGTGAATTTTTTACGAGCTAGGCCGAGTAATGCTTTGGGGTCTTGCTTTATTTTTTGAAGTTCTGCTTTTAATTTAGCTTGGGTGTCTGTTTCAGGTATGCCGCTTGTCGCTACTTCACTTATCATTCCCTCTGCTTTTTCAAGGTCTCCCAGTGCTATCACGGCCCGAACTTGATCTGCAGTAATTGTTGATGAATTGGTTTCTGATACCTTGATTGATGGTATTGGTTTTGATTCTGAAAGTTTAAGCTCATTTGGGTCAATTTGAATTTCGTTTATTCCTGCTACATTTTTGTTCTTGATGCTTTCTTGTAGGTTTTTGAATCGAATTTTATCTGATTCACGAAGGTATTGTTCGTCAAAAGCAATTTTTTTGGTCAAATCAGTCGCAGCAGAAAATTGTTTCTTTCCCACTAGATCTTCTGCAATATCTAGGGTGGAGGTTGATTCCATGCGGGCCTTTAAAGCTTTTTTATTCGCTTCATACAGTTTCTTGAAATCATCTGCTTCTGCGGGAAGTAAATCTTTCTGACGAGATTCAACTTCTTTAAAGGATTTGTCTGCTTCTTCGTAGTCGCCCCTGCGGTATGTTTCGATTGCTTGGTTTAATGCGATACTTGCTTTGTTTGGGATTCCAGGAGTAAACCAAGTAATTGCCGGAAGGATGCTGGTGCCTACCGCAGCTTCTGCAATTGTCGGGACGCCTATTAGTGCCAAGCTTAGCGATGATGCAAAACCTAGTTTTTTAAACCATGATGGATTGGTAGTGGTTTTCTCAATGTAAGTTTCAATCATGATTTTACCTAGATTACTTGGTGGGTAAGACGAAGCTTTTGAATTAGAAATACCAAGGTTCTTGATGCTGTTTGATTCATTATTGCTCATAAGTCGGTTCCTAATTCAAATTTCAGGTCAATCAGTTTGATTTCTGCTAGGATTGGCCTTCACGATCCAATCACTGCGCAAAAATATTAACTAGTGTGCGGGACAATACCGATACCTTTTTTAAGAATCAAGGTCAGGTGATCTTTAATTAAAATTAATTTTTTTTCGAAATAGTAGGATGGGTAAAAAGATCGCAAGATGGGGGGAATGGCTGGAGTTTTGCTAAAAAGGTTGGTTTACGCCAAACCAAAATTGGGTCCCAGTACCTTGATGGATGGCTTGTGCAGCGTCAAAACGAAGTAGCATTTTTTCTACAAAACTCATGAATGAAACATCGCACCGAAGGCCCACCCCAACTCCTTGGGCAGTCGAGCCAAGTGCTTGACTATTCACATAAGTATTGCCTACATCGTAAAAAAGAGCCAAGTAAGTGTTTTTAAGTGAAAACAGATGATCAACAGCGTCAACAGAGGTGTTTCGAGAAACTGGAAAACGCAGTTCCGCACTTCCTACCCAGGCTGTATTTCCCTGCCTTTGCGCTAGGTCGAAGGCACGAAACATTTCACTACCACCCATGGTAAAAAATTGTCCGTAAGAAGGAACAGAGGTTCCACCAAATGCCCGGACTGCTAATCGTGTGTCTGCAACCCAGTTGGCCATTTTATTTAAAACGGGTTTTTCACCTGGAAGATAATCTAGTAAGCCTGATGGATTGGGTAAATAATGAACAGTTGAAGCTTGTGCCCATACTTTCTGTACGGTCGCATATTCATTTAAAAGAGCTTGCCCAGCTTCATAAACTGCATCGAATTGGTAACCACCTTCGGGGTCCCAATATGGGGTAAGGTAATTAATGCGATAATGAAGTCCAGCCGTGGTCATATGTTGAAAACGCTGTGCTCCTGGGGCAGTTTGCACAGGATCTGGAAGAAAGTTGTCGTGGAAAGAACCAAATACATCGATAAACTTTGAAGGGAGAAGGTAAAGGCTAGGGTGTTCCATAAATACATATCTACCAAATACTGAGGCACGAGTCGCCTCGTTGTTTCCTTCATAGAAAGTATAAAAACGCCTTTCAGCATTAAAACCAAATTGGAATGGAGAATCGGGCCAGTGAGTGAAAAGCCCATCGATACCTGCAATAAAATCACGGTAATCGGTTCGATATGCGGTATAAAGCCCACCTGAAAATTCTTGCGATCGGTATGCTCCTGCTCGTAAGCCTACCATGGTTGCCCGACTATACCAGACATCATCATAACTTTTCATGTAAAGCCATGGACCAAAATTAAAATTCCATCGGTCGTAGGAGTTGGTAAGGGACGTTTCATCAACAAAAGTGTACAAAGGCGTTAATCGAAATCTTGGGCTGTGATGCCAGTAGTTATTGGAAGGGTTTTTATCGACAATGATAGAATCTGGATCAATTGCAATTTGGGTTGGTACGTCCGGTAAGTCTACAGTGACTCTAATAGTATCTGGAGCAAGATTTTCAACGGTTGCAGGTGGATCATCAATTCCATAATTCCCGCCTGCGGGTAAAATCGGTATTCGAATGGAATACTCATCAGACTTTCCCATAGCAAACCCTAGATAGGTTTGTTCACTATATTCAGCGTTTTGTTTAATAATTACAGTTACAGTGGTTTTTTGATTTTTTGGGTTTGCAGAAGAGCGCAGAGTGAGTGGCAAAATTTTTCGAGCTAAGGGTGCATCATTTATTTTTACAGACTCTAGATTCCAATCAGTCAAACCGGCTCCCTTTAGCCATTTTTCAAAGAAATCCTCCCACGATTTTCCTGTTTGTGCTTCTAGTTCTTTTTGGAAATCGCTAACATGCATCACCTTGTATTCGTATTTTTTGCGAACGCCTCGCATGACATCTAGGAATGCTTGTTCGCCTATTCGGGATTCAATCATTTCGACAATTTTTGCGCCTTTGTCGTAGCACATACTGAAAAGAGTCACCACATGCCCGAATTTATCCATTGGCTGGAGTATTGAGGTGTTATCTCCTCTGCCAACCGAACCATAAAAACCATTCATTCTGTAATCTTCGCGCTTTATATTTGGCAGCCATTTTAATGAATCAGGGTACTCGAGTAACTCATTGTTTTTTCCACGAGTTTGGTTTAAAAAACGATGGCTGAAGTAGGTTGCGAGGGCTTCATCCATCCAAGTTTCGCGATAGCCATCCGTGCCTACAAGGTTGTACCACCATTGATGACATACTTCGTGGCTGATGAGATATTCTGCGTAACGCTTTGCAAAGTGAGGCATGGAAAAAATGCGATCATCTATCATCACCAGCGATCCACACTCGTTACCATTCCAGCCAAAATAGGATTCGGCAATGGTAAATTCCGGGTATGGATATGGGCCAAACCAAAGGCTGTAGGTAACCATGCATTCACAGACAATTCGCAGGAATTCTTTTGCGTAAAACGCATGTTCTTCGAATGCTTGGATTTTTACTTTAAGGGGTGTTTCTCTGCCAGGGAGTTTTATTTCCGTTTCAAGAATTTTAAATCGTGTTGAGCATAGAAAAGCAAAATCCCTTGTTCCTTTTGCTTCTAATCGAACTTTCTTTCTTCCATCAGCAAGCTTTTCTTCTCCTACGATTACACCACTGCTGGCAATTTGCTGATCACTATCCAGTGTTGCAGTGACATCATACATTCCTGCTTCATTATAAAAAGGCTGATGCCAGGGTACGAAAGGAGTTGGTTTCCATCCTTGTTCAGTATCGCTGGGGTTTTCCGTATGCCAATCAGGCTTGTGATAAGCGAAAATAGGAAGCCAATTGGTTAAGAAAGTTACATTTTTCCAGTGTCCCCAGCGCCCTTGCTTTTCAGGTAATCGCATTCTAAATTCTAAATCAAAGGTTACTTTTTCACCTTTCGCCAAAGGTTGGTCTAACTCAAATTCCATCGTTGTTTTTGTAGGACCTGAAAATTGGTGTTTTAGTTTTCGGGTGCTCCCATCTTTGCCTATTAGGCTCACAGTTTTTATTTCTAGGCAGGGCGTTTTTGCCCCCAGTGAATCACCTGGATTTAGCCTTAATAGTTCAAGCGTTTTTGCCATCAATGCTATATCGCTATCGGGCACAATATAGTTCGAATGCGTTACGAATACGATCTTGCTTACTGGACTATCTGAGCGGTTGGTCCAAGTTGCTTTTTGGTTCACATCAACCATATGTTTGGTCGTATCAAGATTCATTTGAATTTGATAAGTAGGCAGATTATCAGGCAACTCGCATTTTCCAAGTGAAGGAAATGCAAGAAGGAAGCATAAACCAATTATCAGGCAACTCAATTTTCTCAAAGCTATGACAACTCTTACCTTAGAACCTTTTAATTTTCGAACATTGGGCCAAACTAAAACTGATCCCATAGCGTTAGGAATGAATTTGTGCTATCTCAATTTAGAAAAAAGTACAGAGAATGGGGCATCTGGGAAACAAAAAAGGCTCGCTTCAATTTTGAAGCGAGCCTTTTAAATTGGTTAAAATGATTACTGATTGAACATGAATTCCTTCGTGTTCAGTAATGCCCAGATAATGTTTTCGTAAGCAAGTTTCTTGTTCATCGTGTGTTTCGTTAGATGAGCAAGAGCAGATTCCTTTTGCTGCGGGGTAGGCTTTCGTGAGAAAGCCCAAAGGAAAATGTCGTCAATTTTTTCAGAATCGGAGCGCGGGTCTTTGGCAATTGCATCGGCTCGCCCATTTGGCCTTGCTAGCTTATTTTGTATTTCATCGGAATTTAGCAAATGCAATGCCTGGGCAAGGTTTGCTTCGCTAACCCTTTCGCATTCGCAAGCGCTAATGCGTTGGGGTCTTCCAAATACATCTAAGAAGTAAGAAGTATAGCCTTCATCGGGAAGCATAATGGCGCGTTTTGGTGCTAGTTGATCGGTTGGCAAGCCACCAAAACCAGCTGGGCTATCAGTTATTAAACAAACAGCATCAAAAAGAACCTCAGCACTCAACCTTTTGGGGTAGTAACGTGCATAGTTTTGCTTGTCTTGTTTGTTGTAATCATTGGGAACTGCGCTTAATTGATAAGTCCTTGAGTTTACAATGGACCGGATCAATTGTTTTAAGCTAAAGCCATTTTTTACTAAATCAGAGGCAAGAGCATCAAGCAATTCTGGGTTACTTGGTGGATTGGTAACACGCATATCATCCAAGGGGTCAACAATGCCTCTGGAAAAGAAATGTGCCCAATAACGGTTGGCGATAGCCTTGGGGAAAAACTGGTTTTTTCCATCGACCATCCAATCCACGAGTTTTACCCTTGGATCATCATCTTCGTCCATAACCATGGGTTTTTCACCCAGAGCTTTGTAGTCTGCAACTTTTCCTGATCGTTTGTTGGTAACGGAGCCACTTTTGGTGGTGTATACAACAAGTTTTTGATTGGCATTATTGTTAGAAGCCTGCCCTGGAATAGACAATTTCTTCCTGCCTATTTTGCCAAAGAATGAAGCCATACCCCAATAATCGTCTTGGCTCCATTTTTCGTATGGGTGGTGATGGCATTGAGCGCAAGCCATTCTAAGGCCAAGAAAAACCTGCGATGTATCATCAACATACTGTTCTGGGTTTGTTAGGCTTTTGTACCAATAGGTTGGTGGTGTTTCAGATTCATCCCCAGTTGCAGTAAGAATCTCACGGGCGAATTGATCGTAAGGCATATCGGATTTAATAGCATTACGAATCCAACCATGGAACGCAAAAGTGCCTTTCATGTTTTCAGCCTGGCCGCCACGCTTAACGCGAAGGATATCGGCCCATTTTGCAGCAAAATAATACGAATATTCTGAAGAATCGAGCATTTTTTCTACCAAATCTTTGCGCTTGTTGGGGCTGGTGCTATCAACAAAGGCTTTCACTTGGATAGGGGTAGGTATGGTACCTGAAAGGTCTAATGATAATCTTCGAATAAATTGTTCATCTGAACATAATTCGGAAGGTGCCAAACCTAGTTGTTTCCATTTTGCACTTGTGAATTTGTCTACAAAGGTGTTGTTTTCGAAAGCAAATTCACGAGGTTTTTCGGATAGCGGCACCGTTGCCCTGAAAATATTTACAAATTCTTGGTAGCGAACCATGATAGCGGCTTCGCCAGCCATCGAATTGGTGTGAACTAGTGCATTATTATCAACCGTTGCAATATCCTGTTCGTTTGATTCGTATTGTGCCCTGCGTGTAACGTCTTCCGTCGTGCCATCGGAGTAATGCGCAGTAACTATGAATTGTTGTTTAGCATTCCTAGGCATTATCCTGTTTTCAGGATAGATGGTGATTTTTGTAACTACTGCATCAGTGGGATTGCCATAAGGTACTCCAGCGGCGACCCAACGGCGAACCAAGCGGTATTCATCCGAGCCAACTTCCATTTTCTTGCCACCGCCATGGGGCACAATTCCAACGGATTTTGTTAAAAGAAGACTATTGTCGGGCGATGCAGGAAAAACCCTTCTGCCTCGGCTTTCTTGTACTAAAGAGATAAAATCCAAATCAGGATCAAAACCAAGCAAGGACAACTTGAAATTATTCTGACCACTGGCTTTCCCGTGGCAACCACCGGAGTTGCAACTTAGTTTTGTGAAAATAGGCACAATTTGATTGGTGAAATTAATCGGTAAGTTTATGTCGCAATCCGATGTTTTTGCGACGACTTGCAATTTTTTTGTACCGAACGAAACATTGATCGAGGAATTCCCGTTAGAAAGGGGAACAACCCTACCTGAGGGGGTTACTCGCAATATTTTTGAGTCCGCAGCTTCGTATTGGCTTACTGAAGTGAGATCGAGCAGCATACCTGATTTGGTAGTACCTGTAATAACCATTTGAATTGCGTCATCTAAACCACGCAATTTGACTTCCGTTGGAAAAACTTCAATTTTTGTAAATTCAGTTTCTGCAGGAAGCACAAACTCTTCAACAGGCTTTGTGCTTACTTTATCGTTGGCATGCGAATAACTCGAGCATGCTAAAACCACCACAAAAAAACTAAAAGTCTTTATATTTAAAGACATGGATCGATCTCCTGATAATCCATGGAGGGGGTTCAATCACCACGCAGTAAATGTATTCTGGACGATTTTAATCAAATAAGCAACAAATTTATCGATAAAAAAAAAGAGACCCGTATAAACGGGTCTCTCGAATTGCTTCAAACACCTTGAATTATTACTTTCCTGGGGCTGCTGGAGCTGATTTTATCCTTTTACGAGGGTCGAGCTCGATTACACCAAACGCTTCTTCATGCTTTTGAAGAGTCATTCCTAAGGTTGTAAACAATCTTTTTGCGGTATAGAAGTTCATAATAAGGCGTTGATCTATGCTTATTTCTTGTTTCCCGGTTGCAAATGGGTTGGAATTAAGTGCTAAATCAACAATAACTTCTTCTGGGGTGGCAGTAACGCGGGCAAAATTTGCATAAGCTGCGTGGATGTTACGCTCTGAAAAAGTCACTTCGGTTTGCTGCCCAGCGTTTTGTTCTTCCGGAACTGCTGGCTTTTTTGTATCTGCCATTCTACGAATCTCCTGAATTTAGATAAAAAGTAACACCAAGATTGAATTGTTTAAGTTATTTTGCTGGAAAAGGGAAGTTCAATTTGAAAATTATAACTTTTGCACGATAATAGACAATCAAGCGCCCGTAGCTCAATTGGATAGAGCAACGGTCTTCGGAACCGTAGGTTATAGGTTCGACTCCCATCGGGCGCATTTTTTATGCTCTGCTCATTTTGCAAACTGATTAATAAGCGATTGTTTGACAGGTTTTTAGTTCTGACCGATTTTAGTTTCTAAAAATGTGCTTAGTCTTGCTGCGTCATCAGTTCCTATTCGCAGTGTTTCTTTTTCGCAATATACTACAACGCAATCCCAGCCCCAGATGTTCCATACCCATCCCCCACGAATGCTGTAATGGATTCCCCAACCATCCAATAGAAGAGTTCGGCCTATTTCGACTTTGATGATGTTTTTATAAATCAGTTTGCGGCTGCACAAAGGTAAAGGCAATTTTCCAAAACGGAGAGTAAGAAAATTTCCTTGATCAACAACTTGGAGATGTTGGAACCCAAATGCTAAGAAGATTACAAATAGGCCTGAAAAGAATAAAATAATTCCTGGAAAAATTGAGTTGCTCCAGGGGGAAAATGTAGTGGCTGCGATAAGCTGTAATATTCCCATTGCAAAAATAATTAAATATAAAGGAGATTTTTGTATGTGATCGTATTGAGGTTGCATGATTGATACTATTTTTTTTTGTAAGCGAACCACTGCTTTAATTGCAATAGTCCAATGTAGCCTACAACTATTCCGCTGATGAATCCAACTAGAAGGTATTTTAAGTCGCCTGAAAACAAGGTCGGCTTTACAAGGCTTGGAGTATCATTTTCAGGCTTAATTTCTTCTTCTTTTATTTGTTCTTTGGGTTCGCTTGCCTGCCTACGAAGGATTCGTGAATGTTCAAATAAAATTGGGTTGCTGCTCATTTGCCTAGCATTCACAAGTTCGTCTAGCACTTTAGCTGCAGAATTTGGGTCGCCCGTAACATTCAGAATTTCCCCGTATAGCCAAAAAAGATTGTTGTCTTGAGGAAAGCAAGAAAGTAATTTGATGGCGAAATCCAAGACATCAGGGTAAAGGGAATCAAGGAAGGATGAGGATGCCGTGCCCGGGGTGAATTTGTTTTTTTTCCATTCTGATTCGAAATCGCCAAAGATGCTTGTGATCGAGTTTTGCGAAGTTATGCGCCGATCGCGCTTCAATTGTTTTTCTTGTAGAAATTTAAGGAAGAATAATTCAGAACGGCGGTTAAATTGCCAATTTGTAAAGGTAGAGTCAGAAGGTTTCTGGAAATATTGCAGGCCTTGTTTTTGATAGTCGATTGCCCGTTCCAATAAAAGATCATCGCTGGAATAGGCCACCGCGAGGTTAAAGTAAAGTTGATGTAAGAGAGCAGAATTTGGGTCTAGTTCTTTGCGAACAGATTCAAGGCACGCGATTGCTTTAGTGGGCTGACTCAATCTTAAAAAGCAGGCGCCGAGACGAATTTTTTCTTCAGGGGTTGCGGTGCCTGCGTTTAATTTGGTTTCAAGTTCTTTGCTTAGTTGAATGTAGATTGGTCTGAGCGAAGCTTCGGTAGGTTGTTGAGTGGCATCTTCAGGAATGCCCAAGGCTCTTAGTTCGCTGAGAATTAATCTTACCTGTGCAAAGCTTGCATTCTTAGGGATTGCTAAGGGTTCGCCCTGCAAGTAAATGCCTGCCAATAGCGATGTATTCCAACTAAAAGTTACCAAGGTGGCAATGATTAAAAGTCGAAGATTGTGATTCATTTATGTTGATGGTTGAATGGGTAGGTGCAGGTTATATTGGTGCTGATACCACCTCTGGGGGTGAATACCCCGTTAAGTTTGCAACGGATGGGCTTTGCAACCGCAACAAAATCTTCGAGTATGCGATTGGTGACGGCTTCGTAAAACGAACCTACATTTCTAAATCTTTGAAGGTAAAGTTTTAACGATTTCAGTTCTACACATACATCTGAAGGGGTGTAGGTGAAGGTCATGGTGCCAAAATCTGGGTGTCCTGTTTTGGGGCAAAGGGAGGTGAATTCCGGGCAAATAATCTCGATGATGTAATCTCTTCCAGGTGAAGGATTTGGGAATGTTTCCAGTTGATTGCGGTTTGGTTCATCAAAGCTTACCATCTTAACTCCGGTGCGTATTTAAAGTTATCTTTGTAATAGAATAACATTTGTAGTTTGGTGTAGTCTATTATTTCAACTAATTTCTGGCCTATTTTGTTTATTAGGAAATCTATGTTAATGAAATCAGTTGCAGTTTTTATGCAATCTACTTGGCTTGTTTTGGCGGGTTTTTGCTTTCCTTTGGCTGCGCAAGAATTATCAGCCCTGAAGTTTGTGGATTCATTGGAAAACCCATTAGGGGGCTATTGGCCCAATTTGGGCGCCAAGGGGAAAAGTTCAAGCCTTAGGTCTACGGTTGCAGCCCTTCGTGTTTACAAGTACGTGGGAAAGGCACTCCCAAATTTTGAAAAACACAGGGACTTTATGCTTTCTTGCTGGCATGAAAAAGATTCGGGCTTTGCTGATTTTCCTGGAGGTCCGACTGATGTTATTCTGGCCGCAGTTGGCCTGATGGGCGCACGCGATGGCGCTTTTCTAAATGATGAAAAACGAACCTTGGGTACAAAATATCTTGTAGAGAAAGCTAAAATTTTTGAGGAAATTCGCATGGCCTCGGCCTTCCTGGCAGATGAGCCATACGATAAAAAGGTTGCAGAATCTTGGCAAAAAACAATTCTGACCCGCGCTAATAAAGATGGTACTTTTGGTTCTGGTTTTAGCAAGCCGCGCGATAGTGCATCGGCATGGGTAACTTTACTGAGGTTGCAGTTTCCTTTAAAGAACGATGAATTATTCAGTAAGCATTTTAGAATGAAAGATGGTGGTTTTGGAAGTGAAAGTTCTGATCGGTCAGATCTTGAAACTGCTTATAGGGTTTCTAGGTATTTCCATATGATCAAGAATCAGAAAATGTTGCGCGAAACACTCGGTTTTATTGAAACTTGCAGAAATGAAGACGGAGGATATGGGCCTAGGCCTGGGGAAAAGTCTGCCCTTGGTTCTACTTATCACGCAATTATCATTAAAAAGTGGGCTGATCCACGATTTCAAAAATGAGGCTTAACTGATGACTCATCTTGCATACTTGGGTTTTGGAAGTAATTTGGGTGACTCCCAAGCTTTGATTTTCGACGCACTCCGTTGCCTGGAACAAAAAGCCGATGGCAAAATTCTTGCTGTTTCAAGTTTGTATAAAACTTTACCAGTTGGGGGGCCTGCGGATCAGTCTGATTATATTAATGGGGCCGCTGCGATCGTTTGCAATCTTGACCCGCAGCAATTGCTTGAAACAATGCGTGCCGTTGAAGAAGAGCTTGGCAGGGTTCGTGAGGTTCTTAATGGGCCACGAACTATTGATCTTGATTTGCTCTTGTTTGATGATCAGTTACTTTCAGGTGAATTGCAGGTTCCTCACCCGAGAATGCATACGAGATCTTTTGTTTTAAGGCCATTGTTTGAAATTGCACCTTTTGCTATTCACCCGATTTTCAATCGAACTATTGCTGAGATCCTTTTTGATCTGGAGGGGATTGTTCCGGTTCAATCTTCATCCGCTCGAGAGTTGGAAGGTAAGAAAATATTGGTAACTGGATCCACTTCCGGGATTGGTTTGGCCTGTGCGATTGAACTTGCTCTTGGTGGGGCTAAGGTTGTTTTTCATGGCAGAAAGCCCTTGGATAAAATCAATGCTTATCTAGACTTTGCAGCCAATTGTTCGGGTTTTTCTCGTTATATTCAAGC
This sequence comes from uncultured Planctomycetaceae bacterium, assembly GCA_937888715.1. GTDB lineage: Bacteria > Planctomycetota > Planctomycetia > Gemmatales > Gemmataceae > UBA969. The sequence continues at coordinate 26,698 of CALARU010000287.1, read as the reverse complement.
GGATTTAAAAAATGAAGAGGGGCGCTCTTCCCTCTTTAAACAGGCATGGGATGATATTAATGGATTAGATGGCGTTTTGTTAAATGCAGGTGCTGACATTCTTACGGGAGCCATTTCGCAGATGAATGTTGATCAGAAATTTAATGAACTTATTCAAGTTGATCTGCAGTCAACCTTTATTCTTGCAAGGGAATTTGGAAAACGAATGAAATTTTCTGGCAAGGGTGTCCTCCTTACCACTGGGTGGGATCAAGCGATTACCGGGTTCAAGGGGGATAGTGGTGAAATGTTTGCCGCTATCAAAGGTGGGATCATGAATTTCAGTCGAAGCCTTTCTCTTTCTTTAGCGCCAGAAGTCCGGGTCAACTGTATGGCCCCAGGCTGGATAAAGACTTCATGGGGTGAAACTGCTTCTGAATATTGGCAACAAAAAGCCAAAGAAGAGTGCCCTTTGCAACGCTGGGGTGTACCACAAGACATTGCTAGCGCAGCAAGGTGGCTTTTTTCGGATAAGTCTTCTTTTGTTAATGGCCAGACTTTGGCAATTAATGGCGGAGTTGTTTGAAAAATTACATAATTAGCAATTAGCTTTTATTGATTTCTTCAAACCGGTGTGCAAGCCTACGGCTATTAATGTCCAAGGCTTCGAGGATTTGTACGACGGGATCCATGGGGATGTTCCAATCCATGGCCCAATTGATGATATCAAGATTTTCCTGCCCGGATTTTAGTCTATCGAGGATGCGGTCAAGTAGTACGGTGTTTTCGTGGAATTTGCGCTGAAGTAACCCAAAATCGCCTCGATCAAGTTCGACCCAGAAGCGTTTGCCCTGAAGATGTTCTAGCCAACGGGCCCTTAAATAGCCCCACCAATGGCATTGGACCCATTTGCGGATTGCAACTTCACCTAAGTCGCAACCTGCTTTTTCGGATTCAATCCATTTAAAGCGAAGAGCTTCTTCGTCACCATCGACATAAACACTAGATTTTTCCATGGGTTCTAGCATTGTCCAATCGGGTTTAAGCGGTTAAATCGAACACAACAAATAGCAAACCAGTTCACCAGACTGCCCATCTTAATTATAGGGTAGTTTTGCTGGTATGCAACTTTCATCACGCAGATACCTGTTAATATAATGGAAAGCAATACGGATTATTCAAGGTAAAACCTTTTTAAACTTCCAAGCTCTAGGCATTTGATTAAAGCTATCTTGACCATTAATCATTCTAACCTTATTGCTCAAATTCGAGATATTTTGTTTTTTGAGTGAGACGGTAACTCTGATGGGTAGAAAAGCGATTGTTATCCTGATGCTCTTTATGTTGGCGGGCTGCCTGCCTTCCGCGGATCCTTTTGTAATTCAAGAGAAAAAGATTGAAAACTCGTTGTTGAAAAATATTGATGAAAGTGAATCGATTCGGATTGATGTTGCTATGGTACAACTGCCTTTGGTGGAAAAAGATATTTTCGAATCGATATGGGGCTTGGCGGATAACAATTTAGTGGGCTTGGAAAAAAAGGCGGTACTGGAGCAGAACGGATTTCGAATGACAAGCTTTGGGAAAACCCCGCCACCTGAGCTACTTCGTCTTTTAGGTACCGAAAAATATAGCCCAAACCCTCGCAGGTTTCATGTGAAAATCGGGGGTGAAAAGCTTATCCCGATTACTGGCGTTTTGGATTCACTTGACACCACTTTCTCGGAGAATGATAAACTAGAGGATATCAATCTTTTGGCAGCACAGCCGTTTTTCAAAATTTCACCCATCTCCGTTTCTGAGAATTCTTATAAACTCCTGCTTCAACCATTAATTAAATCTGGGAAAGAAAAGTTATTGCCCAAGGCGGTTAAAACTGTTTCGGGAAGTCTCGAGTGGGAAATGCATTCGTTTAAGTCAGAACGCATTTTTGATAAACTTACTTGCGAACTAAAAGTTGAGGCTGGAGATTTTCTGGTGATCGGGCCAACTGAAACTCCCAAAGATGATTTGAAGTTATTGGGTTCCAATTTTTTTTACATGAGAGTTGGCCAAAATATTATTCCCCGAGTCCTTGTTTTGCGCTGTAGCAAAAAAAATACTCCGTTGCGGGAATCCCTAGGGGAATTTGGTAAGTCTTTGCCTCTCGCAATTCAAGCCTCGTGGCAAGATTTCGAAAACGATAAATAAAGGCTGAAATTATCATGCAACTTCTCCTTAACCGGCTATTAACTGCGGTAGTTTTTGCGTTGGTTGCTGCTCCTGCCTTTGCTCAAAAAGATAACCAGCGTTATGAGGTTGGTAGAAGATTAATTAAATTTGAGGTTGATTTTGAGGGAATAAAAGACCCTCAGATACTTAAGGGTATTAGCGAAAGGTTGAAGCCCCTAACCTTTTATTTTTTTTCGGGGCAATTGGATCAATGTGCCAAGGCGTTGGATCTTGCACGATGGAATTGTAAGAACCAAGGTGATCCAAGTGGGATTCGTACCTTTGCTGATTCATTAAGCCTTACTTCTTCCCGAAAAATCATTGAACTAAAAGAGAAATTGATTGAGTGCGAAATAGCCTCAGTTTATCCAACCAAGGAAAAAGGTTTATTAAAGGGGCGATTATACTTTAGTCAGATCGATGGCAAAGAAATTCGAGAACTTGCATTACTTTCAATTGAGCAACTGCCTCATAAAGTTTCGGCGGATATCCAAGGATTGAAGCAAGGTGAATATCAATTGGTGCTTGAATTGAGCAGTGGGGAAAAGGTCGTGGGTAGCCACAAGGTTTTGTTCAGTTTGATTGGGGATAAAGCACGATTGATAACTGAGATGCGGGCTACAAAATTAAAAAAAGATGCACCATTTTGGGAAGCTGGCAAGCAGAACCTAACAGGGCTTTTAGGTGAATTGCTGATGGGTAAAAAATTTGAAGGTGATATCCCAGTGAAGCGCTTGGTTGAAAGCATGGGTTTTCTTGAAAAAGGTCTGGACGCAGTTGATGATAAAAAAGGGGGTGAGTATTTGGTTGCTTTTCCGGGGAGAGTGGCACCCTTGCCTGTTCGTATCTTTATTCCCGCTTGCGCTAAGATTGCCAAAGTCCCCGTGGTTGTTGCTTTGCATGGCGCGGGAGCCACTGAAAATATGTTTTTTGAGGCATACGGTGTAGGAAAAGTTAAAACCCTTTGCAATGATCGGGGATGGATGTTGGTTGCACCCCGGAATGGAATTACTGTTGATAATTTACGGATGTTGATTCAGGAGCTTCCGATAGATCCGGAACAGGTGATTTTCATCGGGCATTCGATGGGTGCAGGTCAGGCCCTTGGATTTACTCTTAATCATTCAAAAGAAGTGAAGGCACTAGGATTAATGGGTGGTGCAGGGGCAGTTGGGAAAAATCAATCGTTGGGAAATATGCCTGTATTTGTTGGGGTAGGGTCTGAAGATTTTGCTCGGTCTTCGGTTGCAAAATTTTCTCAAGAAGCATTGAAACAGCCTGAAAACAAGTTGGTTTTTAAGGAATATGAATCGATAGAACACAGTTCTATTTGTCAGGTTTGCCTGCCTGAAATGTTCGATTTTTTTTCGATGAGCTTAAAAAAGTAGAACGCAATCGGATTTTTCATCTTCTTTCCATAAATTACCAACAGTAAGAATTGTGCGCTTATTACCCTAGTTATTTATCAAGGGCAAGGATTCATTCATATGGAACTTTTTGACAAGATTCAGGAAAGCGTTAAAGCTATCAAGGACCGTTGGAATGGAAACCCTAAGGTTGGGATTATTCTTGGCACAGGGCTTGGTGGTTTTGCTCAAGAAATTAAGCAGGAAGCCTCGATTCCCTATAAGGATATCCCTCATTTTCCTGAATCGACTGCGCCTACCCATACGGGCAGAATGATTTGCGGTAGTATTGCAGGTAAGCAGATCGTGGCAATGGAAGGTAGGTTCCATTTCTACGAAGGCTACACAATGGAGCAGATCACCATGCCGGTTAGGGCGCTCAAGGCCTTAGGGTGTGACATTTTGATCGTTAGTAACGCTTGCGGTGGCATGAACCCTCAGTTTGAAAGAGGCGATATCATGTTCATTGAAGATCAGATTAATTTGATGGGTGGCAATCCCTTGATTGGAAAAAATGATGATCGCTTGGGCGTTCGTTTTCCGGATATGTGTTTTCCTTATGATCGAGAATTGTTGAAGATAGCCCAAGAAGTTGCATTAGAAGAACGCATTCGTTGTCATAAGGGTGTATTTGTTGCTGTTTCAGGCCCCAATCTTGAAACGCGTGCTGAATACCGGTTTTTGAGGCAAGCAGGCGCTGATGTTGTTGGGATGTCTACGGTGCCCGAGGTGATTGTTGCGGTGCACTCGGGCTTAAAAACCTTGGGTATTTCCATTATCACGGATATGTGCCTTCCCGATGCTTTAGAACCTGTTAAGTTAGAAGAGATAATAGCAACAGCGAATGAAGCTGAGAAAAAGTTACGAGTTTTGGTAACAAATATTGTCCGGAAAATTCCAGACTAATCACAAAGAGTAAAATTATGCCACGCCTTGAAGGCGGTAATCCGTTGCGCACCGATGGCTTCAATTCCTTTAATCGTTTCTTACGAGATAAATTTGGGGAGAAGGTTTATCGTGTGACCATTGATGGTGGGTTCTCATGCCCGAATGTTGATGGCACAGTAACCACAGGGGGTTGTGTTTATTGTGATAATCGGAGTTTTAGCCCTAACAGACGGTTGCCTCGTGTACCCATTGCTGATCAAGTTCAAAGAGGCATCACTTTTCTTTCCAAGTATTTTGAATGTTCTAAATTTATCGCATATTTTCAAGCTGCAACAAATACGCACGGGAAAATCGAAAAGCTTGAGAGGCTTTATAAAGAAGCTTTAAATCACCCACAAGTGGTTGGTTTGGCAATTGGGACTCGGCCTGATTCCGTTCCTGAACCGGTTCTTGAATTATTGCAGGACATCGCCAAAGATCGATTTGTCTGCCTTGAACTTGGATTACAATCCGCACATGATCGTTCGTTGGTTTGGATGAACCGGGGCCATGATGTTGATAGCTTTACCGATGCTGTTAGGCGATGTAAAAATCGGAATTTGGATTTGTGCGCGCATGTGATTTTGGGGCTTCCCGGTGAATCCCATGAAGATATGCTTTATACCGCAGATTATCTTGCTGCTATGGAAATTGATGGAGTGAAAATTCACAACCTTCATGTCGTTCGCGATACGCCTATGGAAGCGATGTATCTCCGGGGCGAAGTCCCAATGATGACCCAACCTGAATATGTAAACTTGGTATGCGACTTTTTGGAAAGGTTGCCTGCAAGTTATACCATTCATCGTTTGACGGGGGATGCGCCTGGTGAGTATTTAATAGCACCTGAATGGTGTGTTCGTAAACATGAGATTCTTGCACAAATAAAACAGGAATTTAAAAAGCGGGGCACATGTCAGGGCAGCAACTGTGATCCATCTCGATTGGCCTCAATTGTTTCGTTAAAAAGAAAAACCTTGCCTATGCTAGGGTAGCATTGGCAAGGTCTTAATTAAAGCAAAGTGATTAATTAACGAGCAGGATATACATAAGAGTTTGAACCATAATAGTAGAAATAATTTGGATGGTTTTGGGCGCCTAATTGGCCATTGCCTTGTTGGTTTGCAGGCGGCGCTTGATAGTTTGCGCCCGGCCAATAAGGATAAGCCATTGGTGCGATTGGTTGATTGATTGCTTCAGATGGCCAATAGGTATACCATGGCGCTAGTGGGGGTATTGGTGGATGCTTTTTGTTATAGTGTGCATGGTGGTGAGGGCTTTGGTACCAGTGGCTTAGTAAAAAGCCCATTTGGCCTTGGGCAGTGTAAAGCATTTCAGCTTTAACGCTGGGCACAGTGATAAGAGCCATCAAAATTCCTAATACAATTTTCTTCATGTTGCACCTTTTAATTAAAACACTTTGAGTTTAAACGATTAAGTTAGTAATGCTTGATTATCTGCCATACCAATAGCTGGGCATCATGGTATTTGGCATAGCGGGATAGTAGTGATAACCTGCGGTTGGTTGTTCAGCAGAGGTGCCGCCCTGCCCTGGGTTTTGTTGTTGCCAGAAATTAGGGTAGCCATAGCTTTGATTTGCGGGTGTGAAGTAGGGTGCGGGCGTATTGAATTGACTCATGAGTGGGGAATATCGAGCTACATAGCCATAGTGCCTACCGAAAATATTCGGATACTGTTTTTCCATCCCACCCGAATAATGATATCTGCCATCTGCAGAAGCAGTCTGGGCAATACCCAGTGTTAGTAATCCTAAAGCGAAAACAAAAAAAATCTTTTTCATGATGACACCTGATGCAAGGTTGAAAGTAGTTTTAGCCTATGCATCTAGTGTTCAACATGAATCATTAATCAAAATTTAAAAAAGGTCAAAGACTTGTAAAAATGTGTTGATTCAATTCCTACAATCAACAGGTGTGATAAAGTCGTAACTTAGTTTTTTTAATGTAGGATTAAAAATCGATCTTTAGGAGCATAAGGCCGTTAGATTCCGGATAAATGGTAACGCTATCATCACGAATAGAGAGATCGCCTTGGTCATTGTTCTGCAAATCAAGGAAGCACGCCCGCTTGGGAGTTTTAACGCAACGGATATCACAGGGCGTTGCAAACCCCTCTGTTTCTTCCAAAAGAAGGTAGGCAGATGATTCGTCGGCTTTGAAGGAAATCTGGTGTAGTACCAGGTTGGGTGCATCAATGTGAAAAAACCATCCAGTCGGCCCTGTTGGCGGCGCGCCTTTACTAACTTTTTGTATGTAAATCGGAGAATCCAAGGCCATCGCCATTTGGAATGGGTGATCGCGATCCATGCTCAGTCCCATGCTGAAGTGTGTTTGATTTTCTCCCTCTGTTATTAAAAGGGTGTCGATCTTACTATCGCCTTGTTTTTCGAAGTAGGAAAGCCCCTTGGTAAAGAGGAAAGTTTTTCTGGGCCCCCACTTCCATTCAATAAAGTCACAACTTTCCGTGCGTAGATTGTTGGTAGATGCAACCCTTCCTTCGTGTCCACGATGCATGGTTACTTGGTCATGGGGCCAAGCAAACCTAGATGCGATGTAATTGGACCAACGATCACCTCGTAAAGGTTCGGTTGGATTTATCTCGATGTTGAGTTCCAGCATAGGCCTACCTAGCCATGCACGGATGGTCTGTTTGAATTTTGCGATGACTTCTTGGTTAGTGCCTGTGATGGTGCCTTCGGATTGTATTTCGCCAAAGAGTGGGCCAGTGGAACTGATACGAATGGTATCAGCTTTCATGGTGCTGCCTAGATTGGCAACAAGTTGTTGGCTAAGTCGGTTTGCTCTGGTTTTTAGATCACGAAAGGCCTTTAATCCCCCAGAAATTCGATCGATCTCGGCTTCAAAAAATTCGTTTCTCACAGAGTTTTCGTCTGCAAGTTTAAACTTGTTGGAGAATTTTGGAGGGTTTGCTGTATCTGCAAGTGGAACCCAGGTGTACCCCAAGCCTGGAACTTCAATAATGGATTCCGATTTGTCCATCGATTGGTTAGCTGCAAGCACACCCTTGGCAGCTTGTGGCCCGGATGTGCTTTCTGTTTCCATTCCAATTCTTCGGGTGAAGCTGCAAGGGTTTAAAAGAAGTATTCCATTTTTTCCATCTTCGCCTCGTTGGAGGATACGCTCTGCAAGTAACGCCCCTGCCCTTTGGAATAGTTCAGAAGGCGCTTGGTTAATAGTCAACGGATTTTGTTCTGTTTGGGCTTCCGTTTCTGTCCAGTCATTTGCAAATTGGCGTAGGGCTTCTGGTTGGTTCGAACCTAAAACATTCAGGATAGAAGCAATGTTGCTGGCGCAATCTAGTGTTCTGCGGTTTTTTAAATGATTGATTTGCCCTGAAATTGGTGCATTGGGGTGAAGTTGCAGGGTCTCAGTTTTGAAATCATCTTGAGAAATAGGGCCTGGATATTCTGAAGGGTAGACTTCATGAAGATAATTTGACATGGTTAGCCAGTTACCGAATATTGGTGCGAGGCTGTTGGCTTTTAATAAGTAATTGTAAAAAATCGAACTATTTGAGGTTGTTTTAAAGAATGCCAACGTGGGTGAACTATCTTGCTGCAATAGTTTTCCTAGGTGGAAGGCCAAATGAAAAAAGGTGTGATTTGTTGAAGAGCTAAAAGGTTCTCTGCAAAAAGTTTCAATCTGCCTTCCAATACTTGATGACCAGCTAAACACTGGCCCGCGAAATGTCGGGATATTGTTTTCCCCATGAGGCATTAGTAATGCCTTGCTGAAACCTGCAAGATGTAAAACTCTTGGGGTGTCAGCAGAAAGGCCTTGGGTGGTTTTGGCGAATACTTTGACTTCCTTACCCACAAGATTAAGAAGTGTTTCTCTTCCTTTTTTTAAATTCCAGATTCGTGAAGTAAGAGGGCCAACCGTTTCAGGATGGTCATTGAATAATCCACCACAAATTTCAACCTGCTCGGAATTAAACCAGTCTGTGATTTTTTCTAATTCAAGGGGAGGCAATTCGGATAATTCTTTGGCGCTGGCAATGATATTTACAGGATTACCGGTTTCAATATTTGGAATTAGCAGTCCTGCTAGATTTTTAATTGGTGCGAAATCTAATAGGTGGATACTTGATGAGTGTAATACTTCTCTGCCACTTTGGATTAGTGCACAAGCGCTTCGTAAATTTTCTTTTGCACCTTCCCAATCGCTTTGAAGATATTTGTTGGCAGCTTGGACGCATTCTTCCCAGATTGATTCATGCGAAAGAAGATTTTCGTGCTGCATGGCTTCGAAAAGGCTATTTACCATCTGGTATGCAAAGCCCACGGCAAAAAAATAATCCAATTCTGGTGCTTGAGTTTCTATTGTTTCATTGTGAAGGGCTTTTAATAGATCGCTAAGCTTTTGGACTGTTTCCATTTTTTCTGAACAAGCAGAAAAAGTTTTCTTGTTTATTATCCCATGCGATTCGTTATTTGATAAGTCCACTAAGCATACGAGCGATTGGTCATCGATTTCGTGGGTGTCTTGGTAGCTGATTATTTTGGGGGGCTTAATTGATTTTGCAATGGCATTAGGGTGCCAAAGCGAAAGGTAGCCATTTAAAATTTGGGCCACTAATTCTTCATCAAGATAAAGGTTATTGGTGGTTGGAATCGCATATTGAGAAACAAGGTAGCATGAACTCATGGAATCAATATCCCGAAAAAAACAAATACCCGGGGCGAAAGATTCGCTCCAGGTTATAGAGAATATTCTATTAAGATTTTAAAAGGAAAAGAGCGTAATTTGTAATGAATAGTTTCAATAAACTGAAATATTACGAATTAATTACTGCCCGGACCGCCCGCACCTGCACCTTTTAAGCCCGTTTTATTTACATTTTTGTTCAAGGCCTTTTTGATAGGCTCGTTGTTCAAAGTGCCCTTAGGATACTGGATAGGTTGGCTAAATCTTTTATCTTCTACGGGTGGAACCTTGAACTCCTCAGGCTTTTTTGGCGGCTTGAGATTATCTGTGGTTGTGCACCCCAGAAAAAGGTATACCAGTAAGGGAGCAGCACGCATTCCCGTGCTTATTATTTCCCTCATGAATTCAGGCTCCTAATTTGAAATTTCCATTCAACTCTGGAAGCCATTTACCTTCAACTTACATTTCTTGCAATAGCAAAAGGGCCATTTCGGATAATTGTCCGAAACAGCCCTTTTTTAGTTTCCAAGTTTATTTTGACTAGCTCTTGGCTTTGTCAAAACTGGTGCCGATTTCTTTCCAGTTTACCACATTCCACCATGCTTCAACATAATCTGCTCGTTTATTCTGGTAGCGCAGGTAGTATGCGTGTTCCCAGACATCTACACCAAACAATGGGGTTTTCCCTTGCATGATTGGGCTATCTTGATTCCCTGTATGCGTAATTTCTAGTTTTCCATTACTTAGCACGAGCCATGACCAACCAGAACCAAACCTTGCAAGTGCAGCTTCTTTAATTTTGGTTTTTAAAGTTGCAAAATCACCGAAAGTGGAATTTATAGCTTCGGCTAAAGCACCAGTGGGTTCGCCGCCGCCATTCGGGCTCATTGTTGTCCAAAACAACGTGTGGTTGGCGTGACCGCCACCGTTGTTAATTACTTTTTGGCGAATTGCTTCTGGGATAGTTTGGATTTCCCTGAGAAGCTGTTCGATTGTTTTAGTTTGCAACGCAGGTTGGTCTGCCAAGGCTGCATTTAGGTTGTCGACATAAGCTTTATGGTGCCTGCCATGATGAATTTCCATGGTTAGCTTATCAATAGCTTTTTCAAGAGAATCAGCGGGATATGGAAGACTGGGTAGTTCAAACGCCATTTTTAAAAACTCCTGTACTTAAGTTCACTCTTCTTTGATCATCCTACAGAAAAAATCGTAACACAAACGATTCTCTGCTTAGAACTAAAGTACCATTTTCCAACCTTGCAGCAAAAAGAAAAGAAATCTTTATTTAATTCTTCGCCAGAGATTTTAAAGCGTTGGGGAGTTTTGCCTTGGTAAAACAAAGCTTTGAGCCCCAGATATAAAGCTTTGAATTTCTTTTTGGGCTGAATAGATCCATTAGCATTTAAATAATTCAAACGGAAAGTCATTGGGAAGCAAAATAAAGGTTGGTTTTGTAAAAATGGCGCTAGACAAACTTTACTCTATTGTTATCTACACGCTTCATAACACGCTTAATATTGAAAGCATGGTGAGTGTGAATAGTTCTTGGAAAAATGTGGTAGCGAATATCGAAAACACACTGAATGATTGCCTTTTAAACATTGGTGACGCAGGTGCGGATGTTGAATGTTTGGTAAATGAAGAAGGTCGTGCAACTAAGAACCTTGCCTTCCAGCAATCGATCCAAAATAATCTGGGCAAAATAGAAATTGCTTTGAATAAAACCAATGCGCAATTTAATATTCTTTCTACAGAGATGGAAACTGCTGCGGAAGCTTTACGAGATTGGATTGGCAAAGCTAAGCAATGTCAGGATAAAGTAAAATCCATGCATTGCCTTGAACCAGTGAAATATGAAAGAGGATAAGATGGCCAAGTTCGCTGTTATCCTGCCTGCTGCAGGAAAATCTACCCGATTCAATGATAAAGAAAAAAAACCATTTGCAGCTTTGGATGGTAGGCCTGTATGGCTAAGAACCGCAGAGCTCTTTGTTTCTCGCGATGATGTCTGCCAATGCATTCTTGTGATCGATCCTTCTGACGAGGAAATGGTCAGGCGCAAGTATGGTGCGAACATGGCTTTTTTAAATATTTCGGTTGTTCATGGTGGGTCTGAGCGCTTTGAATCTGTTGCCAATGCTTTAAAAATAGTAAAAGATGAAGCGGATTTTGTGGCTATTCATGATTCTGTGCGTCCTTGTGTAACTACCGAATTGATCGACAGAGTATTTCAACAGGCAGTTAAGTCCGGAGCTGCAATTTTAGCTCTTGGGATGACCGATTCGCTGAAGCGTGGCAGCAGCATTGAGCCCGTGGTAATTGAACAATCTCTTCCCAGAGAGAGGCTTTGGTTGGCGCAGACGCCTCAAGTTTTTAGTAAAGAAGTTCTTGTTAAAGCGTTCAAAAATGTTCCTAAAGGTGCAACCGATGATAGTCAGGTTGTTGAAGCAACAGGGGCTACAGTTTCAATTGTCATTGGTTCTTCGAGTAATATTAAAATTACCACCAGAGAAGATTTGTTTCTTGCAGATGCCATCTTGAAATCCCGACCTAAACCCAAGGCTAATGTTTCTGCTCACCCATTTGCAGATGACATGTTTCGTTAATTGAAATGCGTTAAAACTATGGATCCCGTTCTTAAAGTTTTAGATAATCCAATGGTTTCTCATTGGTTGTGCAATCTTAGAAACAAAAACTCAGGGAATGTTTTTTTCAGGCAAGCGGTGGAGTTACTTTCGCAGGCAGTATTTCTTGAAGCAGCATCAAATTTTGAGTTTAAAAATTCAGCTTTTGAAACCCCTGTTGGGCCAACTATTGGCAATGTTTTAAATCAAGAGTTTGCAATTGTTCCCATTCTTAGAGCTGGGATCGGTATGGTTGATCCCATTTTACGATGGCTGGGTGATGCACGAGTTTTCCATCTTGGTGCTTCGCGTAACCATGATACTCTTGCACCTGAATTTTATTACGACAAGCTCCCCCAAGATATGTCCAAGTTTCATTGCCTAGTACTTGACCCCATGCTAGCAACTGGGGGTTCTGCATTAGAGACCATTCGGCGATTGCGTAAAAGCGGCGTCCGGAAGATAAATTTTCTCGGGTTAATTGGTTCGAAAAATGGGGCTGCTAATTTGCATGCCGAGTTCCCTGATGTTTCTATTACGCTAGCAGCTTTAGATGAAGAATTAAATCACAAGGGTTATATCAACCCAGGTTTGGGCGATGCAGGGGACCGTTTTTTTAATACCTAAGATTTTGGCGTTTTTTTCTCGAAACTAGTTAGAACATTATCTTCCCATGAAGTTGGGTCTTCGATCGGCTCAGCATGAATTTGCACCTGACAATCCTTAAGCTGTGATTTGATTGCATGCTCGATTTTTTCCATTAGCTGATGCCCAACTTTAATGCTCAATATTCCTGGTAGTAATAAATGGAAATCTATAAACTTTTTTGGCCCTGCTTGGCGCGACCTTAATGCATGAAATGTCATCTCGGGTTCAAGATTTTGGGTTATTATTTCTCTGATAATTATCAACTCTTTTTCAGGAAGCGCATGATCCATCAAACCCTTGAACGATTTCCAGATTAATTGAAAACTCGTGGTCAGGATTATCAGGGAGACTCCTATTGCAAGGACAGGATCAATCCATTCTACCCCTGTGACCTTTGCAAATAATAATCCGATTAGAACCCCACATGTCGTATAAACATCTGTTAAAAGGTGTTGGCCATCTGCCTCTAGAACGATTGATTGATGTTTTTTTCCAACAATCAAAAGAATGATTGCAACTACTCCGTTGATGAGTGAGGCTGCAAAAGAAATAACCATCCCGATTTCTAATGTTTGAAGTGGTTGGGGGGAAATTAGCCGATGTACGCCTAGTAGTCCGATGCTGAATGCCGCAAATAAAATTAATGCACCTTCAAACCCACTAGAGAAGTATTCGATTTTTTCGTGACCATAGGTATGTGTGTCATCTGCAGGCCGTTCCGAGAGTCTTATAGCGATAAACGCAATAATAGCGGCAATCAAATTGATAACGGACTCGGCTGCATCCGAAAGAAGGCTTATGGAATCAGTGATCCAGTAGGCATAAGATTTTAGTACAAGCGTGGATAAGCCAGCAAGGATGGATAGGTAAAGAACATTTCTTGGTGTAAACAAACTCATCAAAATATCTCGGATGACATATATAATTGATTATACGTCACCTTTAAATTTTGCTAGTAGAAATCAAGGCTTTAGTATTATGGCCCAGAGGTTTAGCGTTGTGCGCCTGATAGATCTGAAATTCTTTTTTGGGCTTCTGCAACTCGTTTTGGGTCAAGTTCCCGAGTGGTAACTTCGCGATAGAGTTCTATCGCTTTGTTGCGTTCGGTAAGATTTCTATCATAAATTCGTGCGGCTCGAAGTCTGGCATCTAGTTGGGTTCGAGAATTCCATTGAAAACATCGTTCAAAATATAGTGCTGATCTTTGATATTGTTTATAAGGTTTCGATTCATAAATCTCGCCCAACTCATACGCAGCATCACTTATTTTATCACTGTTTGGGTAGGTGCTTAAAATTTGTTGCAATAAGATTTCAGCTCGCTTTTGGTTGTCAATATATTCTTGTCCCCAGCCTTTATCCTTGTATTGCATGGCTCTGCGATAATATTCATTGGCATCTGGAATATTCTCGTTGGCTTGAAGCGTAGGGGGGGGAACATCGAGTTCAAGCAAATAAGCCTGTTTTGAAATGCGGTGGTAGCTTAGGAGCTCTTCTTCTGCCCATTTAGCTTTTTCAATTTCACCTACATTGATATAATGGGTTCTGAGAGCTTCCAGAGTTGTTTGATATTCTTTTCTGGCATTCAGCACTTTTTCCACCAGATCAATATCGCGGGAACCCCCGGGTGAAATTGGCCTAGGAGAAGCTTGTTTAATTGATGTTGGAGTGCCAATAGGTTGGGCTCCAGCAGACCCCCCTGTGGGCATTTGCGACATTGCCAATTGGGAAGTTACTACAGTAAAAATAAAACACAGCATAAAAACATTACGAATCATGATAAAACCCTCTTTGGACTCGAGAGAGGTTTACCTTGAAAAAGGACTTGTGTCTAGACGAGCATTAAGTAAAACGGATTAATCTACAAAAAAACGCTCAAGCAGCCTGCTTTGCCTTAGGTTGCTTGATTGTCTACTTTTGCAAAAATCATTCGGCCTGAAGGCGTTTGTAGGGCACTGGTTACCTGAACATTAACATCTTGCCCAATATATTGCCTGCCTTGGTCTACTACCACCATAGTCCCATCTTCGAGATACCCAACTCCCTGGCCTATTTGGTCACCTTGCTTGGCGATTTTAATAAAGAAATGTTCTCCTGGTAAAACAATTGGCTTAAGGGCATTGGACACTTCATTAAGATTAACTACTTCAACGCCTTGAAGTTGGGCAATTTTGTTTAGGTTGAAATCGTTGGTTACTACTTTTCCGCCAATGTTTTTTGCAAGAATAACAAGTTTTTCGTCAACTTGGGTGATCCCTTTCATTTCGGTTGGTTCGCCTTCATGAACCTGAAGTTCAACTTTAGTGTTGGTTTGCAGGCTTTTAAGAATATCTAGTCCACGCCTTCCCCTGTTTCGTTTTAATTTATCTGCACTATCTGATAGGGCATGCAGTTCTTTTAAAACAAACCGCGGCACGATCAGCCTGTTGTCTAGAATTTTTGTTTCGCAAAGGTCAGCAATTCTTCCATCAATAATTGCGGATGTATCGAGAATAAAAGGCTTCGAGCCTTTCACTTGTTTAGAAAATTCAATGTAAGGAATGATAAATCTAAATTCGTCCTTTGTTTGAAGAAGGGTTGAAATACAGATGTAAATGCAAATGGCAGTACTAAAAGCACGAAGTAAATTGCGCTGAACAATAATTCGGCTGGCAAAATCGGGATATTTTTGAGAACTTTCCCAATCAAATAGGAATGGATCCATAATGGTGGAGAAAATACTTCCGAGTAAAAGGCCCATTAACAGGCCAAAGTAAACTGCTGAAATAGTGGTAATTTGCTTGTTTTTTAACAGCGTGTCAAAAAGTATGACTACAATACCAATGAAAATAATGGTTAGAAATGCTGTATACCCACTTGTGGTAGAACCGCCCTGATTTGCATTGCCGAAGTGTTGGTATGCGATCATCGCAAGGGCAATCATGCCTGCACCGAAGAATGCGCGTAAGAGTCCGAGGGGTAAAAAACCAGAATTCCAAGCTTTAACCATCCAATTTTTATTGTTGAAAGAATCCATTTCCATTTTTTGTATCCGTTCTTTTGTGTTAGCCATTACGAGGTATTCTTATTTTAATGGAATGAACAACCTTTTAAAAGTGTTTGCAACCCCAATGCTTCCATTTTCATTCCTTAAATTATTCAAACATCAAAATAAGGATTGAAAATTTTCATGTATTCATCTTGTGCGAATCTATCTGTCATTCCAGCGATATAATCGCAAACGGTACGATGTAGGCCTTGGGCTTTTATTCGCGCTGTATACCTCTCGGGAAGCTGCAATGAGTTTTCTGAGAATTCCGAAAATAATCTTTTTACAAATCTTGCGCCTTTATTTGCCATCCGCTGCACTCGGAAATTGTTGTAAATCTTTTGCTTGAGAACTGCCCCAAGTTCATGTTTCAGCTCCTCAATTTCGGGGCTATGGCAAACAACTGAAGTCTCCATGTTTCTAACTTCTTCAAGGTTGGTTGACTTTGCAAGAGATATGTTTTTGCGAGTGTTTTCCACTAAATCGTAAACATGCATATCGATAAGAATTCGAATGGCACCTAATTGAGTCTGGGTTGCTGTCGCCTCTTTGGGCAAGACTTCCTGTGCTTTCGCAAAGGCCATCTTCCATATTTTTGATCCTTCAAGATCCGAAAATTCAATTATCCCAAGGCTGATTGCATCATCAATGTCGTGTGCATTGTATGCAAGGCTATCGCATGTATCTGCTACTTGTGCTTCGAGAAAAGGTTGTTTGTATTTAAGGTATTTTTTTACTTCTGGGCAGTCGGGCACTTTGGAATGCAATGCCATTGCCTCGCGAACTTCCCATGTCAGGTTTAAGCCCGGATAATTTGCATAGGGGTATTCTAGTTCTTCTACGATCCTAAGGGCATGGCGGTTGTGCTCGAATCCGCCATGATTAACCATGCAATCGCGCAAAGCATATTCACCCGCATGGCCAAAAGGAGGGTGCCCTAGGTCGTGAGAGAGAGCGATTGCCTCGGTTAAATCTTCGTTCAAGTGAAGTTGTCTGGCAACGGTTCTACTTATTTGCGCCACTTCAAGAGTGTGGGTAAGTCGGGTTCGGTGGTGGTCGCTAGTATGAGTAACTAGAACTTGGGTTTTGTGGGCAAGTCGTCGAAAAGCGGTGGCGTGAACAATTCGGTCTCGATCTCGTTGGTAGGAATTCCGGAAAGGGTGATCTTTTTCGGGATAGTCTCTGCCTTTGCTGAGATCGGTTTTCATGGCTAATGGTGATAACGATTCCATTTGGGCTCCAATAGATAGATTGGTTACGGTCTAACACTCTTCGGGAAACGGGTGTTTTTCAATGCTTTGGGTAAGGAGGTCGAAAAGGCTATCCAAAGATTGGACAATGACTTTAGTGGAAGTTAAAACGGGCATAAAGTTGGTATCGCCGTTCCAACGGGGGACAATATGCCAGTGAAGGTGTCCCGGGATGCCAGCTCCAGCTGCAGAGCCGTGGTTCATTCCTATGTTAAATCCATCAGGATTGATCATTTTTTGAAGTATTTTTAAAAGATGTTGAATTGTAAGTGCATTGGATAAAAGTTGCTTTTCATTTAATTGGCCTAAGTCGCCCGAGTGATCAAGGGGGCAAATTAAGAGGTGCCCGTTGTTGTAAGGGAATTTATTTAAGAGGACTAAGCTGAACCTAAGTCGTTTCACAAGAAGGCTTTGCCTATCATTGTGCTTATCAAATGGTTGGTCTTTAGCGGAGCAGATGAAGCAAGAATCCTTAATTTCGGGTTTGTTTGCAGCAATGTAGGCGTGCCGCCATGGGGCCCAAAGATTGTCCATAAGATTCTCCAAAAGAGGAAATATTCGTTGAAGTATACATGAAATACTTAGGAAGGAATGTGTAAAATCTCGATTGTTTGAGTAGTTTTTATAAACTAGTTCTGAAGTCTAAGCGAATAAGCACTAGACTAAATGCTGGTTTATAAATATTGTAATTATAAGTAAATTTTTCGTTTAGGAAGGGATGTTTTAAACATGGCAGTACCAAAAAGAAGGGTGTCCCACGCCCGCCAAGGTAAAAGGCGAAGCCATTTGGGTGCAAAACCTATGCAGGTTGCATATTGTTCCAACTGCGGATTTCCATTTAGGCCACACCGAGTTTGCTCTAATTGTGGATTTTATCAAGGGCGTGAATTCTTGAAAGTTGAACAGGAGAAGTAAAAAATGCGCATTGCTTTGGATGCAATGGGCGGAGACTTTGCTCCTGGACCGATCATTGCTGGGGCTTTACAGGCGGTTCAGTCTGATACCGAACTTTCGGTGGTTCTTGTAGGTGATAAAGATCAAATTGATCATCACATTCAAGGCCAACCCCATTCTGATCGTATTAAAGTGTTTCACTGCACCCAAGCCATTGGTATGGAGGAGTCTCCGGTTGATGGCTTGCGTAAGAAACCTGACAACTCCATTTCTAGGTGTTGGCAGTTGCTTTGCCAAAAAGAAGTTGATGGCATTGTGAGCGCTGGAAATACCGGAGCAATGGTTGCTGGCGGCATGTTCACTAGGCGATTTCTGAAAAATGTTAAAAGGCCTGGTATTGCAGCTGTAATGCCAACTAAAAAAGGCTTTTGTGTTTTGATTGATGTTGGAGCTAACACTCAACCTAAAGCTGAACATCTGTATCAGTACGGCGTAATGGGTAGTTTGTTTGCTCGCAGAATTCTCGGCCACGAAAACCCTAAAATTGGTCTGATGAATGTTGGCTCTGAAGAGGCCAAGGGGAATAGTTTGGCCAAAGAAACTCTGGCACTTTTTAATAGTAGTCCTTCTAAAAGTAGCTTTATTGGCAATATCGAAGGTCGCGATATTCACCAAGGGGTTGCAGAAGTTGTTGTTTGCGATGGTTTTGTTGGAAATGTTGTGCTTAAAGTTTGTGAAGGCCTTTATCAGTATTTGATGGAAGTTACTACTCAGGAAATTTTGGGCTGTTTGAACCAGGAAAAAGATCTCGCTAAAAACGCTTTAAAACAACTTGCTAGCAAGTATGATTACAGCGAGTTTGGCGGGGCTCCTTTACTCGGTATTGATGGTGTTTGTATTATTTGCCATGGTAGTTCGAAAGATCGGGCCATTAAAAATGCATTGTTGTTGGCAGCCAAGTATGCAAGGCTTAAGCTTAATGATTTGATTGTTAGCGAGCTTGAATTAGCACCTTCTTTGGCAGTAAATTTGTAAACTCCTGCCCACGTGAATGAAACGGTTTAAGCAAGGCCTTTGAAGGGATCGTTTATTTAAATGGGCGCAACATCATTTTTATTTCCTGGGCAGGGAGCTCAATATTTGGGCATGGGCGCTGCTCTTTGCGATAAGTTTCCTCCTGCATTTCAAAGGTTTCAGCAGGCTTCACAAATCCTTGGCTATGATCTTCTTGAAATTTGCAAAAATGGGCCCGCTGATCAACTTAATTCTACTGTTTTCAGTCAGCCTGCTATTTATGTTTCTAGTTTAGCTGCATTGGATTTATTAAATGCAGAAGATCCACAGGCAGCCCAAAGCTGCAAAATTACTGCAGGCCTTAGCTTGGGCGAATACACCGCATTGACTTTTGCTGGGGCTATCTCCTTTGAAGATGGCGTCGCTTTGGTTAAGGAGCGAGGCGAAGCTATGCAAGCTGCCTCTGAAAAAAGCCCTAGCGGCATGCTAAGTGTTATTGGTGCTGAAAAAGAGCAAATTGCACAAATGTGTGAAGATGCTGGGAAAGCGGGCTTGATCAAGATGGCTAATTTTCTTTGCCCTGGAAATATTGTTGTTTCTGGTGATGATCAGGCTTGTTTGATGTTTGAAAAAATCGCATCTGAAAAAGGTATTCGTACTATAAAACTTGCTGTTGCTGGGGCTTTTCATACCTCCCTCATGGAACCTGCCCTTGATAGACTGGCCAAGATCCTTAGTACCACTACCATAGCTTCTACTAATGTTCCTGTACTTGCTAATGTGGATGCATTAGAGCACTCTGATCCCGTAAGCATTAAAAATAAACTTGCTCGGCAGGTCGTTGAGCCTGTACTTTGGGAAAATTGTATCCGGAAAATTCTGGACTCCGGAGTTGAAAAGCTTTATGAAGTAGGCCCAGGCAGAGTTCTTGCGGGTTTGGCTAAAAGGATCAACCGGAAGATTGAGATTGTTAACATTCAGGCGTAATGTCCAACTTTAGTCTGGACTGATTTTGCAGGAATTATAAACAAGATAGATAAGATGGCTTGCCCGAGATTCTTGGTTGTGGTAGATAGCCTTATAGTTCATTGTTTTTATAAATATTTTTATGGGCTTTATTGCTCTATGTTTTCTGGAGGTATAGTGCCGTGGCTTCTGTCGAAGAAAGAGTTATAGACATTGTTGTTGAATCGTTGGCTGTCGATAGAGGTCAAATCACTCGCACTACTTCTTTCGTTGAAGATGTGGGGGCTGATTCCCTTGATGTCGTCGAACTAGTTATGGAACTCGAGGAAGAGTTCGATATTCAGATCCCCGATGAACAAGCTGCTAAAATCCGCACTGTGGGCGAAGCAATTGAATACATCGAAAAGGAGCAAGCCAAGAAATGACACGGCGTGTTGTCATTACCGGGCTTGGTACTGTCAATTCTTTAAGTAACGATATCCCAACTTTTTGGGATTATCTGTGTGCAGGACGCAGCGGTGTAAGCCTTATAGAACAGTTTGATACTTCCGCCTTCAAAGTTCATTTTGGAGGCGAAGTTAAGAACTTCGTCCCTGAGAATCATCTTGAAGGGAAAGTGGCCAAAAGGCTCGATAGGTTCTCTCAGTTTGCCCTAGTCGCTGCTATTTCTGCTGTTAAAGATTCTGGGATTGATTTCTCCCAAGGTGATCCCTTTCGCTATGGCGTTATCATCGGTAGCGGTATAGGCGGGCTCAATGAATTTGAAGAACAGCACACGCGTCATACCCAACAGGGCCCTGATCGGATCAGTCCTTTTGTTATTCCAAAAATGATTGCAAATTCTGCCGCTGGTAATGTTTCTATCCATTTTAATCTAATGGGCCACAATACGGTTATATCAACAGCCTGTGCCTCTGCTGCCCATGCTTTGGGTGATGCTTTGCATTCTATTCGTGGCGGGTTTGCGGATGCAATTGTTGCGGGAGGTTCTGAGGCTGCTATCACCCCGATGGGGCTCGGTGGATTTATTGCCGCCAGAGCTGTTTCACATCGCAATAACGACCCCTCTACTGCCAGCAGGCCCTTCGATAAAGACCGTGATGGTTTTGTATTAAGTGAAGGTGCTGGAATTGTTGTTTTGGAAGAATATGAGCACGCCCGCAAGAGGGGCGCCAGTATTTATGCAGAGATTCTAGGCTGTGGCAACACTGCAGATGCTTATCATATTACTGCCCCACATCCCGAGGGAGTTGGTGCTTCTAAAGCCGTGCAGTTTGCTTTGGCTGATGCTAAGCTTAATCCTGACCAAATCGATTATGTTAATGCTCATGGGACAAGTACTCAACTTGGGGATGAAGCTGAAACTAAGGCCCTTAAAATCGTTTTTAAGGACCATGCAAAAAAAATTGCAGTTAGCAGCACTAAAAGCATGATCGGGCATACCCTTGGTGCCAGTGGTGGTATCGAACTTATTGCCTGTGCTCTTTCTATTAAACATGGCGTTGTTCATCCTACCATCAACTTGAATACCCCAGATCCTAAATGTGACCTCGATTATGTGCCCAATTCTGCCAGACAAATGAAGGTTCGCTATGTCGTTTCCAATAGTTTTGGGTTTGGCGGGCATAATTGCTGCTTGGCTCTTGGGGCAGTTTAGTTTGTAATTTCTAAGGTTAACTTCCTCCTTGTACTAAATGGTTTTTGCAATGGAAACCAACAAGCCTGACGATCTTGTCTTCTCTGATTTTGACCGCATTAATCGTGAAAAAGTCTTTCATGACCAGCAAGCCCTCAATAGACTCCACGCTTTTTCTTCAGCTGAAAATTATCTTTTTACCGATGAGCAGTATTTAGACCATGAGTCTTGGGTTCGAACTGCTGTTTTAAAACTCGGAGATCTTAAAGGGAAGCGGGTTTTAGACTTAGGCTGTGGGCATGGCATGGCCTCGGTTCTTTTTGCCAGACAAGGCGCTTTGGTAACTGCATTGGATGTTTCCCCAGGGTATCTTGCAGAAGCGAAAAATAGGGCCTTTGCCAACGGCTTACAAGTCAATGTTTTGTCTGCCTGCGCAGAACTTCTTCCTTTTGCTGATAACTCTTTTGATCTGATTTGGGGTAATGCCATATTGCATCATCTAAACTTGGATTTTGCTCCGAGAGAGATTTTGCGAGTGCTTGTTCCGAATGGTAAAGCAGTATTCTGTGAACCTGTTTCCTTTTCTATTCTGAGTCGTTTGATTCGCAGTTTTATGGCATTAACTGCAATTAAAAAACACACCTTTGACGAAGAATCCCTTACTTGGGCAACTCTTTTGCACTTAAAACAAATTGTTCCAAATTTGACTTGGGAGGGTAATCAATTTCTAGGAAGCATCCCTAGGCTTTTAAGATTGCCTAGGCTTAATGGCTTTTTTGACCGTGCCGACCATCTTTTTTGTACGAATTTTTTTTGTTATAATCGACTTTGCAGGTATGCTATATTGGAAGTTAAGAAACCAAGCTAGCTCCCTGCAAAGAATTATGATGCCTATTCCCGTGTTGCAACTTGCGCCTCCGCCATTAACCGCTACGAAAAAAAATCGTATCGTTTACTCAGTTATGATTCAGGCTTGCTTGTGTTTTACCTTTATCATCCTTTTCTTTTTTACTAGCTCCCGACATTTTTATTCCTCTCCTTTTTCTTCTTCTGTAACAAATCCGAAATCTGAAAAACTTGATAATCTTAAACTTGACCTCAATCAGTCAGCTTATGGTGAATTGGCTCAAATCCCTGGTATTGGAAAATCGATTGCTTTGGAAATTGTAAATTATCGCAAGGTTTTTGGTGGCTTTAACAGTATTGATGAAATTGAAGGATTAAAAGGGGTTGGTAAGAAAACCGCAGATAAAATTAGGCGGCATCTGGTGGTTGCAGGGGCAACCCCGATTACTGAATTTGCAGCACCTAGAATTTGGATCCAGCCTAACTCTGTTACCGGGAAATCAATTCCAAATGGGAAGGTTAACCTTGTTTCTGAAAAAATAGATCCGAATTTTGCCACTTTTGAAGAATTAAAAAAACTTCCCGGGATTGGTGATACGTTAGCAAAAAGAATCGTGGATAAAAGGCAAGAAATGCTGTTTCGTAACGAAAATGATTTGCAAAAAGTTTCAGGTATAGGAAAAAAAACCGCTTCTAAGATTGCTCCCTTCTTGAAATTTCCTTTAATCAGTCAATAATGCATTAGATTCTTTTTTTTTAACGGAAAGTTTTAGCCGATGGGCACTCTTTTTAAATTACTCAGCCTTTACGAACCTGCAGGTGATCAACCTAGAGCTATTAAAGCTTTATTAAGCGGCTTTAATGAGGGAAAGGCCGCTCAAGTTTTGCTGGGTGCAACTGGTACTGGAAAAACTTTTACTGCAAGCCATGTTATTGCCAACTTGAATAAGCCTACCTTGGTGCTTGCGCATAATAAAACTCTTGCAGCACAACTATACCAAGAATTTAAAGCATTCTTTCCCGAAAATGCGGTGCATTATTTCGTTAGTTATTACGATTATTATCAGCCCGAAGCTTATATTCCTCAGCGTGACATCTATATCGAAAAAGATGCGCAAATTAATGAGAATATTGACCGCCTTCGCCTCGCTGCAACCAGTGCTTTGGTCAGTAGGCAGGATGTTATAATTGTTGCCAGTGTTTCTTGTATTTATGGTTTGGGTTCGCCAAGTGATTATAAGCGCATGGTTATTTCATTAAAGCGGGGTGAATCGATTCGCAGAGAAGATCTTTTGCTCAAACTTATAGATGTTCAATACAAACGAAATGATATTTCATTTACCCGAGGAACATTTAGAGTTAGGGGTGATGTAATCGAAATCTGGCCTGCATCTGAGGAAATATCCCTGCGGGTTGAGCTTTTTGGCGATGAAATCGATAACCTAAGTCTCACTAATCCTCTTACAGGCGAAGTTCTTAAAACAAATGATGAACTTTTTATTTACCCTGCTAAACATTTTGTAACCCCAGAAAATAGAATGAAATCCGCAGTAGAAGGTATTAAAAAGGAGCTGGACGATAGGCTTGATGTTTTCAAAAAAGAAGGCAAATTACTCGAAGCTCAAAGGCTTGCTGCAAGAACGAAATTTGATATCGAAATGTTGATAGAAACAGGCCATTGCCCCGGGGTTGAAAACTATGCCCGCTGGTTTAGTGGAAGAAATCCCGGCGAACCGCCCTACACTCTTATGGACTTTTTCCCTGAAGATTTTCTTCTTGTTGTTGATGAATCTCATGTTACCGTCCCGCAGGTTCGAGGCATGTATGCAGGCGATTTTTCGAGAAAAACAACACTCGTTGACCATGGATTTAGGCTTCCTAGTGCTTTGGATAACAGGCCTTTTCGTTTCGAAGAATGGGAAAATAAATCCAAAAACATACTGTTTATGTCTGCCACTCCCGCAGAGTATGAGTTATCCCGGTGCAAGGGAGAAGTTGTTGAGCAGGTAATTCGACCAACCGGATTGGTCGATCCGATTTTACATGTCCGACCAGCCAAGGGTCAAGTTGCTGATCTTGTAAAAGAGATTAAAATTCGGGTTGAACGAAAAGAGCGGGTATTAGTTACAACGCTAACCAAACGAATGGCAGAAGATTTAACTCGGTTTTTTCAAGAAACTGGAATGCGTTGCAAATGGCTCCATTCGGAATTAGATGCGATCGAGCGAATTAAAGTTTTGCGGGAATTACGCGAAGGTGCATTTGATGTGCTAGTCGGTATTAATCTTTTGAGGGAAGGCTTGGATTTACCCGAGGTTTCTCTTGTCGCAATTTTAGACGCTGATAAAGAAGGCTTCTTAAGAAGTGAAACATCTTTGATCCAAACTATTGGTAGGGCTGCTAGAAATGTTAATGCCGAAGTTATTCTTTATGGTGATCGAGTTACTAATTCCATGGCCCGTGCCATCGACGAAACTAAACGCAGGCGCGAATTACAAACACAATACAATTTAGAAAATAACATTACACCACAATCCATCAAGAGTTTGATTCCCGTTTTTATAGAAGACGAAATAGCTGCTTATGATTTTGCTAACAAAGTGGCTGGAATTGAAAATGATGATCAGCTTGAAAAACATAAAATGATAGAAGACCTGCAAATCCAAATGCTTAAAGCTGCCGAAGATTTAGAATTTGAAAAAGCCGCTCAACTTCGAGATAAAATCGCTACCTTAAAAGGCGAGAAAGTTGCTGCACCCCAAATAAAGAAAAAACGATTTAAAAAACGGTAACGCTCTGGCTCCATTTTAAATGAATCTCACCAAAATTTTCATCTTGTTGTGCAAATATCGATTGTTTTTTTATTAGTTCAAGTATCGCAAGGAATAGCCCAATCAAACGCATTTTGTGGAATGGGGGGCAGAATAAATCCCTGAATGGTATCGATTTTTCTCGAATTAACTTCCCGGTTATTTCTTCCAGATATACTTCCATTGGCGTTTGATCCACAACAATATCTTGCGCTTGAATTGCAAGCGTTTCTTTCATGATTCTTCCAAATGCACTTACTAAATCCCAAAGTTCTACTTCCTGAATTGGTTTTTCAGAACTTACTCGTTCTTCATGAAATTGGTCCGAAATTAAACGGGGAATTTTCTGGCCAGCAGTTTCTGCTTGTTCCTCTAGAATTTCAACTGCATCTTTAAATTTTTTGTATTCCACTAGTTGCCTTACAATTTCATTTCTTGGGTCATCTTCTTTGTTGGTGTGGTGTACCTGCCTTGGTAAAAGTAATTGGCTTTTAATTTCCATCAACTTTGTTGCCATTACTAAAAATTCACCTGCCAAAGTTAAGTCTAAAAATGTGATAACCTCCATGAATTCTTTAAACTGATCTGCAATTCTTACAATTGATATTTCAAGAATATCCACTTCTTCTTTTTTAACGAGATGCAATAATAGATCTAAGGGACCATGAAATGCATCTTGATTAATTCGGTATTCCAATTCAGACATGGTAAGCATCCTGCTATTTTGGGAATTGTTTTGCTATTTCTATACCCGTTTGTCCGTCACCATTATTTATATGTTCTTGTTGCATTTCAAAAAAGTGGATTAAACTTTTTGAGTCGTAAAGGCTTGAAATGGTTTCTTCGCAAATACATGAAATAAAATCAGCATTCCCAGGGACAAAGTAAATGCTTTGATTAGTAGGACCAAATATCTCAATATTATTCCATTCCCCTAAAATGTTTTGAGGAAATGAAAAAATAGTGTGATTAGCAAATTCATTTACATGCATAGGATTCTTGTGCTGTACTGAAGCAATATAGTTTTTAATGAAGTTTATCTTGGTGCTTGAATTCTCAATCGAATCTAAGATGTTGTTTTTCAAAAGTTTTCCTAGGCTCTTTAAATAGGTTGATGTAAATTGAATGATTATTTTTTCAAGTTCAAAAACCAAGTTTTCGCTACCAATGAACAACTGTGTGAACGCTTCGAAGTTTTTTACAATTGCTTCTTGTATTGTGTTGTCTAGGGAATTAAGTTCCCCATCTGTTAGAGTTTTATTGTGTGAGAAAGCAGAAATATCTTCCGATTTACTGTTGGGTAATTCATTGCTCTCTTTTATTCGTGTACATATTCCCAAAAGTTTTGATTTGCAAACATCGATTTCTTTAGCGTGGTCTGTTATTTGCAAATTGATGGACTGAATAAAACTGAAAATACAGTCGCATTGGAGTATTTCTAGTTGGGTTCGAAATAGTGATTTAAATTGACCGATGATTTTCTGGATTGATTGGTTGTATCCTCCCTTCATTCCAGCAGGTTGTTGGATTGCACTATTAAACCGAAGTAAATCAACCTTTAAACTTGAATGGTGTTTTTCTCGGATTGAAAGTATTTGAATTCGAAGTTCTTCTGTTTTTTTCTTGATGGTCGTAAGAAGGATTTCTGCAGAAGCAAAACGATATCCCGGTTTTTCAATCCATTGAACTACCCAAGAATCAATCACCGAACCAAAATTTTCAGTTAGTTCGTTGATTTTTTGCATCAATATTTTATAGAAAGTTCCTTTGTC
>CALARU010000286.1 GCA_937888715.1 uncultured Planctomycetaceae bacterium | reverse complement strand
AATATCAATCCAGGCGCGATGCCATGAAAGTGGTGTTTCTTTCAGGCATTGCATCTTCAGGCATTGCATCCTTGGAAAATGGCAATGCAAGTGCGGTTGGAAAGCCTGTTGAAGCACCTCCAAAAAACCAACCTGCACCATTCCCTTTTCATGGAATTCTGAAAAGCGATGGAAAAACTTACTCCAATTGGGGGCTATCCAACACCACCAAACCTGCGTTTTATGCAGAACCCATCAGCTACGAAGATGTGCAGGCGATTGTCAAGGATACCGAGCGATTTCCGACCCCGGTAAGTCCAGTCGGGGCCATGCTTTCTGTTTCAAAAACCATCGTCAACGATGGTGGAACTTTATTATGCACCACAAAGCTAGATGAAATCATCGGATTAGAAACGGATGGAAAAGGCCGGAAAATTGTCCGCGTTCAAGCAGGTTGTAGGCTTAAAAAGCTTAATTTATGGCTGCAATCACGAGGATTCGAAATTCCTTTTCAATCTGAAATTGGCGAAGCCACCGTTGGATCGGTTGCTGTTGGTGACACTAAAGATTCTTCGCTAGATGGAGTAGGTTTTTTTTCCGCAGGGGTCACTGCGCTTTCTTATGTCAATGCTGAAGGCGAACTATGCTCAATTTCTGATTCAGAAGATGGGGCTAGTTTCTATGAATTCAAATGCTCATTCGGACTTTTAGGAATTGTCCTCGAATGCCAGATTGAAGTTCGACCAGCAACGCTATGTACCTCTAAATATTCCTTGCATCAATTAAAATCGCCCGAAGACCTTTCTGAAGAACTCATTCGCTTGCACAAGGGTTGTGATGCGTTTTTTGCATCCGTAATTCTGGACAAATTATATGCCATTTGCGATCAACGATTTAAAGCAGGCCTAGGTTCAATAACTCCGGCTTCCTCGCAACCCCAATTCAACGCATTGCGTTTAGCAAAGCGATCTAATATTCAACATGGTGCGACCCCACGGCCCAACATCAACAATCTACAACCCCTGATCAAGGAAATAACTTACTCTAGGGCGGATATGGTGAATGAGTATTGGAGACCAGGTGCAAATGAAAGTCGCGTGGATTTCCAGTATTACGAACATGATCTGGCCAAAATTAAAGCGGTCATTTCGCAATCTTACGCATTCACAAAAGCCTTCGAAGAGAAGCATTCATTTGTGCCAAATACATGGGCGTTGTACTTCTTAAATCGTCCGGAATCGAAAAAGAAACCTTATGGGCTCTATTCAAGTGGCCCAGGTGTCTCTTTTTCTTTTGATCCCCTTTTTTCAAACCCAACTGACCCCAAGTGGCAGATGTTTGCAAAAGAGTACAACAGCCTAGCGATTAAAACTTTGGGGGGAAAGCCCTCGCCCATCCAGACACAATGGCTGAAACCTGATGAGCTTGTCATTCCTAAAAAGTTGGCTCACCCACGATTTACAACAGCCTACTACTCCCAGTTTTTGGGTTAAGCAACGGTTTTTAACTTTCGTATAAAGCTTACATCAAACCTGCAGCAGCAAGAGCCTCTTTAAGCTTGGGGATTTTATCTGCACCAACCAAAGCTACGGGAGATCTGCAAGGCCCGATAGAACGACCAAGTTCCCTAAGAGCGGATTTAACACCACCAGGCGCTGTGCCTAAAGTCAAAGCCATTCGAAGAGGATGAAGTCTGGCCTGTGCAGCCATAGACCCTTCGATATCACCCTTTTTAAATTTCTCATAGATTTCGACAAGTAACTTCGGAGCAATGTTGCAAGTCGCAGGAACAGCTCCACGAGCACCCATTTGCAATGCGGAAAAAATCAAAGTATCACGCCCTTGCAATACCACAAAATCTGAAGGAACAGCCCTGAGTATTTCGATCGTGGTTTGCAAATCGCCACTAGAATCTTTGATGCCCACGATGTTTTTAATTTTGGCAAGTCTGCCACAGGTATCCGGATCAATCTTTAATCCACCACAAGTGACCGGGTTACTGTAAAGCAAAACGGGCAGATTAGTGGATTCCGCAATTCGTTTGTAATGGTCATGGATTTCGTTTTGATTGGGCAGGATAAAGTAAGGGGTGATAACTGAAACACCATCCACTCCTTCCTTCTGTGCCATTTTGGTAAGTCGTTCTGCTTCGCGGGTGGTTTCTGCGCCCGTGCCTGCAAAAACCGGAACCCTTTTCCTCACCTGCTCTACAGCAACCGCAATAACCTGCTGTTTTTCAGCCTCATCCATGGCATAAAACTCGCTGTTAGTTCCAAGCACAAATATGCCATGAACCCCAGCCTCAATCTGCTGTTCAATAAACCACTTCAGGCGTTCTATATCGAGATCTTCGTTATCTTTAAATGGAGTGGCTAGGGGAGGGATGATGCCGTGGAAACTCATGATTAATCCTTTTCATACGGTTTGATTGCAGCTTTAAGCCTTGAGGAAAATTGACCGCTATAAGCAGCCCAAAGAACTTCCATGGGGTGGGCCACCCAAACCGAAGGTTTGTTTTCTCGCAGATACCGATCCACCTGCAAAAGGCAACCAACATTTGCAGTAAAAATGGCACGAGCACCCGTCGCAAGAATATTCTTTGCTTTGCGTTCGCCCAAGGCTTTCGACATCTCAGGTTGGGTAATGTTGTAACTGCCCGCAGCGCCACAGCAATGCTCATTTTCGAGGAGGGGCACAAGTTTAAGGCCTTTGATCATGCCCATTAATTGCCTGGGGGGATTACGAATTTTCTGAGCATGGCTTAAACCACAAGCATCATGATAAGTCGCTTTTAAAGGCACTTCATGGGTGGGTTCAACAGGGCCAAGTTCCATCAGGAACTCGTGAATATCTTTAACCTTCGAACCAAAAACTTCACCTTGTTTTTCGAATGGGGTGCCATGCAATAAATGCCCATACTCTTTAAGTACCGGGCCACACCCACCCGCATTATTAACGATTGCATCAAGCTTATTTGGGCCATCTGTTAAGCCATCAGCAAAGGCAACACAGTTGGCAGCGGCAAACTTCTTAGCTTCGTTATCTAGGCCTGCATGATGGTGCAAAGCAGCGCAGCATCCTTGGGTTTTTGGAATCCAAACTTCGCAGCCATTTTCCTGAAGCACCCTAACCGTTGCAAGGTTAGCTTGGGGAAGAAACGCATCTGCAGCACAACCTAAAATCAAGCCAACACGCGCTCTTTTAACACCCTTGGCAGGAAGTACTTCAGGGAATTCACCATAATGAGGTTCCATATCAGGAACAATTTCGTTAAGCAATCGAAGTGACTTAGGCAACAAGTTTCCAGCTAATCTTAGCAACCACATCAACCCCAACCTTTGCAGAATACGAACGGGCAAAAGTGCGAGCTTCATGCGCTTTGCATAGGGAGTAAGGTTGAAAAGCATCCAGCGCTGCAAGGCGTTTACGGTGGGGGCAGGAGGAAGAACCCGAGTCATATCATGTTTATAAGAGGAGATGATTTTGCCATACTTAACACCCGAAGGGCATGCGGTTTCGCACGCCATGCATTCCAAGCAAAGATCCATATGCTTTCGAACTTCAGGAGTGAGTTCGGTTCTGCCATCGGTAACCGCGCGCCAAAGATAAATGCGGCCACGAGGGCTATCATTTTCATCGCCTGTTTCGACATAGGTAGGGCAGGAACCCAAACAAAGACCGCAGTGCACGCAGTCCATGAAAGTTTTATAATCAATATTGGTCCCAAAGCCCTTTTCTCCGGAGAGAACATGAAGTGCGAGGGGATCTTTAGGCATTGGTTTAGATACGCTATGTGTATTCATAAGATTATATTTTGAACCTAGTAATTAAATACGATCAACAAATCGTCCGGGGTTAAATAGTGCCTTAGGGTCTAGAGATTCTTTAACTTTACGCATGACTTTAACATCAGGCCGGGTTTGACCCCAAACCGGGAAGTCTGCTTTCCACTCGGGCAGGCAGTAAGGAAGCACCAAATTACCCTGATACCGAACCGCCTTTTGTAAAAGCATATCAATAGAGTTAAATGCCACTTGCCTAGATATGCCTTCTGGGATGTGTCCGAAAACAATCCCCGAACCTGCATGTGCCTGAAGCAAAACACCAGGAATAGTATCAAGGGCGAAGGCAGCAAAGGTTGCAACCTTAGAAGAAGGAATGTTCGCTTTAAAAGTCAGAGGGCAACCAGAAATCCGGGCAGCTTGAAACTCTCCTAGAGCCTGCCATAATGCAGAATCAGAAGGAGTATTGATGATCTCCAACTTGCTGTTGGGAACATCAGCGAGTTCGTTTGCGAGTGTTTCGGTTTGCCATTTCACTGCCTCAGTACTGTGTTCAAACCCAATAAAAATCCCGTAGTCAGAAGTAACAGCAAGATGCTTAAAGAGCGGATGTTGCAAAGCGGTTTTATTAAGTAACTCAACTGCAACGGGCCTGGTCTTGGTGTTATGAATCCGATCTAAAACAGATTCAACATTGGCAAGATTTAATGTGAGCAAAAGAAAAGCAGAAGCTTCCGGATTGGGTCTTACTTTAAGCGTAACCTGGGAAATAACTCCAAGAGTTCCCAAAGCGCCTGTGTGAAGCTTGCAGAAATCGTAGCCTGCAACATTTTTAACAACCCTGCCACCCGCTTTGGTTTCTACGCCTTCATCATTAAGAATCGAAATACCAATCACATAATCACGCAAAGTGCCCCAACCAAACCGCCTAGGCCCAGAGGTATTGGTAGCAAGTAAACCACCAAGAGAAGAATTAGCAGGATAAGGATCATCGATGGGGAGCCTTTGGTTTTCCTTGCCCAGCAACTCCTTCAAATCTTTAATAAGGATACCCGCCTGCACGGTAACAGTCATGTCACGGGCGGGATAATCAATCACCTTGTTAAGATTTTTTGTACCAAGCACAACGCCCTTACGAGAAGGCGCATAACCAATGTTCATCTTGGAACCAGAACCAGAGGGAACAATGGCATCCAAGTTGGCAGCAGACTGCTTGATGATTTCACATGCTTCAAGAACATCGGAAGGATGCTTGTGCTGAAAACCATCGAGCGGATTTAATGAATCAGAAAAAGACAAGGAAAGATCCTCCGTTACTACATAGCAGCCATTCTACCGGCTTTGGAAGCTTCAATACAGGCGCCCGCAGTGGGCAACATTTTGTGTGGACTGCAATTATTCGTGGGGTTGAATGCGTTCCGTAGCCTGATCATCATTGCAAGATCATCAGGCGTAAATAGCTTAGACATGAAATTGATTTTTTCGACACCAATGCCATGCTCTCCAGTAACACTACCGCCCACCCTAATGCATTCGTCAAGGATTTCGCCACTGGCTGCAAGAACCCGTGTTACTTGATCAGGAAACCGTTCATCGAAAAGCAGAATAGGATGAATATTGCCATCCCCTGCATGAAACACATTACAAATTTTGAGATCATACTTAAGGCCAATGCGCTGAATTTCCCGAAGGATATGAGGCAACTTGCTTCGAGGGACAACACCATCCTGGGTGCAAAAGCTGGGAGCGAGCCTACCCACTGCGCCAAAGGCCTGCTTACGAGCTTTCCAAAGCAAGGTACGCTTGGCCTCGGTATCAGCTTTACGAACTTCGCGTGCGCCATGCTTTAGTGCAATCTCGGTAATGCGCTCTGCCTCGGTATTAATCCCAGCTTCTAGGCCATCGACTTCCATGATGAGAATAGCGCCCGCATCAAGAGGAAAACCAAAATGGAAGGCATCTTCGAGTGCGCCAAGAATCATTTGATCGAGCATTTCAAGTGCAGCAGGAACAATGCCCGCACCGATTATTTCACTGATGGTATTGGTGGCGTCATCAACACTGTTGAATACGCCCAGCATGGTGCGATAGGTATCGGGGTTCCGGGTGATCCTAACCCAGGACTTCACTGCAACACCAAAAGTCCCTTCAGAACCAACGATCACACCTGTAAGATCGTAACCGGGATTATCTTCGAGTGGGCCACCGGTATGGATGACTTCCCCATCGGGCAATACAAGTTCGATGCCCATGATGTGATTAACGGTTACGCCATATTTCAGGGTATGAGGGCCGCCCGAATTGGTTGCGACATTACCCCCGATGGTGCAAGCTCCTTGGCTGGAGGGATCTGGGGCAAAGTGGTAGCCCTGTGGTTTAAGATGATTGGTAAGCCAAAGGTTGACAACGCCCGCCTCAATCAAAGCGCAGCGGTTTCTGTAATCTACATCAAATATCTTTTTCATACGAGCAAGCGAGATTACAACGCCACCGCCCACGGGTAGGCAACCGCCCGCAAGACTCGTGCCCGCCCCTCTTGGCAAAAAGGGGACTTCAAAATAATTGCAGGCCTCGACTATCTTCGAAACTTGCTCGGTGGTGGTTGGGAAAACAACGACATCAGGCCGGTTTTTATCTATCGTAAAACCATCACACTCATAAACCATCAATTCGCTTGCAGCAGTAATGATGGCATCCGCACCAACGATTTTTTTCAAACTATCCAAAAGCCTTTTCATGCAATCATTCCAAAAACTAAAGGTTTGAATACCACACCCGAAACATCAATAATTCCGGGCATTCTTGCGCACATGAACCATGGGGTCGCCCCCGGTAAGCATGGTGCCTGAAACCACTTCAGCAACCAACAACTGATGATCACCCGCATTAAGAATACCCGCAGCTTTGCATTGTAAAACCGCACAGGTATCCAGAAGAACAACGGGCAAGTGGGGCTCTCTTTGTAGGTTCAAATCTTTCAATTGATCAGCACCAGAAGCAGCCTTGGCAAACTTGCCAACCATCTGGTTTTGCCCTTCCTTAATGATATGAAGATTAAAGATTTTGCCCGGCACCAACTGCGAAAGTATGCTGCGCTCAGAACGAATCGCAATGTTCACCATTAAGGGTGAAAAAGAACACTGTTGCACCCAACTTGCCAGCATAAAATCATCTGCGCCTGCATCGTCAAGTAGAGAAAGAATGAACAGGCCACTGGGGATTTTCCCCATTGCTGTTGCAACATCATCCTTAATGACGGATTTGGGACCAGATTGAATGGGAGGTTTTTCGCTCAAGGTTTGCTCAACAATTCCTGTATTTGTTTTTCCAATTTTTCGTGATCTTCAACATCATCGAACTTCTGGGCGATTCGATTCTGCTTGTTAAATAGAAACAATGTAGGAACAGATCCACCATCCAACTTCGACATCCAAACCGTTTCGGGTTCATCAAGAATCAAATTCACAAAGTCTGCTTTCATCTTTTGCAGAAAAGGCAGAGTAGTTTTCTCAACCCCGCCCACTAAATCCTTATCCACAGCCATGTTTAAATGCACTGTCACCAGCATGAACCCTTGGCTTGCGAATTTCTGATGCATCTGAACCAGATGCGGAAATTCTTTTTTACAAGGGACTCAGTCATGGCGCCAGAAATCGACCAAGATAACCTTCCCCTGATTGTTTCGAACCAGCGAGGTTAAGTCGGAGTATTTCACTGTTTTTACAGATACCTCTGCAGCAGAAGAGTAAGCAACTGCAAGCAGGAATCCCGCCATAAGAATTATCTTTTTCATAGACATCTCCAAGGAAACACATACTCAATTATCATGTTAGCGTGAAAAATATAAAATGCGAAGCACTTTCACCCTTTTCGAATGGTGTAAAGTGTCCCTTTATGCCTGATGCCCCCGGGCAATCCAGCTTTTAAAACCTGAGTGGTGTAAACAAACCCCGATTTATCGAGCGTTTCTCTAAGCAATTGGGCTGGAATCCGATCTTGATCGGTCATCAGGCACAAGCCATCAGGCGCTAGAACCTTGGCAATCATTTTTAACAATGGGTCTACATTACCGGGCTCGTAAACCAAATCTGATGCAAGAATAAGTGGGAAGCTTAAATCATCGGGCACATTACGCCAATCGATTTGCATGGTGGCGAAATTTTCAAACCCATTGGCCCGGGCATTTTCAGCAGCGAACTCCAAGGCGGTGGCATCATAATCTGAAAAAGTGACATTCAAGCCCTTGTGAAGCCCGATCACACCAACAAGCCCCAAGCCACACCCTATTTCCAAGGTTTTCTGATTGGGGGTAAATTGTTCTTTAATCAAAAACTTGGCAAGCATCCGGGCGGAAGGCCATATTTCAGCCCAATAAGGCATATTTTCGTTGTAAGTGATATCGTTAAGTACATCTGGATGGGTAAGCATTTTATCGGTTTCGGAAGGCCGGCCGATCGTGAATTCTTTTTCTCCTGCAATTACTATTTCCCAAATGGTTGGGCCAAGAGCTTCTCTGGGAGTTGCAGGCATTTTTTTTTGCGGGGTGCTTGACATCTTAAAATCCCAACAGGTTTCAAATTCTACAAAAGTCCGCCACTCTTTAAAAATACTTCGCCAGTTATTTCTTGATCCGCAGGAAGCCTGCAATAACCCGCAGCATTATCAAAATGCGCATCCAAAATAATCTGCTTGGAATTAGTGTAATCAAATCCATGGTTACAAGGAATATGTCCTGTCACCAGCCATTTGCAATGAACCTTATTAAGGAAGTTTTCCGCATTTTCAAGGCTGGTATCCCTGCCCCAAACCAAAGAATGCACAGTACCACCCGGAAAAAGATCCGACTCCTGCTCTGGAACTACCTCAAGCTTTTTCGAATCAAAACTTTCCAGCTTGGTCTTATCAGGCAAACTATGGCTGATGCAAACCTGATTGGGCAGCAATATCATCGCGGGTATCACGCTTATCAAATTCTTGTACGCATCTTTTATTTGAGCAACCATTGTAGGGTAGGCAAACGCTATTCCCTGATCAAACAATTGATTCAAATCGATATTATTCTTTGATATCTGCCTATTTGTTACTTGCGATAACTCATGATTTCCCAATAAATAATGAACCTGATTGGGAAACTGACACTTTAATGATGCAACCATATCCAAAACCAAATGGGAATTATCCGACCCATCCGCATGGGTTGTCGTACCGTGGATTAATTCCTGTACGATAAGAGTTCGCTTGGGATTGGCTTTTAAATCGGCTAAAGTAAAGGCTTTTTTGAGGTGATCCACCCTGCCATGCAAATCCCCCACCACAATAACCTCGGAAGCACTAGCAAGACGAAGCACCCTTCCAGACCTGCCCGGAGTATTTTTAAATGCGAGAATTGCTTTTTCTATGGTATTAAGGACTTTATTAGGATCTATCATAATGATGTGAATTCTGTGTTCGTTTGGTTCGAATGATTCCCGAATTAGCAAGGTATTAAAATCATGGCAATCGAAGATATCGTAATCGCAATGACTGGTGCCAGCGGTGCCCCCTACGGTATTCGGCTGCTCGAAGTACTCCTTCAAGCAGGAAAGCACATCCACTTTACCCTAAGTCCATCAGCGGTAGAAGTGGTAGCAACAGAATGTGGCAGAAAAATTGATTTAGACAAGTTTAATCCATCAAAGTTTTTCGGTCAATTCTGGACGCCAATACTTTCAAGCAGGTTCACCTTCCATAACTATCGGGATTTCAAATCGGGCATCGCAAGCGGTTCTTTTTTAACAGGGGGGATGGTAATCTGCCCTTGTAGCATGGGAACGATGGGTGCAATAGCATCAGGGATTTCCGACAATTTAATCACTCGAGCTGCCAATGTTCATTTAAAGGAACGCAGGAAATTAGTGATCGTACCCCGTGAAACGCCATTGCATTTGGTTCATCTGCGCAACATGATCACTTGCACCGAGGCCGGAGCTGTTATTTTGCCCGCAATGCCCGGTTTTTATCATAAGCCTACCTCGGTGAGTGATGTGGTGGATTTCGTCGTGGCGCGAATTTGCGATCAAATAGGCGTTGATCACAATCTGCAAAAGCGCTGGGGCCAAAAAGAGGGGAATTAACAATCGTAATACTCATCCTCGGGGTTCCATGGTGGTATACCAAGAACGATAGTGCGCACGCCCTCTAAGCTCCAAAGCCTATGTTTTGTGTTCGGTTCGATGTAAATTACCATTCCGGGCTCAACTGTTATCGTGTCGTCGTTCAATTCCATCTTGCCTTTACCTTCTAAAATATAGTAAACCTCTGTACATTCCTTATGGTAATGCTTGATCGAATCTTGGATAAAAGTGACATGAAAGTTACAAGCTAAACCATCGGGGCGGGTTAAAACCCGGGTGCTTTCTCCACAGGAACAGGGCACTGTAGGCGATTCTGATACTAAATGAACCCGATACCCCTTGGCAATGGTGGCAGGCATGGCATACTCCAAAGAAAAAAGCGAACTAGCAAATGCGCAAAACAATTGTGCCTTTAGATCGCTTATCAAAGCCTCACTATTGTGCCTATTTATTGCAGGCATAACTTCAGGCATGGCTTGCAGCGAAAAAAGCAAGGCAACTAATACCACCCAAACTACCATATTTTCTACTTCCTTGAAGCCCAAAGAAGAACTAAACAAAGGAAGCGTCAAAGGGCAGGTTTTCTGGTCTGGGCCAACCCCGATTATCGAGGGCTTTAACGGCCCAATCAGCCCTTTAAGCCAACATGCCAACAAACCTAGGCTTGCATGGGCCAATCCCAACACACCCAAAATAAACCCTAGTAACAAAGGCATTGAACACGCTGTCGTCTTTTTGGATGTTCCCGAAACAAACGACCTTAATAAAATCAGTTTCGCACCAATAGAGGTGGAAACCAACCATTTCAAAATGCAAGTCAATCAGGATGGCATCTCTTCTCCCGTTGGTTTCGTGATGCTGGGAGACGGGGTTAATTTTGTCAACAAGCAAGATTTTTTCTATTCGATCCGAGCCCGGGGTGATGCCTTTTTCAGCATTCCTTTGTCTAACAAAAACAAACCGGTTCACAGGGTGTTTACAAAACCGGGTGTTGCAACTTTAACGACAGGCACCGGCCAATTCTGGATGAGATCCCACCTTTTCGTATTAACTCACCCCTATGCAACCCAATGCGACAAAGATGGATCTTTTGAAATTGCAAATCTCCCTCAGGGGAAGCATGATTTTAAAGTCTGGATTCCAAACTGGCAGGTTTCCGAAAAAGAGATCGATGCAGAAACCTGGGAGATCACCCGCTTGGAGTTTGAACCACCCACAACGAAAAAATTCTCCGTATCCATCATGCCTGATTCAACCCCAAGGCCTTTAAAAATAGATTTTTCCCTGTCCGATATGCAGGCACAAAAATAGATTTTAAACAGGATTATCTTCTTATACCCCTTCTCGTTACCCTCATTTGATGGTAAGTTGACTCTAATAATTATCCCAGCGTTTTTTATGTTTTATTTGTCTGGAGGTTCATGTGTCATCAATTGATTATAGTCAGGTTCGAAAAGGTATGGTTATCGTGGGCGAAGGTGGTCAACTCTTCCAAGTGATTGATCGCGATCTTAACACCCCTGGTAACTTGCGCTCTATTCTTAGCTTGAAGCTTAAGAACATCAGCAATGGCAATACTTTGCAAAGTCGTGTTCGCCCCCAAGACAAAGTAGAACAGGCATACCTCGATAAAAGGGAAGCACAGTATCTATACCGCGATGGCGATGATTTTATCTTCATGGATCAAGAATCATTCGAGCAAACCCCACTGCATAAAGACTGGGTAGGCGACCAGATTTATTATCTCAAAGAAAACGATATCGTGCATGTGACTTTTTTCGATACAAAGCCCATTTCACTTGAATTACCTCCAACCGTGCACCTTAAAGTGGTCGAAACAGACCCTGCATTAAAAGGCGCAACCGCTGCAGCTCAATTCAAGCCAGCAATCCTCGAAACCGGCCTTAAAATCACCGTTCCCCCTTTCATCGGCATAGGCGAATTTATCGCAATTGATACGCGCACCGGTGAATACTTAAGCAGGTATAACGAAGGTAAATGAACCTCGATCTTACTGCTGACTGGGAGAAAACAGATTGCCCTGGTTGCCAATGCAACCGGGGTTTTGTTTTTCTAAACCTCAAACCCAATGCAGAATTCGAGCAAAGCCACGCTCTATTAATCCGCTGCCTGGATTGCCAACTCGTCTTTCTTTCTCCAAGGCCTAACCGCAACATCATCGGACAATTTTACTCCGATGATTATGCCCCACATCAAGCCAATAAAATCAAACACCACAAAAAAAGCAGCAAGGAATTTTCTTCACCTCCTCCTCGGGTTGATGCAAAGTTGCTCGACTACGGGTGTGGCAATGGTGCCTTCCTTCTAAAAATGAAGGCGTTGGGGTGGGAAGTAACAGGGTTGGATTCTTCAGCAAATGCCATAGCAGTTGCAAATGCAGCAGGAATAAAAGCCTTGAGAGGTGATTTCGATCATCTGGAAGTTGCGTCACTGAAATTCGATTGCATCACCCTAAGGCAGGTGTTGGAACATCTCCACAACCCGATTGAAACCTTGATAAATGCACGGAAACATTTAGCTACAAAAGGCAAGATATCTATCTCAGTACCAAACATCGAGAGCCTACCATTTCGATGGTATCAGGAAGATTGGCTGGGCATTGATTTTCCGAGGCATCTGCTTTTTTTCAACCCAACAAGTTTGAAAAGTATGCTGAGTAAAGCAGGATTGAAAGTTTTGGAAATGCGCCAAATCAGGCATTCAAGCTGGCTCAGAGAATCAGCATCAAACGCTTTAAAAACAAAGGGCTTTGGATTTAAGCGCTGGCTGGGAAGTCGAAAATTAAGTAGCAGCGTGATCAGTTTGTGGGCGGGCATTACCAATCAATGCGATTGCATTCAGGTGCTTGCAGTTGAGGAAGATTGAGAATCTCGTTCATCAGATTTTCTGGAACTAACTTCAATAAATACCGCTAGCATCTGTTTGTAATGATGCTCGAAAGTCCACTGGCCTGCGGTCTTCCTAGCTGCCTGACCTGCTGCAATTCTGGTCTGGCTATCAATATATTGCGTCATACTCCAGGCAAGTTTTTCGTAATCATGAGGATCATCCACCACGATGCCTTCTTTGTTTTGCGTGATGAATTCTGATGCACCGTTGTATCGGGTTGTGATTACGGGCAAGCCGCAACCCATGGCTTCAGGAACCACATTAGAGCAAGGATCATAAAAGGTTGGATGAACGAGGAAGTCAGATGCGAAGTAACAATTGCGCATATCATCACAGAAACCAACAAAGCGAACTTTGTCTGCAACGCCTAGCCTATCAGCAAGCTTTTCAAAACCGCCTGTGTGCTTGTTACCCACAATCATAAGTTTGATCGGGCTCTTTTCAGGCAATAGCTTCATCGCATGTAGCAATGGTTCCAACCCTTTGAGCCGATAATTCATCCCAACAAACAATGCCAAGCAATCAGAGGGATCAATATTCCACTGCTGACGCCATTCGATTCTGCGCTTGAGCCTGTCGGTTTCCTGAAAACGATTGGGATCCATCGCAATACGAACAAGACGAAGATCATTGGCAGAGATCTGATAATATTTTTGGAAGTGATCACGCACCATTTCACTAATGCCAATCACGATCGATTTTTTCATTCCGAGGTATTGCAATCGTTCAAGCATCAAAAAAGATTGATGGGAAAGATCGAATGTTTTGAAGAATTTGACAACCTTGCGAATCGTAGGATTCTTATATTTTAAAAGGTTATGCTCTGCTGTAGCTGCAAACAACCCACCTTGGGGGTATAGCACATCGAGACCCCAGGTTTTATCAAACCCAACGCTCACATCATGATCCTGGCCCTTGAGAGCTTTTAAGCAAGCAGAACCAAACGACCAAGGACGCATGAACCTTGGAGACCATGGAAGATCAACCTGATGAAAAATCACGGAAGTAGGTAACGCAGAAGCATCCCAACGACTGGCATAAAGATGGATTTGATGCCCATCAAGAGCAAGCCTACGAACAAGCGATGCGATGTAGGTTTCACAACCACCGCGCTTCGGAAGAACACTTTCATAGCAAAATGCTATATCCATCTTACCTGAACCACTACCTTTCTAATTACCATACCGAAACAATCGATACACTCATTTAGTCTCGACCAACAGGGGCAACAAACTTAACCAACATTTGTAAAGAACTAAGCAGCTTTCTTTTTTAAGTTATGGCGTCTGTAACGACCCCATTTGATTCTAATGACATAAAGCAAAATCCGATCCAAGGCAGATCGAGGGCCTAAATCTCTATAGCAGCGCCAAAACTCCAGCCTATCCCGATCATCAACACCTTCGATTTCAGAGGAATAAATAAGCTGGGCAAGATCCTTGATTTTCCAAACCTGTGAAGTCCAGGTATGGCTCCCCAATCTGTGCAGATCAATCAGCACAACCTTATCTCTCCAATTGGGTGTTCTGAATGTGTCATTTTTATCGATATAAAAATGACACAAATAAAGATCCTTATGAAACCAATTGCGATCATGCAAGATTCTGGACATGCGTGCCATTTCGCTAACAAGTGATTTTTTCCATCTGCGAAACGCTTGGGGAGTCTGCCTAACCGATGCTAAAGGAATCGCTTCATGAAGCGGAATCATATTATCCAATTCACGAACTGCGAGAGCACTTCGAAGCTTAGCGCCCGGCCCTATGAACTCCACCGCCGCAACGGTTTCAGGCACCTGTAGCCCCAATTGTCTCGCTGTTGCAAGATGATGAAATTCTTGCAAAGCAGGGGACCATGCTTTTTTAGGGAACAACCAACCCATCAATCCTTCCCAAAACGAAAGCTTGTAATGCCTTTTTAAATAGAAACAAAGCTCAGGTTTACCATCCTTGCCAGGCAGAATAATCCGACCCACCGAACGACCCTGCTTCGAATGAAACCTATCCGTTACCCCAATATCCATTACACGTGTTGTCCAATCTTCACCATAATGGGCAATCCATTCGGGGCTAGAATAAAACTTCACATAGCTACCATCTTTTTGAACTTGAATTGCTACACCATTTTGCATTTCATTCATGTTCATTTCATTTATTTGTAAATCAGTTTTGCGGATGATTGCAAGCTTTGTTCCGCCCGAATTTACATCCATTGCAAGAACTCCTGTTCCAATTTGGGATGTAGAATTTTTCATCTGCTGATCATTGCCGATCTCGTCAGAATAGGCTTTACGAAAGCTGACGATACCTTGCTGTTGTGCGCCCAAAGATCGAAGCACTTGTTTCATTTTCGCCATATCGATGCTGGCCCATTTGGGATTTGCAACCGGAGCTTCCTCGAGGCAATTTGCAGCATCAAGATAAACCTGGGGTTTATCGGATTCCACAACCCTTAAAAACAACGTCTTCTTTCCCTTCAGATAACAACCAGAGGAATGAACTTTGGCAAGCATCCTACCCATTGCTTCAAAAACCATCTGCTGCCTGCCCAGAATCTCGGTGCTTGTTCCCTGTTGAAACCATTCATAAAGGGGCAAAGTCTTTGCAGGCTCTCTCGTAAGTAGAAACGATTCTTGTGAGAAGAGCTTCTTCTTGCGAATACCAAGAGCAAGGATTTTCCCGGTACACACGCCATGGCGTTGAATCTTGTAAAGAATTGCAGCGTGGGAATACTCAGGTGCCTTGGCTTTACTGGATTTAAAGTAAGAAAAAAAGAACGATTCAAACCAGGAAATATTTCGATACTGCAAACGAAGTTCAGAATCACCGCACGGCATTGTTTTTCGAAGGACAACCTTTCCATTTACATGAAGCTTTTTTGCTTCTAATAGTAATTGGTCGAGGTGTAATTTTTCATCTTCAGAGCAAATGGAGGTGACAAAGAGATTTTGCTTTTCGAGGAAAATCCAATTTTGTGGCTGCAATGCAACCTGGGTGTTACGCTTTTCGCGAACATGCCTGTAGCTTAAAAGCCTGATGGCTTCGCGATCGATATCGAGTGCAAGCAGATGAAATAGAGGGAGGTTAGAATTCCCTTGGGAAAAATGAGCAGTAGCTTCAAGGTAGGAAGTCAGGAGCCCAAGCTTTTCTCTGGGCCTTAGAATACTTTCGTCCAAGGTGGCGTGAAGCCTTGCAAGATTGCCCGACCTTATATTCCAAGGCAGATCCCGCATCCTGAAAGATCTTTGCCAATCGAGCAGATAAACCATCCGGGTTTCAGGGTTAACCAAAACATGCTTCGAATACAAATCAACATGTGAAAAACCAAGGGTGTGCATCCGGGCCAGAATCCATGCAAGCCTGCGCAATACTTCTTTACGCTGATTTCGACTTCGCTGCTCTGCAAAATAAGTTTTAAGATTTACAGCATCAGGAATTTCTTCTACTAAGAGGAAAGAATGGCCCAGGCTGGTTTTGCCTACTGCAACCCATAAAGGAGCTGGAATCCCTTCGTGCTCGAGTGCTTTAAGAATGCGTGCTTCGTGTAATACTCCGGCTGAATGCGCCAAGATTGTTTTTACCCAACCCCGATTGTGTTCTTTTTTCAAAAAGCCGCGAGCTTCGTTTTTACCATTCCCCAAAGTTACGCTTGCTACATGCCTGCCTGTTTTCCAACCATGGCCTGTAACCCTGATTCCTTCCAAGTTAAAAATATCTTCCGGCTTTTCAATACCTTGGGAAAATAGCATGGCTCTTTTGCTGGGACGAATCACCAGAAAACCATTCTTTGAAGACGAAAACATGTTTGAAATCTTCCCCAGCAAGCCAGCCACTGGCAAAAAAATTACACCCATTACTCTTAACATCCTTGAAATCAAAACACTCACTCCAAGTATTATCCCACCGACCTTAAAAACCTTGCAGTTTCTAACTGCTGATCCAACAAACTAACACCCGCGCTCAACACATCCAAAGGCATCAATTCCTTCATACACTGATGCTCCAGCGGGCAAACCCTTTTCTGACAAGGCCCACAAGGCAACTTCTTCTGCAGGTTGATTTCCTTCTTATGATAAGTATCAGTCCACTCTATGTGCGTGGGGCCGAACAATGAAACCACAGGCTTGTTAAACGCCGCCGCAAAATGCCTCGGCCCACTATCCGTTGTTACCAGCAATTGGCTTTTCTTAATGCAAGCCTTGCTTAAGCCAAGCGAAAGATCGGGCATGCCAGGTTCTGCAAGGCATCGTGCTGAAGGATGGCCAATAAGCGAAGTAATGCGAAGTGCGAGTTCGCTTTCTTTGGGCCCACACATGACAAGAATGCCAGCCCCTCTAAGCCTGATAAGTTCGCGTGCAAGAGAAGCAAAATGCTCCGCAGGCCAAAGCTTGGAAGCACCAAAAGCCGCACCAGGATTCAAGCAGATAACTTCCGGCTTATCTTTGAAAGCTGCAAACCGCCAGACTTGTTCAGCCATTTCTTCTTCAACTGTTGAAGTAAAAAGCTGCATTTCATACCCAGGATTCGAGGCCCCTGCAACCATGGCTAACTGGTTATAAGAATCAATGGCGGGCGAAGGAATGAACTTGCC
Organism: uncultured Planctomycetaceae bacterium; assembly: GCA_937888715.1. Taxonomy (GTDB): domain Bacteria; phylum Planctomycetota; class Planctomycetia; order Gemmatales; family Gemmataceae; genus UBA969. Next base: position 61,151 of record CALARU010000286.1, on the reverse strand, counting down.
TTTTGCATCTTGTGGAGATTCAAGCGAATCAGAGAGTAGCCATTTTCTGAAATAGCGGTTGAATCCTATCGATCGTTTGCAACCCCCCATCCACGCAAGCAGGCCTGCCCTGAATGAATTGGGAAACAAAACAGCGACATCAATTTTTTCTTTTTTGAGTTGAGATGAAGCCTCTAACAAAGATAGATCTTTTTTTCCACCTGTAAGAATCATGGAATCAAACCAAGGGTTGCCTACAAGAATGGGAGCAACATAAGACTTAGAAACGCAGACGAATTTTCCCGAGGGGAAATGGAGTTTGAGCGCCCTGATGGCAGGAGTAGCCATCACCGCATCACCAATCCATCCTGGAAGAAAAATCGCAACATTCATAGAATCAAACATCCCTGTAGAAAAATTAAGCCGCTCCAAGACGCTCTAAAATACCGGTAGTAGAAAAACCTTTACGAAGCGAAGCAAGGTGAACCCTGCCTCCATAGCTTTCAACAAATTGCCCGCCTACCACTTCATCTTTGTGGTAATCAGCACCCTTGACCAAAACATCAGGTTTAAGGAAGCGAATTAAATCGATAGGTGTTTTTTCTTCAAAAATAGCAAGATAACTTACACATTCGAGGCCAGCAATAACCACGGAGCGGGCATCAATCTTATTGACGGGCCTGGTTGGGCCTTTCAACATTTGCACGCTTGAATCGCTATTCAAACCAACGATAAGGATATCACCCTGGGCCCTAGCTTCGCGCAAATACTGAACATGGCCCGCATGAAGTACATCAAAGCAGCCATTGGTAAATACAACTTTTCTACCTAGCTTCCGGTGCTGTTCAAGTTCACGAAGAAGCGAATCGCGACCCATCATTTTTTCGATACCAGAAAGGTTATCGCCCTTGGTAGCAAGGGAAGATTTACAGATATCTTCAATCATTTCGGCTTTAGTAACCGGGACCACGCCAATCTTTTCTACTTCCAATCCACCTGCAATATTTGCAAGCTTGATGGCTTCGGGGTAATCAGCACCTGCAGCAAGTGCCATGCCCAACACCGCAAGCACCATGTCGCCTGCGCCAGTGATGTCGTAAACCTGCCTAATTCTCGTAGGAAAAATATCAGAGCGCCCATCTTGGTGCGAAAGAGCCATCCCCTCTTTATCAAGAGTAATAATGGCAGCCTCCATATCAAGTCGCTCGCGCAATAATGCAGCAGCAGCCAAGCCATCTTCATTAGTTTCGATCACCCTGCCTGTAGCAAGGCCAGCTTCAAGCCTGTTGGGAGTCATTGTCGAAACGCCATGATATTTGCGATAATCGCTACCCCTAATAGGATCTACAATCACTTTCTTGCCAATGGCTTTGCAATCGGAAATCACACTTGCAAGCAAGCCTGGGGTACATACACCCTTGTCGTAATCACTAACCAAAACGAGATCAAAATCATTGATGTTGCGTTTGATCAATTCTGCAAGCCGGGTTTCTAAATGCTTGGAAAGATGATCACGCACCTCGTAATCAACCCGAATGATCTGCTGTGGATGTCTGTGCTGTGCTTTGCCTATGTAGCGTTCCTTAACTGTGGTGGGCCGCTCAGAATCCACCAACACTGTTTCAGGATCAATCCCCTGCTCAATCAACATGCTGCGCAACTGCTCGCCATTGGAATCGTTACCAACAACGCCCGCAATTTGCACTTTTGCGCCAATTGCCTTAAGCATGGTTGCAACACTGCTAGCCCCACCTAGGCGCTCTTCCCTGCGCTCTGCCCGAAGCAAAATCACAGGCGCTTCCTGGCTGATGCGCTCTGCATCACCCCAAACATATCGATCCAACATCAGATCACCCAGCACAAGAATCCTTGGTTGCCCAAGCTTGTGTACAAGATCAACAAGGTCGGTTCCCTGCTGCATTAAAACTTCAGGCGTAACCAGTCTGGGCTTCATTTCGTTCAACATGACTTCCCCTAATAATTAGGCCGCTTTGGATTCATTAAACTTCGGCCTTGCAGCCCATGCCGCTGCCACAGATGCATGCAACAATGGCAACATGATTTCATGATGCCCGGTAATTTCAATGCCTTCGGAAGAAGGCCGATTGAGTACATTCACCGTACTGCGGTAACGCGATTCCTTGTCCATATTCACACAAACAAGCCCATCCAAATCGTAGTTGAAATTCCTGACAACACTCACTGCCTTTAAAAGAACTTCAGGCATGATCACCGCACTGCCCAAATTCATCCACACACCATTAGCCATGGTGCTAACCACGGAGCAAAGAATGCGAAAATCCAAGTGACTTGATTCACCAATGGCAGCACCACTTACATGGGGATGCATATGAACGATATCGGTGCCCACAGCGACATGAACGGTGCAAGGGATACCAGCTTTACGGGCTGCAAGCAAAAGGCTAACTTCGGGAGCCTTGCAGTATTTTTCTTCAAGCAAAGCCCCAACAGCAGCGCCAAGGCCAATGCCCTCATCTGCGCCCCTGCGGGTTGCGAGTGCAAAGAAATCTGCGGTTTCGCGGGCCATGCCAAACTTCCCATCATTCAACATCGTGCCAACATCTTCGCTCGTTTTTCCTTCCAAGGCCAATTCCACATCATGGATCGCAGCAGACCCATTCATTGCTACCGCCTTGATAATCCCCTTCTGAATCCAATCAATCAGGTAGGGAGCACAGCCGGTTTTAATCACATGCCCGCCAATGGCTGCGACCACGGTATTACCATTGGATCCCGCTCTTACCAGATGATCTCTCACCCTGCGAATGCTTTTGCCAGCAAGTTGATTGGGAAGTGAATCAATCAAATCAGCAACCGATGCGTGCTCATTTAATGGCTTGCCCAAATCTTCCTTGAACACCTTGGAAGGTCTAGATGCCAAATCGTAGGTTTTCAAACCCTGAAGATCGAAAGGTTTGTTCATATTTTTGATTCCAGTATAAGTCACTATAAAATCCTCCATTTAAAAAGCTCTCGGACTAAACTAAAAGCGTTTTGGATCGCACCAATGCTTGAAGCTGTTCCGCACCAGACAAAAATCGCATTTCAACCCGAAGCGCATAAAGCAGATTCCCACCCAGGGAAGAAGTGCGAATTTTCACCAAATCCTTGTGGGTTGTAACCAAAAGTGTATCCCCATCTGCAAGCTGGGAAGCCCATTCAATCAAATCCGCAATATCATTTCTTGTATACGCATGATGATCCGGAAACACTCTGCTCCCCACTACACTTGCGCCTATGTTTTCTAATGTTTTGATAAATGATCCGGGGTTTCCTATGCCACAAAACGCAAGCACTTTCCTACCCTTGATCTCTTCCAACTCCATCGATTCACTTTCCCAACAAATCATCTCCACAGGCTGATGAATGGCTTCGCACAGCACCAAACCCGGAGCTATTTTGCTAATCTCATTTCGAAGGCTTGTTAGCTTTTCCTCTGCCACTTGATCCGCACGGGTTATCACCACTGCCCCTGCTCTTTTTAATCCCGACTTGGGTTCCCGCAATGTTCCGCGGGGAAGTAAATACCCATAACCCCACGGGTTCGTCGCATCCACTAACACAATATCTAAATCCCTTGCAAATTGGCGATGCTGAAAACCATCATCCAATACCAGCACTTCGCTTTCCAACTCTTCGATTGCTGATTGAGCTATCAGATATCTATCAGGCCCCTGAAGGTGTGGCACATCGGGCAATCGATCTTCAAGCACCATTGCTTCATCATTGGCACCACCCGCACCGCCATAGCCACGGCTTAAAATCGCAACCCGCAATTCCAACGAGCAAAGAACCCTGCACAGCCATTCAACACACGGGGTTTTTCCTGTGCCCCCAGCAGTCAGGTTGCCTATGCAAACCACAGGTACTGCTACTTTTTTTGTCCTGAATATTTTAATTGTAAAGAATATGTTGCGCAACCATACACTTGCCCCGTAGGGAAGGCTCGCCAACCAAAGAACCATTCTTAGCACATGTGAATTGATTGAACTCGATTTGCCAGACGCAATATCACTATGCCAGACAGACCAATCAAGGTTCTGCCGGGGATCGTTTATCGGAACGGAACTCGCAATGCCGCATACCAAGGGACACATCCTTTATCCCAACAAGTAAAATCGCATCCATGCATCTCAAAATAAAGAGCGGGGAGAATGCAAAATCTCCCTTCGAATTTTTTGAAGATATAAATTTATATTCGTTTTTGAAAGTTCGTGTCAACGGCGAACAGGAAAGCCATCCGCTTTAAAAAGCAAAACCTCAGAGCAAACAACAGGAAGCAAACCTACCGCCCAATAAAACGAACTAATAAAGTATAACCATATTGACACGGTAATATTCTGTTATACAATTTGAAGTATAAGTTTGTTTTACTTTGTTGTAACATCAATTTTGAGGTGAACAATGACCTACAAATCCCAGCAAAAAGGCTTTACTCTGATCGAACTCTTGGTGGTGATTGCCATCATAGGGATGTTGATAGGGTTGCTATTGCCTGCGGTACAGAAAGTGCGTGATGCCGCTGCCAGGCTTCAATGCACCAATAATCTGAAGCAAATTGGCCTCGCAATGATGAATTACGAAAGCACCTACAATAGGTTTCCCGCAGGTTACCTCGATAATATGACCGTTAACCCGGTAGATCCTACAGCTACAACAAATCCAGATCCTATTATAGGCTGGGGCTGGGGCGCACTGATTCTTCCCTACCTCGAACAAGAATCCCTTTATAAATCGATTAATATCAACTCCATTGCAATGAATAACACCTCTGCTGCTGCTATTGCTTTTCGTAAGACTGTAATTAAGGGCTTTCTTTGCCCATCTGATGACACTGGCTTAAACACCTTTACCATTTCGGGCGCGGGCGGCAATTTCGAACTCGCTAAAAGCTCTTACGCAGGCATCAATGGGCAAGCAGAATTAGCAGACTTTGATTCTGCTTTGGGCTTGGGAATGCTGCTTCGTGGCAGAGGTGTTTCTATTGCTGAAGTTACCGATGGTTTGAGCAACACCCTTTTTGTGGGTGAACGAAGTTCAAAATCTGCTAAACAAGCTGTGGGCACACTTCCGGGAGTATGCACTTGGGTGGGAGCGCTTCCCGGTGGTGATCTAGATGGCGAAACCCCGGCTCTTTATGTTCTTGGATGGACAGGTGACCCTAGCAGTCCATCCAAACCTAATATACCCGAGCCTGATGGTTCTTTTCATCCAGAAAGTATCACCAGCAAGCATTCTGGGGGCGTCAATTTCCTATTCGGAGATGGTTCAGTAAGATTTATCACCGATTCAATCGATGGGCAAACTTGGGTAAAACTTGGCACCCGCCAAGGCGGAGAAACCACAGACGGTTATTGATTTTCTATTCGGAAAACCACTCAACAAACTTTGGCAGAAGCAATCTATTAAGCAAACCAAAGCAGAGCGCCCAATCACTATCGCTTGATTTCCAAAACTTAAAACTGCCCTTTACAAACTTGACTCACAGGTTTAAGAGTTTTTCGAATCTCCACTTTCGTTTAGAAAAAAGCTTTAGTATTTACAAAACCAAAATGTGAAGATACAATGAAGTATGTGAGAATAATCCGTTAAGGAGAGATAAGCTATGCCCGCTATTATTTCTATTGCAAAATCGGCTTGCGTCTTATTGACAGCAGCCGCTGCTGTTTTCTCTGCTTCCCGAATGGATTACCCCACCGCAATCGCTACTGCCAATTCTACTTCTTCCGCAACTTTAAATACCGAGTTACAAAAATCTTTTGGATTAGCTCTTAAAATTTCCCAAATACGCTTTTCCCCAGACTCCAAAAATCTTGCAGTACTTGCAGGAGATAGATTTATAAGCACTTGGCCCGTAGCAGGGGGGAACCCAACAGCCTCCATTTTGATTGCATCCATGCCACTTACCTGCATTGAATGGGATCCCACAGGAAGCCAGCTTTATCTGGGGACCAGTAAATCCCAAATTCTTTTATGCAACCCAGTTACACTCGATATTCAATTCAGAATTCATTCCGACATAGAAATCATCCAGCAAATTCAATCGGTCAGCGGGCAAGAATCGATATTAAGCTTAGGAAACCTAGCCAATTCCAACGGTAAATTTTCAAAAACTTTGCCCCAACTCTGGCACGATGACATCCATAGCAGGCCACAAAACGTTCCAAATTTGCACTATATTTCGATGAGTAAACACGCGGAAACAGGGGTTGTCGCTTTGGGTGCATCCACTGGAGAAATAGTCTTGTTCAACCCGCTATCCAATTCAGAAAGCACGGTAATTGCAAAAATCAATTCGCCTATAGATGCATTAAATTGGTCGGGCAAAACCCTGATCGCAACCTCTGAAGGTGCAGTTCACATTATTGATTCTTCGAATAACCAAATTGTCAAAACCATTCAAATTTCAAACAAATTAATTAGACATGTTGGAATTTCCAAAGATGAAAAAACATTCTTCCTATCTACCGGGAGCAATGCGGTCCAAGTACGAGATATAAATTCAGGGGATCTGATTTACAAACTGGCATCTACGGACTCAATGATAAGCTCCATCGTCTTGAGTCCAGACGGAAAAACCCTGGCAGTTGGTACTTGCCAGGGTCATGTTACACTTTGGGATACCCGCGACTTTCAAATCAAATCGATCATCCCAGCTGGTATTAACTAATACTCCCGATTCCTTAAAACAACTCTTCAATTTTGGAACCTTCGGGCAATACCACATGTGGCCTGCCGGTATGATCCAGATATGCTGCTTTAGTATCGATTCCAAGATGGCTGTAAATGGTTGCTAGCACATCGTGTGGCAATTTGCGATTATCCTTAGGCACAGCGCCCTTGGCATCAGAAGAACCAATGACTCTGCCACCCTTTACACCACCGCCTGCAAAAGCAGCTGACATAACATAGGGCCAGTGATCGCGCCCAGCATCTTTATTAATTACAGGGGTTCGGCCAAATTCGCCCCAAGCAACTACGAGTGTATTTTCAAGTAATCCACGAGATTCCATGTCTTCAATAAAAGCGGAATACGCCATATCCCAGCGGGGCAGGAACCCTCGTTTTTGCGAGTCAAAGCCTTGCTTGTGAAAATCCCACCAACGCAAATCAACGGTAACCATCCTAACGCCTGCCTCCACCAATCTGCGAGAAAGCAGCATGCGTTGGGCCCAATTAGGTGCGCCACATCGTTGCGGATCGCCCGGATCAAATGCGGGCATAAACCCATAACGATCTCTTAAGGATTGCGGTTCACTATCGAGATCAAAAGCAGCCCGAGCCTTTCCACTCGAAAGAATTCCGAGGGCTTGATTCTGGTAATCTCCCAAATTCTTCATCGATTCAGCTAAGTCGGGATTATTTAAAGTGTCTAAAAGGGCTTTTCTTTCACCCAATCTTCCCGCATCTACACCCTCAGCAAAAGTAAAGTTTGGAATTTTAAATGGCCCCGTTGCAGCAGGATCAGCTAAGGTTTCAAAGGCTGCATACGATTTCCCCAACCAAGCAGAACCCGTTCCAGGAACATTCTTGGGAATCATCACATACGCAGGCATTGCAGTGTTTAAGTGTTGCAATTGCTTAGCAGCATGGGAACCGCAGCTGGGCATTACATTGGTATCAGGGCTCGGGCCGCTAGGGTAACCCGTAAAACAAATCTGATCACCATCGGAATGGCCAACATTCCCATCGATCGAACGATGCGCTAAGCTGCGAATAATCGACCATTTATGCATGATCTTAGCTGTTTTAGGCAATAGTTCAGAAACTTGAATTCCAGGAACACTGGTGGCAATGGGTTTAAACTCACCCCGAATTTCTACAGGCGCATCGGGCTTAGGATCCCACATATCATGCTGACTGGGGCCGCCACGCATCCACAAAATTATTACAGATTTTTCGCGGTTAACAGGCTTTCCCAACGCAGAAGCTACAGCTTCTTGCCTTAGCAATTGAGGAAGTGCCAAGCCACACATCCCTAGCGAACCCGCTTTGATAAAGCCTCTGCGCGTATGGCTCAAAAGGTTAAACTCATCACATGCTCTTTTGTTGGTTCCAGTCATACGAATCTCCAGCAATTTTGATCAGGGGTGATCTTCAGGCAGGTATCTCATCTTACTTTAACCTTAACTTCACAACTTTACCACAGTTATCGGCATTATTCTCAGAAAATATGCATCTAATTCCAGCTTTATAACCTGTATGATGATAGGAGTAGCGTTTGAGACTCAAAAACAGGGTAAATTCATGGAACAGTTTGGCTATCTCCCTATTGGAATGATCGTTTCATACCTTGTCGGGGCGCTTCCTTTCGGCCTTTTTTTGGCACGAATCAAAGGAATCGACATCCTCAATCAAGGCAGTGGTAACATAGGCGCCACCAATGTGGGCAGGGTACTCGGGGCCAAATATGGCTTTGCAGTCTTTGTTCTAGATGCCTTAAAAGGGGCATTGCCCGCAAAGGCAGGTATGCTTTATCTTGCTAGTCCCTTTGGGCCTGAAATCGCAGGCATTCTTATGGGGGCATCTGCAATCTTCGGGCATCTGTTCCCGATTTATTTAAAATTCAAAGGGGGCAAGGGCATAGCAACCAGCGCAGGAGCGATGGCGATGCTTGTCCCGATTCCATTGGCACTAGCGCTTCTAACCTGGGCCGCTTTTACCTCTTCATGGGGTTTTGTCTCGCTTGGGTCATTAGCTTCCACTGTCGCTCTTTGTTCATCTCAAGCTTTCATCGCTTTAAAATCAGGAACTCAAGGCAACATGTATCTCTTGGCTTTCACTTTTCTTGCAACCGCCTTTGTGTGGATAAAGCACATCCCTAATATCTCTAGACTTTGGGCGGGGGCAGAAAACCGAGTTAAAGATTCACCCCTTTGGCGTAGCGTTGCAAGTATACTGCTACAGTTATCGCTAGGGATCTGGCTGGGCACTGTGGTTTTCTTTACTGGGGTAATCGGGCCTGGTGTATTCACTTGGTTCGAAAAATTGTGTGTCACGGAAAATCCGCCCTACTGGCTCCCTACCCCCGAGGCATTTAAAGCAAACACCCCTGTTGGATTTCCCAACCCTTTATTAAAAGAACAAGCAAGTAGGCTAGCAGGGGTTGTGGTATCACCTGCATTTCCTGTTTACTTCTCCATTCAAGTGATTTGTGGTTTCACTGCGCTGATTATTTTATGGGGGAATCAAAGAAGAAATCCTGCAGGAACTTTAGGAAAAACTATGCTGGCTTGCATAGGCGTAGGGTTACTTTTTGCGCTCGCTGGTTGGGTTTGGGAACCGAAGGTAGAAAAAGACCGCATTGAGCGCGCCCGCCTAACCGATCAAGTTCTATTACAAAAAGAATACAACCAAGATTTAGTGCAAAGCGCCCTGAAAGCCCGCAAAGATTTCACCAACAGTCATCTGGTTAGCTTGGGCCTAAACATGACCAGCGCACTCGGAATGCTGGCGGGAATCATTCTTTTTGCAATCCTCAACGCAACATCTGAAAACAGCTTGAATCAAAAACTAAACACTACTTCAAAATCTGATTCGCAATAAAACTTTTACAAGAACTAGAAGCCCAATCTTTAGTACCTACAGAACGCGCCAAGGTACGGCCCCCGCTCCCAATCAGCCAGAACGCAGGCAGGCTTTGCACCTCATAACGGGCCAAGCCAATACCAGAAGTTTCAATAACGATTTTAATTCCAAGGGCATATTTCGAAGCAATTTGTTGCGCAACTTTTGCATCATCTTCATCCGTGCAAACATGCAGCATAACAAACGATTTTTCCTGAAACGATTTCTCAAGTTCCAACAGGGATTGCATTTCCTTTAAGCAATGCGGGCACTGCACGCCCCAGAAATGAAGCATCACCGTTTTATCTTTATAATCTGAAAGCTTTGATTTATTCCCCTGCTCATCTTCCAATTGCAATAACGGGGCAGAGCTATTCGCAACTAAAACAAACCCAGCATCTATAGCAAGCTGGTCAGTCTTAGAAAAAACTTTCATGGTGGGAGATGGGTTTTGATCTGCCAACTTCAAAACATGCTTCGCCAAGGCATCCAGATCAGGTTCTGCCAAAGCATTTTTAATTCCGGGCATTACGGTGCCCGGAATTCCGTCAACAATCACTTTCTTAATCGAAGGTAAATCGATCAAAGTTTTCCAAGGACGCAGAGAAAAATCCCGCGGTGCACTTTTTAAATTCTGTGCGGAGACCCCATCTCCCCTTCCTTCCGGCCCATGGCAAGATGCACACATTCCCTGATAAAGAAATGGCCCTCGAGAAGATGATTGCTCTAGTGTTGGGTTTTTGGGTGTACTTCTTTTTCCAATCAACAATCCGCCAACAACTGCAATGGCAAATAACCCCACCATGGTTGCGATTAAAACCGAACTTCCTTTCGCAGGCATCTGGCTCATGGTTTTGCATCTTTCGCAAGGATTGCACCGCACTTTACCTTCTTGAATTTGATCGCTTTTCCAGCTTCAGAAAGCTCATTCCAAGCAATAAGTAAATCTCCATCTTGGGCGATTGCAATCGCAGGCCTGGTTTGGAACACCCCAGATTTTTCATCCACAGCCTTCACTGAGCCAAATTTCTTCCCATCTTTTTCGAATGTAGCAACCATAATGTTCCGACCAACCCCGGCACTAAAATCCTGCGCACCATGTTTGTGTTCTGCACCCGCATCAACCACCAATGCCGCTTCCTTGCTTTCCTCCCAAACCACATGCACATCGCCTCGTGCATCAAGCACCAACTTGGCATTTCCCTGACTGCCCTGAGTGATAGGGTGTAACTCCGTTGCAGTGAATTTCATTTCATTACAGTTGGCGTAAGCATGATAACAACGCTGCGAACCAGAGCGGGCATCCATCCAAGTGATGTGGAATGTATCCCCCGCCAAAACCATAGAGGCACCATCATGAGGGCAGCCATCGAACTTCCAGGTTGGGGAAATAATAGGGACGGGAGCTTCAAAAGAAGTTGCGTCGGGCTTCCTTCGACTGATATAAAAATCGCGGTATCCATCTTGGATATTTCGAAATGCGACATAAGCAGTGCCATCTAAAGCGACCAAAGTTGAAGTTGGGCAGCAAGGGCAAACACCTTTATCCGGATCCCCCGCACCCGCAGTTTCTTCCATTGAGAACTCGGTTTTTGCAGGGCCTTTTACTGAAGCAAATGTTTTTTGCTTCTTATCCCGATTATCAAGCCATGAAGAAACCATGGTGCCATCTTGGCCAAGAGATATGGAGGTAAAAGCAGCACGGGCATTTTCACCATGGTGAACCGGGGCAGGAGTTCCGAAGCTTTCGCCACCATCCTTGGAGGAAGAAACCACCATCCGAACGCCTTTTAAATCGGGCAACGCCTCAGTCCAAGCCAGAAAGATTTCGTCCTTCCCTGCAATCACATGGGGCATCATGCGGACATTGCGGGAAATGGTTTTACCCTTCATCTGGGAAACAGATTTGAATATTCCAGACTTGATCACTTCTTTAGCTGCATTGAAGGACTCACCCTGATTGTCCGACCTTGCAAGCAATAGTTTCTTCTCCGAATCACTGGTCTGGGAGGCCCAAGCAAGATAGATCCGGCCCTTGCCATCCACTGCAAGGCTAGGGCGTTCCTGAGTATCCTTGACGTCATAGTTTTCGAGGGGAAAATTCTTTGAACCCTCTTTAGGCTCTGATTGATTGCAGCAGGAAGAAGGAATATAGGTAGGGCCATCAAAATCGGTTGCGAGGTACAACCCCAGAGATCCGCCAAGAATTACGGGAACACCAAGGAACAACAACTTCATCCAAGAGCCATTACTAATCATTGATTATACTCCTTAAGCCATATCAATACTTTATTTTTAAGGTAGAGTCCCAGCCTCGCCCCCAGCACGCGTTGCAGCAGCTTGCCACATTACAGAATCAATCTGATTAGTGACAAACCTTACCGAGCCATCCATCATAGCACAATTTGCACCGCCCGAGTGTTTACTTCGTGCAGCAAACCATCCCCTACCATGGGCTCCGCAATCTAGGGAAGTATCATTGGGCCTGAGAGCTGTGTTGAAAACCGAGTTCCAGTCTCGACCGCCCCAAAACCAAGTGCTGCCCCGCATAGTGCCCCATGCCCGCGTGCCGGTATCGCATTCCGTAGGTCGGCTTAAAACAACAGAGCCGCGTAGCCACCCACCAGGCGTTACAGAATTCGAGGTAAAGGTACCGGTATTGAGAGCAACATAATATTTACCAGTGCTATCAGGTGGAACAGTACTTGAAGTTGGGGCACTTCCACCCGGGCCCAGCAGGCATTCTGATGCAAGCAGGGTATTGGAAGCCCCATCCATTATCCCACTATACCTAACATTTGAACCGTACCAAAACATCCCATCTGTTGGAAATTGGGCATCATAATTCACCTGCGTTGCAGTAGCAGTACCCGAACCCATGTTGAATACATAATTACTGCCCGCAGTGGTAAAAGCATTGGGGGTGCGAGTTGTATTTGATTGGGCAAAAAGCGGGTTCCCGCTATCAGAAGAACATAAAAATATTTTAATCAGCGAACTAGCCGCGGGGTCATGAACCGGATTAATATCTCCTCTCCAACCACTGATTGTTGCAGGCTTCGAGTAATCAATCAACTTTTGCAAAGAGCCCTGTTCAAGATAAGGCAATAAATTAGCGAGCACACCAAAGGCATAATGGGCGGTAGTCATACCTGCAGGAAGGAGTTTGGGGGCACCATCTGATAAGCCAGGAAAATAACCCCGAACTGATTCATGGTTGGCCATCCCTAGAGATATTTGCCTAAGGTTATTGGAGCAACTCATTCTAGCTGCGGCTTCCCTCACTTTTTGCACCGCAGGCAACAAAAGCCCAATTAAGATTGCAATGATTGCAATTACGACTAAAAGCTCTATCAGGGTAAAGGCTTTCCTTTTCATGGGAAGCAACTTTTTTAAAGAATTCACGACATTAAACTCCCGCTTAATTTACTTGAACTAATTTCACAAAGGTTTGAATTGCTGCAATAAAAATATGCACGCAATAAATTGCTCCCGAGTAATCAGGAACGCTTTGAAAACAAATGCTGAAAAGTAAATTAAATCCGAGGAGGCTTGAAATTGGAGAACTTAATACCGCAGGAAAGAGAAGAAGCATCTTTAGGCTGAGTTGAATCAGAAGCGAGAATCAAATCAATTGAGCCTATTTCTTGAATAGCCATATCAACGCCAAACTGACTGATCAGATTGGTACCTTTGCACTTGTTTGTTGAAACGGGATTCAACCAAAGAACTTGAATGCCCTGCCCCACGGTTTTTTCTTGCACCAAGGCAAAATCATCCGAAGGCAATTCATTCGAAAAGCAGCATTTGCAATCATTGCCACAACAAGAAATTTTGGCATTAGAAGTACAACAACCTTTAAACTGCAATGAAACCAGAGAATCTGGATTTGAAGTAAACGCCAAAGGTAAGCCAAATACATTTACAACTTGCCCAAGCAAGCAACAAAGAATCAGAAGTTGGGAAAGATATTTGAACATGAATTTAAATAAAAGCAAATTTAACAGAAAAAGCCATATTACCCATTTTACCATTGAAAAAACCCTGTATGCAATGACTTAATGGGCATTATTTTGAGATTCCATGCATTAAGCATTATAGCTGCAATAACTTACAGCAAGTATTGACCAAACTAAAATTCTTAGGTATGAGATTCGGGAAGGATGGACTATTGTCATTTAGGGGTGCTCCATTGAGCAAGAATATCATGGCTAAGAACACAGTTTACAAGGTTTTAGGATCTGCAATCGTATTGGGATCGGTACTGACCGGGTGTGGTAAAAAATCCGCCCCAGAACCCATTACCAAAGCAGAACCCGCTGAAGTAAAAGCAATCACGACCTCCAACCAAAATAACAAGCAAGAAGAAGCCTCCGAAGATTTGCTGCACCAGCCATTCTTAAAAGCCGTTTGCATAGGTGATAACCCACCCGAATACTGTAACAGGCCACCCGATGTAACTGTGACCAAGAAATCTGTTTACAAACTTTATGAAGCAGTACAGGCGTGCTGGGATGAGATTCGATTTAAAGACAAAGCTGGGAATTTGATCGATTACACTGCAATTATTAGCACAGATCAGGGCGATATCGAGATGGAACTTTTCCCAACTCAGGCGCCAAATCATGTTCGAAACTTCATCGCTCTTGCCAAGGTTGGTTATTACGATGGACTATTCTTTGAAGAAGTTCATCTCGAAGAATCAGAAGAACCGGTGGTTAAGCTGGAACAACTGCGCGCAGGTTGCCCCTTAGGAACAGGCGAGATAGGCTATGGCAGTATCGGATATTGGCTAAAGCCTGAATTCAGCCCTGAAACCAAGCACGAAGCAGGCACAATCGGCTCTTTTTACGAATTAGATCCAGAAACCTCTGCCTGCAGGTTTTACCTTAATTTAGATAAAGCCCCATTCATGGACGAAAACTACAGCGCAATTGGCAAAATTACCAAAGGGATGGAAGTTGCCAAGAAAATCTACACTATGCCCTTAAAAGCTGAAAATGATGAAGGAAGTCGCAAGCCTGAAAAGCCTGTAACGATAAAGAAAATAACAATTCAAACGAGAAATAGTGTCAATACGGTTGCGGGCCGATAAGATAGAAACATGTCCGCACCAGCGGGCGCGGTTTAATTAGCCGCAGCGAGGCGCTGGGAGGGGCCCCACGCAAAGGGAAGTTGTTAACCTGGTCAGGCCGGAAGGTGCAGCCATACGCAGCGTACCCTTGTGCAGTGGATTCGCCTCTCTCGGCGCCACGCTGCGCCTTACTTTTCCCTTACCTTTTCTATAAATCGATCCATGGCCAAAGCTGCTCCAAAAAACCAGGCCACAAGCACCACGCCCCCGGAAGGCTACACTGTTCTAGCTCGAAGGTACCGCCCGGGCGGGTTTAGCGACCTTATTGGCCAAGAAGCAATTTCTCAAGTTCTTACAAACGCAATCAAGCACAACCGTGTAGCCCATGCGTATTTATTCACGGGTGCTCGGGGGGTGGGAAAAACCTCTGCAGCCCGAATTCTCGCCAAGGCCCTGAATTGCGAAAAAGGTTCCTCCGTTACTCCTTGCGGGGTTTGTTCGATATGCACTTCAATCGCAACGGGTGAAGATGTCGATGTGCTAGAAATCGATGGCGCAAGCAATCGAGGCATCGATGAAGTGCGTGAGATCCGCAACAATGTGCAATACAGGCCAAGCAGATCGCGCTACAAGATTTACATCATTGACGAAGTGCACATGCTAACAGGGCCAGCTTTTAACGCCTTGTTAAAAACACTTGAAGAACCCCCTTCGCATGTGAAGTTCATCTTCGCAACCACAGAAGTTCAGAAAATTCCGATCACCATTCTTTCACGCTGTCAACGCTTTGATTTTTCCAGCATCGGTACAAAACAAATTGCAGCGCATCTTCAGGAAATCACAATCAAAGAAGGATTGGAAGCAGAACCCGAAGCCATCGAACTCATCGCACGCAGGGCGGGTGGTTCGATGCGGGATGCCCAATCGCTTTTAGATCAAGCGCTATCCTTCTCCAACGGAAAAATCACCCGGGATGAAGTTCACCGACTCATTGGCGCAGTTGATGAAAACCACATCATGGATCTTGCTGAGGCGATTTTAACAGGTGAATCTTCCAAGGTTCTTGAACTCATGGATCAAACCAATTCCAAAGGTTTGCAAATGGGGGAACTGATTGAGCAGATGATTTCCTACTGGCGTGACCTTATGGTTTACGCTTCTTCCAATCAAATTCCGGTGGATGCAGGCATTGCAACTTCCCAGCATGATCGTTTCAAAAAAATGGCCGAGGGAATTTCTCTTGATACCCTGCTTGCTGGCCTCGATATTTTGTCGCTCACAAAAATCCGGCTCAAAGCAACCCATCAACCCAGAATCATGGTGGAATTCGGGCTCATCCGTCTTTCCAGACTGGTAAATTTAATCCCACTGCAACAAATATTACAACTCCTTCAATCAGGGGGTTTACCTGCGCAAACGCAAACCTCTGCAAGGCAAATAACCGCACCTCCCGAGGGCTTAAAAAAAAAGTTCCTGAGTGAAATAGATAGCCTGATTGAGCCACCAACCACATCTTCTGAAGTACGATTATCTTCTCAAAATATTTCTTCCATTTGGCCACAAGTCATTGATGCAATTGGACCTATGCTCGGTAACGAGGTGAAAAAATCAGGCCTTCCTGCAATTTCCGGGCCAAACGCTCTGGTTATTGAATTCCCTAGGCTGTACAATCAAGCCTTAGAGTATTGTTCTGATCCTGCCAGAATCATGAGAATTCAAACTGCCCTGAATAAAATTACGGGGCAAAGTTGGCAGGTAAGGGTTACTAGCAAGGTCATAACAGACCCTAATGAAATCGTAGAACTGGCGCCCATTGAGATTGAACCCGTGGCTTCAAAGCCTAAAGTTAATCCCAAGGATGCCGCAGAAAAAGAACCGATTGTTCAAAGAGTTTTAGAAATTTTTAACGCTCAGATTGTACGGGTCGATGCAGGGTTCGGAGTTCTCCCTCCTGAATCCAAACCTAGTGCGGATGATGATAACGACGAGGCTTAAACCAATGTTTAAAGAAATGGGCCAGATTGCAAACCTGATGCGTAACCTTCCTAAAATGAAGGAGCAGATGGAAGAAATGCAATCGAAGCTCGATAAAATCCACACCGATGGCGAGTCGGGCGCCGGCATGGTTCGGGTTCGAGCCAATGGAAAAATGGAAATTATTTCCATCGTTATTTCGGATGAAGCTTTCAAAATGCAAGACAAGCCTTACCTCGAAGAACTTATTCGCTCTGCTTCTAATCAAGCACTTGCAAAAGCTAAGCTTGCGATTGCTGAGGAAACTGCAAAAATGACACAGTCACTTGGTTTACCCGGGGGCTTTCAACTTCCAGGATTTAGCTAAACCGATTTTCTTTTGGAGCCTAGGAATTTGACACTGTCTGATTCAAATCAACAACTGGGCATTATCGCTCGCTTGATCGAAGAACTCGGAAAACTTCCAGGCATTGGCCCGAAGTCTGCCGAACGATTGGCTCACTACATTTTGACCGCGGATAAAAAGCAGGTGCTATCTCTTGCAGAATGCCTTCGCTCGGTCAAAGAATCCATTAAACAATGTAAAGTCTGCTGCAACCCTACAGAAAATGAACTCTGCTTAATTTGCTCCGATCCTAGAAGAGATTCTTCCGTGGTTTGCATTGTCGAACAACCTAGGGATCTTTCTTCCATCGAACGCTCGGGGATGTTTCGCGGCCTTTACCATGTATTACACGGGAAACTTGCCCCCTTAGATAACATGGGCCCCGATAACTTAACCATCGACCAACTTATGCTCAGGGTTGAAAAAGGTGATATTCAAGAAATAATCATGGCAACTAATCCAACCATGGAAGGGGATGGAACTTCTCTTTACCTTTCCAGCTTATTGGGCCCTTCAGGAATCAAAGTAACGCGACTTGCACGCGGCATTCCTTCGGGCTCGGGTTTGGAATTTGCAAACTCTCAAATTCTGGCGGATGCACTTGAAGGACGTAGAGAACTTTGATTGCTCTACTTTCGATTGTGATGCTATTAGGCCTTAAGGAAAACGAATGCGGCTAGAACATTCCATGGGCTTGAGGATGGGGCACGAACTGCATCTTGCACCTCGCATGATTCAGTCGATGGAGATACTCCAGCTACCGATCATGGCTTTGGAAGAAAAAATCCAACAGGAGCTTCAGGAAAATCCCGTTCTTGAACTCACCCAAGATTCAGAAAACGCGAATCCCAACGATGACTGGAATGACGACCAAAACGAATATGAATTTGAACCAAATACTTCCAAAGATACCTCTGACAAAACTTTGGTGATCGATACTAAAGGCCAAGCGGAAGCCGATTTCGAGCGCCTTGATGGCATGCCCGAAGAATGGAAAGAATCGCTTTACGATGATCATAGGCCTTCGCGTAACGCCATCGAAGAATTTTCCGAACGCAAGCACAATGCCATGCAAAACATGGTTTCCAGACCACAATCACTCGAAGATTACCTCATCGATCAGCTATCATTCTTTGATATTTCAAAAGAAGAAAGACGCCTTGTAAATCTGGTGATCGCCAACCTTGATGATGGTGGGTATCTGAAATCGAGTGCAGAAGAAATTGCCAATTCGATTGATCCGCCTTGCACCCCTGATCAAATCAGACAAGCGATTTCCATCGTTCAAAGGCTGGATCCGCCCGGCATATGCGCAAGAGATTTAGCTGAATGCCTATTACTACAACTCACCTCGGAAACGCCAAACCCAGATGCAGTCAAAAGCCTGATCACCAACCATTTGGAAAACATCAGGCACAACCGTATACCCGCAATTCAAAAAACAACCGGGCTTGATTTAAATCAAATCAAAGAAGCAATTGAGGTTATTCGAAAACTAAATCCCAAACCCGCAGCCATCTTTAATTCCGAAAATATTCCCTACGTGGTACCGGATATTGAAATTTTCAAGTCAGAAGATGGGGAATATCTTGTCCGCCTAGCTGACGAACTTTTACCCAATGTGCAAATCAATCAGACTTATGTTGCAGAGTGTAAAAATCGAGCCACCGATAAAAAAGTAAAAGAGTTTCTCCGACCCAAAATCCAATCTGCCCAATGGTTGCTCGAAGCAATCGAACAACGCAGATCTACTCTAAAAAAAGTCACACAAGCAATCATCCAAAGGCAATTGAGCTTTTTAGAACTCGGCCCTGAACATATCGAACCACTGAAAATGCTGCAAATTGCAGAAGTGGTTGGCGTGGATGTTTCAACCATCAGCAGGGCGGTCGATGATAAATGGGTTCAAACCCCGCGGGGAGTTTTTCCGCTGAAACGATTCTTTGGCGGAGGCACTCAAAGCGCAACTGGTGAAGATATCGCATGGGAAAAAATCCGCAGAAAACTTCTTGAAGTGGTTGGCGTAGAAGATAAATCCAATCCGCTTTCCGATGAAGATCTAGTAAACAAACTTCAGGAAGAAGGCTACCCTGTGGCCCGTAGAACCATCACCAAGTACAGAAAAATCCTCAACATTCCATCATCAAGGGAACGAAAAAATTGGACGCCTTGATTATTCTGCAGCGGATTTAAAACCCGCAGGCACTTCTCCACCCACAAAAAAAACATCCCTATCCGGCCTGCAACCAGGCGCATGAATATCCAGCATCTCTAACCCGTTATGCCCAGCCCTAAACGCATGCTTTGTGCCAGGAGGCAATCGCAAAAATACCCCCACCTTCAACTCATGCTCCACCCCATCCAAAATTGCAACCCCCTCACCCGCAAGCACATAATAAAGCTCCTCAGCAATTTGATGATAACTGGTGCTTGTACTAGATTCCGCTTGAACTTTCACCCTATAAGCCGTGGTTCGAATTTCCTCGTCCACCATGATTAGAGTTTCAATTCCGTAAGGGCCGAGCTGCTTTAATGCGTCTTCATTTCCCGCAGTTCTAACGATAATTTCTGGACTACCCATTAAAAGCACCCACATTCTCTTTTGCAGCTTGATTGATCCTTACGGCTAGCTAGTTGAATATATCTTCAAGGGCCTTACGCATCACCTTGGGATCGGGATCGATACCCGCCCAATGCTTGATACCAATAACCCCTTGATTAACGAGCATCCCAAGTCCATCAATCACTTTACAACCTTTACCCCGGGCATCCCTTACCAGTCTGGTTTCAGGAGGATTAGGGATAACATCTGCAACCACCATCGAAGGTTTCAAAGTGGAAATGTCAAGTTCAAGCCTGGCTTCTCGATCAGGATATAGTCCGATGGAAGTTGCGTTGATCACTACATCGGTGCCCTCGGGAATTTTGAAATCACCCTTCCATTGAACAAATTCGACCTTTGCACTTACTTTTTCCCGAAGCAACTTAGCCAACTCTTCACCCCGGGTAACACTGCGATTTACCAGCGTAAAATGGCTGGCGCCCGCAAGCGCAAGCTCTACAGTGATGGCCCGTGCAGCACCGCCTGCGCCAAAAATCACAACGCGCTTCCCCTTGGGATCGGTCAACTCTTTTAACGATTCAAGGAACCCCTTGCCATCGGTATTTTCACCAATCAGCTTTTCACCCCTGCGCACAACACAGTTAACCGCACCCATGACCGATGCTGACTCACCCAACCCATCCAAGTGGGCAATGACTGCAACCTTGTGCGGAATAGTGCAATTAAACCCTACAAAACCCATTGCACGAGCGCCCTTTACCGCATCACTCAAATGGCTCGGTGCAACCTCAATCGTCAGATAACGCCAATCCAATCCATGATGCTTATAGGCGGCTTCGATCATCGCCTGAGTCGGATTTTCACTAACAGGCTGACCAAAACATGCGGTAAGTTCTTGCTTAAAATTCAAAACCTTAGTCATCGTTTCATCCTTATTTAAGTTCGGGGTCTTTCATTGCATCAGCTTTTTTATACAAGCCCGTAGGAATCAAAACTTCTTTCGGTGGCGTCTTGCCATCGAAATAATCCAGCATTGCAGCAACAGTTTGCTGCCCAATTTTATCCGGGAATTGCACCGGGTCTGCAAAAATCTTCCCTTCCTTGATCGCTTGCTTACCATCAGGCTGGCCATCAAACCCGATAATTTTTACTGCATCAGCCTTGTTAGCTCGTTCAAGTGCTGCCCGGGCCCCCAATGCTGAAGGATCATTGATTGCAAAAATTGCTGCAAGATCTGGATGGGTTTGCAATACATCTTCAGTGGCACTTTGGCTTTTATCCTTCTTCCCATCGCCTGGAAGCTCTGCAACTATCGTTATCTGGGCTTTTGGGTTTTTCTTGTTGTGCGCATCGATAACTTCTTTAAAACCCTTGACCCGCAAGATGCATGATTCAGCCTGCCTAAAATCGAGCACCGCAACTTTGCCCCCAGCTTCGCCCATCGCTTCAATCGTGGCAATTCCAGCTTGCTTGCCCCCTTCGAAATTATCGGTTGCAATATGAGTCACCACTTTGGCATCGGGAGCCAGGCATGCGATATCTGCAGTAAATACAGGTACTCCCGCTTTATTCGCTTCTTGAATAACTGCACCAATCGAGCGCGAATCACAAGGGCATAACACAATCGCAACTACTTTTTTCACTAAGAAATCTTTGACCTGACTTTGCTGCTTTGCAACATCAAATTCCCCGCTCACCACCTCAACAGAATATCCTGCTTTTTCTGCCTGCTCTTTTATCGTGTCGCCTATAACCTTAAAAAATGGATTCGTAAGAGTAAGCACAGAGACGCCTATGATCCCCTTCACTTTCATAGATGCTTTTTCTTTGGCCTTTTCGTTTTTATCCGGAGTATTATTTCCACCACAGCCCACTGCTGCAAAAACTGCAAAAACCAAAACCGTCTTTATGAAAGTATTCATACTTATCTCCCATCCATTTTACTTGGTAATAGCTTTGAGTATTGTTGCGTAGTAATAGCAACAAAGAAATAGAATTATTGCTTCAATGATTGAAGAGGCATCAGGGTGATATCAAATCCCAGTTCAACTTCTTCGCGAAGGATCAAAACTTTCACCACATCACCCACTTTTTTCTCATCCAAAACCAAGTATAGATCTTTCAGAACCTTGATATCCTTGCCATCAACCGATTTGATGATATCACCAAGCACGATGTTTCCTGTTTTCTTTCTGGAAGAGCCACGAATCCCCACCTTTGCTGCAGCACCTTCCGGAAGAACATCCAAAACCACAACACCTTCAGGCACCCATTGCCTCGACATATTGTCAGGCGCAAGAGTAACCCCCAAACCGGGCTTAGTAACTTTTCCATTCTTGATAAGCTCGGGCACCACCCGGTTCACCTCATCCACAGGAATTGCAAAACTAATCCCTGCGGAAACACCGGAAGTACTATAAATTGCAGTGTTTACCCCGATAAGCAAACCCGCACTGTCAAGAAGTGGACCACCCGAATTACCCGGATTGATCGCAGCGTCCGATTGAATCACATTCTTGATCGGCCTTTTATTTACTGAATCTATCTCCCTTCCAAGCGCACTAATAATCCCCGTGGTCAAGGTCTGATCAAGGCCAAAGGGATTTCCAATTGCATACACTTTCTGCCCAACTTGGAGATCATCAGAACGGCCCAATGGCAAAGGTTTTAGCTTCCCCTTGGGGGCATCGACTTTTAAAACTGCAAGATCCTTATCAGCGAAAAACCCTACGAGCCTGGCTTGAAAAACTGATTGATCCGCAAAGGTAATTTGCGCTGCATCTGCGTTTTGAATCACATGAAAGTTCGTTACAATGTGCCCTGCATCATCCCACACAAACCCAGACCCTGTACCCTCGGGCATCTGCTGAATATTCAAATTGATACCAGTCTTGCGATTAGCTAGGATAGTGATATTAACCACCCCCTGCCTTGATTGATTATAAAGCTCGATGGTGGATTTTTCATCCTCTGCAAGATTACCCCGCGCAACAATTGGCCTTGCAGAACCATACTTAATATTATCCGTGTCTCCATTATCTTTAAATAAGATATTCTTACCAAAGATAAACGCAAGGACTAATACAAAAGGCAGGGAGAGGGCAAAGATGGAAATGATTACGACAAAAATCCAGAGCATAACTGATCTGGATCTTGGTGGGTCATTATTTAAAATCTCATCATTGCTCATGTGTTTTTAATCCCTTGGTCAGATAAAGAGCTTTTTAATGGGCTTCCCGGTAGAAACAGCAACAGGTCGGTTCAATAGATCATGATAATGCTCGGTGGGAGGAACGCCAAGCGCATCAAACAGCGTGGTGATAATATCTTGTGGAGTAACGCGGTCCTGAACGGGATATGCGGCTGCGCGATCGGTAGCGCCAACCACGGCCCCTTGGGTAACCCCGGCGCCTGCAAAAACAACAGAGTAAGTTGCAGCCCAGTGTTTTCTACCGGGAGTAGCGCCTGCAAATCTAGGCTCTAATGCAACCAAAGGCGCCCTGCCAAACTCTCCCATACAAACCACCAATGTTGAATCCAACAACCCTCGTGAATCCATGTCTTCTAAAAGGGCGGAAAAACTTTGGTCAAAACGAGGCAACAAATGATCTTTCATCGATTCAAAAATATCGTTGTGCGTATCCCAACCGTATTGATCGGTTTCGTTGGGCGCAGAATCTTGACCGCGGATATTCGGATTCCAAAACACTGTAACCCAGGGCATTTCTCTTTCAACCAATCTGCGGGCAAGCAGGCAAGCCTGACCAGAACGATTTCGACCATAGCGATCGCGAACAGAATCCTTCTCTTGGGAAAGATCAAACGCACTTCGAGCTTTAGGGTCACTCAAAATTTGATACGCCTGCTTGTAACGCAAATCATGATCAAGCAACCCAGGCACCGACTCCCACTTGCGCTGTTCTTTTTCCAACGCATTCTTCAAGGATTGCCTTTGCTGAATTCGCACCGTGGGTAATTCTTCGCGCGGGTTGAGCGAAGGAAGCGACTTTTCGGGGTCGCTGCCATCCACCGCAAGGGGATCATAGGCCCGACCCAAATAGCCACTATTTTGCCCAGGCGAATTTAACTCAGGCACTACCAATGGCCCATTGACATGGGAACTAGAAAAACCAAAAGGCCCGATTGGCCGGATTCTTCTAAAGATCGAACCCACCGTAGGTAGATCATCAGGCTTGGGCGGTGGATTCGCTGATTTCTGTGGATGAAAATGCCCCGTTAAACTCAGATAACAAGCAGAACCATGATCCAAATCATCATGGCTAACACTTTTAAGAACCGTGAACTTATTAGCTATACTTGCAACTTTGGGAAGATGTTCACCAAAGCGGACACCGGGAACTTTCGTGGCAATCGAACCAAAGGCGCCTCGGATTTCTACCGGTGCGTTGGGCTTGGGATCCCACATTTCCAACTGGCTTTGCCCACCCCCACAAAACACTACAAGTACCGACTTTGCCTTGCGAGTTTTCGCACCATCCCCAGTGCTGCCATTGGCAATACCAGAAAGCAAAGGCATTCCTAAAGCTAGGAACATCCTTCGATCAAACATAGTATCAGCACGGAACGCCAGCATGTAACCTCCGGATTAATTCTACCATACGAGATATAATTGCGGAGGGATATTCCGATCATGCAAGTTTGATAATATCAAAATTCAGCGCACCTTTGGCCTTATCGAAATCCACCATTACTTTGCAATGATCTTTAACTTTCCCTTCAAGCATCAATCTTGAAAGCGGGTTTTCGATTTCTTTTTGAATGGTGCGCTTCAAAGGTCGTGCGCCATAAGCGGGATCGTAACCCACTGCAACCAAATGCAACCGTGCAGCTTCGGTAAGCTCCAGCAGAATATGCTTCTCATTCAATCTGGAACGAAGGCGGCCAAGAAGAATTTCAATGATTTTTCCAAGATGCTTTTCGCTAAGTGCATGAAATACAATTATATCATCAACCCGATTAAGAAACTCTGGCCTGAAATTCTTCCTCAGCTCTTCAAGCACTGCATCTTTCATGTGGTCATAAATTTCCCCAACATAAGACCCCTTGAACTGAAGGATCCTGTTGCTGCCTATATTCGAGGTCATGATAACAATGGTATTTTTGAAATTAACCGTACGGCCTTGACCATCCGTTAATCTGCCATCATCGAGAACCTGCAACAATAAATTAAACACATCGGGGTGGGCTTTTTCGATTTCATCAAAGAGGATGACGCAATAAGGTTTTCGCCTGACCGCCTCTGTCAACTGCCCGCCCTCTTCATAACCAATATAGCCTGGGGGTGCGCCAACAAGCCTTGCAGCAGTGTGTTTATCTTGATATTCAGACATATCAATGCGGATCATGGATCGTTCATCATCGAACAAGAATTCAGCAAGCGCTCTTGCAAGTTCAGTCTTCCCTACGCCTGTTGGCCCAAGAAAAATAAAACTCCCAACAGGCCTATTGGGGTCTTTCAAGCCACTGCGGGCCCTTAAAACAGCATCTGAAACAGCAGCCACAGCTTCATCCTGCCCAACGACTCGCTGATGAAGTTCTTCTTGAAGATGCAACAATTTCTGCAGTTCCCCCTCAAGTAATTTCGAGACTGGAACACCAGTCCACCTACTTACAACATCTGCAATATCTTCTTCATCAACTTCTTCTTTGATGAGCTTGCTTTCGCCTTGCTTCGATGCAAAAGCTTCTTCCTCGGCCTTAAGCTTTCGTTCTAATTCGTTTAATTTTCCATACTTGAGTTCTGCAGCTTTGCTAAGATCGTAGCTACGCTCGGCTTGTTCGGCATCGAGTTTGGTTTGGTCAATTTGCTGCCTAAGAGCGCGGAGTTTCAGAACTGCTTCTTTCTCGATATCCCATTGGCCTTTGAGTGCGCCTGACTCACCTTTTAAATCGGAAAGTTCTTTTTCGAGTTTCAAAAGCCTCTCTTTGGATGCAGCATCTTTTTCCTTTTTAAGCGCTTCTCTTTCAATCTCTAATTGCATGGTACGCCTCAATATTTCATCCAATTCAGCAGGCATGCTATCAATTTCAGTGCGCAGTTTTGCTGCAGCTTCATCGATAAGATCGATCGCTTTATCAGGCAGAAAACGATCAGCTATATAACGATTAGAAAGCACCGCTGCTGCAACCAGAGAAGCATCTTTGATCCTTACGCCGTGATGCAATTCATAGCGTTCCCTTAAGCCGCGCAAAATACTGATAGTATCCTCAACCGTTGGTTGATCAACAATTACAGGCTGAAACCTGCGCTCAAGGGCAGCATCTTTTTCAATATTTTGCTTATACTCATTGAGGGTGGTCGCACCAATGCAATGAAGCTCGCCCCGGGCCAGCATCGGTTTCAAAAGGTTGCCTGCATCCATGGAACCCTCGGCTTTACCTGCACCAACAACGGTATGCAGTTCATCGATAAAAAGAAGGATTTCCCCTGCGGATTGCTGAACTTCCTTAAGGACAGCCTTAAGGCGCTCTTCGAATTCACCCCGGAATTTCGCGCCTGCAATCAATGCCCCCATATCGAGGGAAACAATCATTTTGTTTTTCAAACCTTCAGGCACATCACCCCGAACGATTCGCTGGGCAAGTCCCTCGACAATAGCGGTTTTACCAACGCCTGGTTCGCCTATGAGAACAGGGTTGTTTTTGGTTCTTCGGGAAAGAACCTGAATCACTCTGCGAATTTCTTCATCCCGACCTATGACAGGGTCGAGTTTGTTGGCAGCAGCCATTTTAGTGAGGTCACGCCCATACTTTTCCAAGGACTGATAAGTGGCTTCCGGGTTTTGATTGGTCACGCGTTGGTTTCCTCTTACTTCTTGAAGTGCAGTCATTAATAGATCACGGGTTATTCCAAACTCTTTGAACAGTTTTCCTATCGAAGCTTTATCTTCCAACAACGCCAGAAGAATATGCTCGATCGAAATAAAATCGTCCTTAAAATTTTTAGCCTCTTCCTCTGATTGCTTGAGAATCGTGTTCAACCTACCAGCAAGGTAGACATTACCATCTTGATTGGAGCCAGAAACCTTGGGAAGGCGATCGATTTCTTGATCGCAGCGCTTGCGCAAGGCATCGGTATTGATGTTCGATTTGCGCAAAATAGATAACGCTAAACCTGGGTCCTGAGCCAATAAGCTTGAAAGCAAATGCTCCAAATCGACCTGAGGCTGCCCCTTAGACTGGGCAATCTTGGAAGCCTGCTGCAAGGCTTCCTGCGCTTTTTCCGTGTATCGATCAATGTTCATTACAAGAATCCATTAAGCCTTTTACTACATCACACCTACATTATTCGCTAAACAAGATAAGAATGTACACAAATACATCTCTAACCTTCAATATTTTTACAAACGAACGCAAGTCTATACAAAGCAATATCTTACAGAAACCGTAAAGGTTAAACTAAACGGAAATAACAGTATAGAGGACCTAGGCTATTGATCCCTACGATAATAAGCCCAGCAAACTTAAAAAGTGGGCTTGAACGATTTGAAATAAAGCTTATGCATGTGTTCTGTAATTGGTTTATGTGAATATCTTGGTATATTGGGACAGGCAAGCTTTATGAATCGATCATTCCCTTTAATATTAAATGTTGCTGCGCTATTTTCCATCATTGGATGTGATGCCTCGCCATTCCGAATGTACTCTGCGAGAACAGATGAGCATTTTGAAAAAGCCAAAAATGATATTCACGAAGCTGCAACCTCAACTGCTGAGGCCCTTAGCTCTGCCAGAGTGGATTATGTCAACGAGAGCCAGGCAAAATTAAACGCTTTAGATAAACAATATGTGGCGATCAGAGATCAAGGGAAAAACGCAACAGGAGAGGCCAAGGCGGAAGTTTATAAACAACTGCAGACCTTACAAGAACGCAGAGATGGAATACGCGAACGCTTGGATGAATATCGTAAATCCAATGATAAAGCTGCAGAAAACCTGCGCACGGGAATCGAAGCAGCCTTAGTGGATTACCAAAACGCCCTAATAGGCAAATAACATCATCTTGCTTGATTTAGCATTTCTAAAGGTGTGAGTAAAAAATTGCTCACGCTTTTTGTAGCGAAGCTTTTAAACGCACCAATCCTTCTTTGATCGAAACCTTGGGTTCATACCCAAAATCTTTCCTTGCATTCGAAATATCAAACCAATGCGATGTGGATAACTCCTTGGCAAGAAACCTTGTCATGGGTGGTTCGTTTTGTATTCGCAAAAGACTATAGGTCATTTCAAAAACCCAACCCATGAAGTAAGCAAGCGAAACCGGAACACTTTTATCCACCGGGTTGCCATTGCCCGCACGAATGATTTCATTCACCAAATCCCAAAGCTTCCAAGGTTCGCCATTGGAAATAAAGTACGCCTTGCCTGAACATGAGGACTGAAACGACAAGTGATCGAGAGCCAAAAGATGGGCACTTGCAGCATTATCAATATAGACAGAATCAACCATAACAATGCGAGTTCCAATTTTGCGAAGCCTACCGGCCTTGGCCCGTGCCAGAATTCTGGGAACAAGATGGTTATCGCCTGGCCCCCATATTAAATGCGGCCTCAATGCCACCGTCGCAAGCGCATCATCATTGGCTTTCAAAACCATTTGCTCTGCAAGGGATTTAGTTTTTGGGTATGCAGTAAGATAGCTTTCAGGATAGGGAACTGATTCGTCAACGCCCTCCATATCTCCATTATTGAAAACCACACTAGGCGAACTGGTGTATACCAATTTAGGAATGCCCAAGCTTTTACAAACCTCAAGAATGTTTTTAGTACCCACAACATTGGTTTGGTAATAGCTATTGTAATCGCCCCAAATACCAGCTTTTGCAGCAGTATGAATGATTGCATCGCAACCTTGCGCTGCCAGATGAATCGCACCTTTATCGGCCAAATCGCCTTGAAACTGTGCAACACCCATAGCATTCAATTTCGCATATGGCTT
This sequence comes from uncultured Planctomycetaceae bacterium, assembly GCA_937888715.1. Lineage (GTDB taxonomy): Bacteria > Planctomycetota > Planctomycetia > Gemmatales > Gemmataceae > UBA969. Next base: position 32,629 of record CALARU010000286.1, on the reverse strand, counting down.
ACGGGAAATGCTTTGAACATTATCGCCTCGTGAAACCAGCATCGAGCAAATAGCAGAGCCAAGAAAACCGCCACCCCCTGTTACTAACACTTTCATGAAAGCCTCCCTGCAGCCCAAACTGCAAGTTCTTCCCGCTTGATTTTAGAATTATGTCTTATGTCCACGGGGAACGAGGGATGGATCAAAAACTTATTAATGTCTTTGGTTTGGGGATAAAGCAAAGCCCTGCTTGCAAGGTTCCGTAATAACTCTTGATCACTAACCATACCTTTTACTTTTTCGACACATACGACGGGGAGTTGTAATCCTACGGGCCCAACTCCTACTAGGGCACTTCGAAAAACACCAGGAACTGAATCAAATATTCCCTCGATAGGGACGGTATGAAAAAGCGTATTCGGAGAGGACACGCGCTGAGATTTCCTGCCACAAAACCAAAGCCTTCCCTCGGGATCGAAATACCCAAGGTCACCCATTCGATGAAGAGTTTGGCCATCAGCATCAAGAATTTTTGCAAGGTTTGTTTGAACAGGGCGATTAAAATAATGCTTGGTAACAACCGGGCCGCGCACTACCATTTCACCAATTTCTCCTTGAGTAACCCGTAGGGATTCAGACCAATTTCCAATTGCAGCATCATCGATTTTAATAATACGAACATCGATGCCTCCAACAGGTTTACCCACGCAAACACCTTTCCCTGAAGAGGTGAATTGTTGGGTTTCGGAAAGAATAACTGCACTAGAAATGGTTGCAACGGGAAGAGATTCGGTCGCTCCATAAGGAGTATGCAGATGAATTTCAGGATTTAATCGGTTGGCGAGATTGGAAATATCTCGAGCAGGCACTGGGGCCCCTGCAGAAAGAATGCGCTTTAGTGTTGGGAAATTAATATCTTTCGGAAGACTTGCCAACCTACGAAGCAAAGCAGGAGAAGCAAAAAGATTAGTCACCTTAAAATGCCTGATGGCACCAAGAATCTTATACGGATCAGCTTTAGCAGGCTTGGTGAAATCCATTTCTGGAATAACCGCAGTCATACCCAATGCTGGAGAAAAAAGCGCAAAAAGAGGAAAGGTTGGGAGATCAATTTCACCCGGAGCAATTTGATAAAGGCTTTTAAGAAGTTGAACCTGGGCATGAAATTGCTCATGTTCGTACACCACGCCTTTGGATACCCCCGTACTGCCACTCGTAAATAAAATCGCAGCGGGATCAACAGCGTTACATACCAAAGGTGTATTTAAAACCGAGCCTTTTCGTAAAACATCCGACCACCGGGTTCCAAATATGGCACCACCAACAGTGATGGTTTTTCTAATGGAAGTTTTACCCCACCCCAAGAGAATCCTTGCCATTTGTGCTAGGGGAATCCCGATGAAGGCCTCTGGTTGAACTTCTTTAAGGCAAGAGCCTATTCCCTTTAACCCAAGCCCAGGATCAACAACAACAACCGTTGCGCCAATGGTGAAAAGTGAAAAAACGACTTGGAGGAATTCGATGCCTGGCTTGACCATGACCGCAACGCGCATTCCAGGTTGAAATCCCTGATCGAGAAGGCCACGGGCAGCGGCATCGATGGAATTCTGCAATTGGGAGAAGGATAGCTGGGCGGAGATTTTTGGGCCGGAAGAAAGGTGTGCACCATTTTGCACAATAACAGCAACGGCATCGGGAAAATCATGCGCCATTTCCCGGACTAGGTTGGCGATATTAAGTGAGCCCTGCATGGCTCAACCCCCGGGGTGTTTCATGAAGAATTCTTGGATCTTCGCAATGATCGGAGCAGGCGCATCTTCGAGAAGGTAATGCCCAGCATCTTCAAAGACATTATAATCTGCGTTGGGAAAATGTTTTTTCCATTCCGCAAGAAAATCATCATTGAAGATAAAGTCGTGTCTGCCCCAGCAAAAGATTTTGGGTGTATCATTCAAATTAGCAAGGCCCGATCTAGTGCCTTCGATAATCTCATACGAGGGGTGCTGTGGATTAATGGGGATATCCTGCACGAAGCGGAATATCGCAAGTCGATCCTTCCAGCTTGAATAAGGCGAAAGAAAGCCAGCCCTTACTTTACTATTAAGACCTTTAATAGCGCAGTACCGTGCCGCTCCTAGGCAAAACCCATTAAACCCGCGCACCATCAATGAGCCAAAAATCTTGGATCTGCAGACCTTGAGAGTCCAAGGGAGGGGCTTACCTTGGGGAAGGCCAAAACCTGCGGTATTCAAAAAAACAATGCTTTCAATTCTCGAGGCATTACGCACGGCCCAAGAGGTTCCGATCATGCCGCCCCAATCATGCACAACTAGGCTGATTTTTCCAGTCGGGGCAATATGATTGATCAACTTATCAAGATCGTTGAGCCTGCTTTCAAGCGTGTAGCTGTATTGTTCATCGGTGGGCCTATCGGAAAGCCCGCATCCAACATGATCAGGAACAATAACCCGCATGAACTTCGAAAGTGCGGGAATCAAGTTGCGATAAAAAAAGGACCATGTCGGGTTGCCATGAATCATAAACACGGGCTTACCCGAACCTTCATCGAGGTAATGAAGTTTATGATTGCCAAGGTTTAGATATTTACCCTTGAAAGGATAAAGGATGGGGTTCTCCCTGATCCAATTTAAAAGGGTTTGGGGAGGACCTGAAACATCGCCAGGCTTATTACCAACTACCATTCTACGCCAAGCATCAGGCAGTTAAGCCCGCTGCCAATCCCAAGCAAGCCGACCCTATCTCCTGGGAGCAGGAATTTTCGTTCCTCTGCAATCGCTGCGGTCAAAGGCAGGGAAACCGTACCAATATTTCCAAGGAATGGAAAAGTAGAATAATCCTTGTGCAAAGATATTCCAAGGGCTTTTAAAACTGAATCACGGTGCGATGCACCAACCTGATGGCAGATAACTTTATCGATGGCATCGGGTGTCCAGCCGATCTTACCTACAAAATTTTTCCAAGTGCGCATGCCGAGATCAACACCATACTTCAACACTGCAACTGAATCGGTAGTCATAAAATGCCTTGCAGCATGGATAACGCCCTGAATGATTTGTTTGGGTGAAGCGCCATCGGGGATAAAATCTGGAATGGGATCATTGGTCAGGCCCCATCTGCAAAGGCTATGGTGCTCTGCTGCGCTTTGAGCACTAGCAGCAATTAGCTTTCTTCTTTTTTCACTTGAGAAGGAACCATCGGTAACAACAACCGCCACTGCGCCGGAACCGCCGGTAAGGGTTGCTAAAGAATCTTTAAAGGTCTCGATGTTTTTTCTTTTAAGCAATTCAGCAATCATGGTGTCGTTGATTTCGCGGGAGGTTTCGCAGGAAACAACAACGCCCGCACGAATTTGGCCAAGCTCAATACGGTTGGCAATATCAAGAATGCCATTTAATACACCGAGGCAGGCATTGCTAATATCGTAAACGAGGGCATTACTACCAACGCCCAGTTTTGCAGCAACCGAGCAAGCAGTGGCGGGTTCAAATTGTTCTCTGCAAACAGCAGAGTAAATAACAACTTCAAGATCTTTAGCAGTAACATTAGAACGATCGAGTGCTTTTCTGGCAGCAAGAGTAGCACCTTCAGCAACGGAAAACCCTGGTTCCCACCAGCGTCTTTCCTGAATACCGGTCCAAGCGAGCAACTGACCTGCATTGAATTTCAATGCTTCATAAACGGGGAGCAATCTGGTTTCGAGTTCCTCGGTGGAAACTACCACCGGTGGAAGTTCGTAACCAATTGCATCGAGATACACCCGGGAATATTTCATAAAAGTTCTATCCTGAATTATCGCTGTTACGACTTCCAAGCCTTTAGGCGGAAGTCTTTCATTTCATAGATGATCAAGCCATCTACGGATAGTTTGCCATCTGCAACCAATAAACCACAGGGATCGTCCCTATTGGTAATAGTTGCTTCGACTATCACAGTGTTATTATGCGGAATAACCTGCCCGCGGTAAATCCAAATATGTGGTTCTGGGCTTACAATAGGCAAAAAAGTGTCAACTTCAGGCCAGAAGTCTGTTGCAAGGATTTTCATCAATTGAATCATTGCTTCAAGGCCCAGCGAGCCAGGCCAAACTGGATCTTGATAGAAATGTGCTTTAAAAAACCAGTCTTTGGGGTTAACCTGCTTGATTCCCCGGATGTAACCCAGGCCGTTTGCTCCCCCCTTTTGCTCAAGGTATTCCACCCGATCCAACATTCTTAAAAATTCATCAGGAAATGGCGGTTCTGCACTGATCAAGGCATCCACACGGTCATATTTCTCAACATTCCATAAACTTGCACCACGAACTCCAACCTGATTTGCAAGCGCATCCTTCGAAAAGAACCCAAAAGTAGTATCCCCCCTATAGATACTTTTGCCCTTACAAAAAACATCAAACAAATACGATTGCACCACCATCCCAGCAGAGGATGACACGCGTGTAATCTTAACCTTGATAGAAAGTGTCCCGGCATCTGCAATAACAGGTTCTAGGTAAACAGCCTTCCCTCCCAGATTACGGAAGGAAAGATCATCCTTACTAGTAAGCGCAGATCCCAAATAAGCAGCAAGCCAACCACAAGGCTGCAAGGCGATTTCTAGAAGAATGGCAAAAGGCATTGCTGCCTGTCTTTCAGAATTGAAATACCATTCATCGAGTGGGACATCATACTCTGCAACAATTTCGCCACCTGAAACCATCTTCCAAGGTTCGCAGTTTACTTCCATGATTCGATCGAGGAATTTATAAGGTGGGCCGGGAAGCCTTGCGATTTTTCTTTCAGCATCAAAAACCTTGTACGCATCTCCAAACGCTTCGGAAGGATTGCCTATCGCAAATGCCATAATGCTGGCATTATCAAAGCGTGGTGTTTTCACCGCACTAGAAACTCCACCCGACCAAATTGCTTCAACCGATTCTTTGCTCCATCCTGTCATACGAAGCGACATGGATTTTATCTCAACAACATTTTTACCATCCGCATACATGTATGCATCAACGATGGTGTAGGGTTCTGGGCGATAACCTCTTTCCCTAATCAAAACTTCATAGGTAACTTTTTTCGTGGCAGCAGTAACTTGCCCTCTGCAGCGAAGTTTACCCGTAACCCCGGGCACTGGTTCGAACGCAACATTCGATTTTTCGCCAACCCATCCCATGCGATAAAGAAAAATTCGGAGCGTATGCAGGCAACATTCATACATGAGCGTGCCGGGCATTACCTGATCATCAACAAAATGGCAGGTAAGAAACCAATCATCAGGATGAATATCAGCTTCGCCTAAAATACGGCCAAGGCCAGCAGGTCCGCCCTCAGGTTCAAGAAGAGGCACCCGATGCACAAGTCGCATTTTCCCACCGGGCAAAGTTGCAGGATCATGAATAGGAAGATTGGCAAACTGGGCACCAAAGCAAGCCGCCAAATCTCCACTTCGCAACGCATCCAATTGTTCTTCACTAAAAGATTCTTTAACCATGGGAAGCAAAGGCGGGGTTGAAATCACATCTTCTTTTTTATCTGCGTTTACTGAAATAGCGATGCCCTTGCCGGCAGCAAGCGCTTCTTCTGTAAAGAAACCTGCACAACCTTCGCGCATTGCCATGAAAGGTTCGCCATTGACCGTGGCATCGTACCAAAAACGAAAAAGATAAGTGTTATTATGGCGGAAGAACCGATCAATGCGAATATCGTAATGAATGACTTCGCCTGCAACAGGCAGGGAACGATGGAAAGTAACCTCTGCATCAAGCAGGCGATAAACCGCAAGGCCTTTGGTTTTATGATCGATGCCTAAAAAGCCTGATAGAAATAGATCTGCCTGCCCCGATTCCACAGCAATGCAAGTGGGGATTCTGCCATGATCCAAATACCATGCACCGGGCAAAACATCGTGCTCGGTAATGATTCTTCCCGAACCCATCGAACAAGGTTCGCCCTCGATTGCCAAGATTCTATCCACAAGCATCAAGGGTTCATCTGGTAATCTAACTCGAGTAGGGTAGGCATCAATTTCGGCATACATCGAACCCAACACCCCTGCGATATTCCCACGGGCATAATGCAAGCAAGCATTACGATCAAGAGTTCTAGGCGGTGTTAAAAGCATTTCAAACGATTTGTCAGAGCTAGTACTATCAGAAACATCCTGTGAAAAAATATCGAACTCCGTATCGCCCAAATTCACCGATTGCAGCATCTGATTTTGGAATTCAACCAGTGCGGTCATCTGCCCTAGTGTTGATTGCGAAAGTTTTAAATAAGCAGCATGGGCTTCCATTGCAGATTGGTTCATGTTCACAGCATGTTCGACACCATGAATCTGCAGCGCATTTTCATTTTCCATGAAATGTATTCTTTCTTCCGTAACTTCTTGAGTGCTAACCCGATTCGAACTGGGCGCGGTGAATGCAAAACCTGCAGAGCCTGTAATCAATCTCATCTTATTACCATTTGCACTCACCAAATCAGCGGGAGTAAAAAGGAAACTGCAATCCAAAGGGACCCTTTCAGAAATCAAGGCAGCGATGGTTTTCAAGAATCCTAGATATTGGCTGCCCCGCATAGTGCTTAGCGATTTAGCAAAATGAGGCCTACCCTTAAGAATATTAGCGATGATTCTGGTACAAGAAGAGCCAGGCCCCATCTCTAAAAATATGCGTGCGCCATCCTCATATGCAGTTTCTACTAACTTATTAAAATCCATGGTGCTCAAGGCCAAGCCTGTGATCGCTTCCGACGCTGCTTCTTTCGTTACCTCGTAAGCAGAGCCAAACGATGCACTGTAAACAAAGGGCGTTGCCATGGGTTTAGTTGGTAACAAATGAAATCTTCGATAAGCATCTGCAATGGGCCTTGCAGCTTCGCAATGAACTGCTGCAGTTTCAGTACTTAAAGGAAACAATCTGCAGTTCAATTGTTTGACCAATTTCTTGACTTGAGTCGCGTCTCCGCCGATGACACATTCATTTGGACTGTTAATAATAAGCAAATAAACACGGTCAAAATCTACTAGGTATGGTTCGATATCTTCAGGAGATTTTTCCACTAATCCGACGAGCCAATCAGGAACCTTCCCTGGTTCCATTCCCCAAGAAAGAGCGATTGCCTGCCTTTTCCCTACAAGATCTTCCTTAAAAAGAGTCGAACCTTCAAGCGCATGCCAAAGCCCATCGCGGTCAGCCCAATAACCCATTGCAACCAATGCGGTTGATTCACCCAGGCTATAACCCAGCACCAAATCTGTTTTTATGCGGGCAAGCCGCATAATCTCTGCAGTGGTACATCCAAACGAAACTTGCGCCATGATTCGTTCATGGGGCAAAGGCTGGCGAAAAGGCCTGCCCTGCCAGTAAAACTCGGGAAGAACCTGCGCTCTTAATTTAAGACTATTCTTGTCGTAATTAAGATGGCTCTGTGGCCAGCGAAGAGATAGGTCTGCACCCATCGAAGGGAAATCCGCGCCCGACCCTGGAAAAACCATTGCAACTTGCCCTTCGTTTCCAAGCGGGTTACGACTATAAAAAACCCTGTCAGCAACAGAAGAATCAAGAGGCTCGCCCTTCAAGATTTTTAAACCCACCTCAATAAGCAAAGGTAGTTCCATAAGATTGCAAACGACAAAAGACAACGCAAAGGGCGAATCACCCAAAGCAAGATTCTTCTCATGCCAAGCTTTTGCCAAAGAAAGCAACGAAGGAAAATCGCCCTCTGATGCAAATTGTTTTAAAAGAAAGAGATTGGCTTCAAGAGTAGAAGCATCTTTTCCGTAAATTGCAAAAAGTGCTTCAGAGAAAGCTGATGCAGCCAGATTGGGCGGTGTTATGTTATCTTCTAATTCGGGTTCTTCAAGCAAGATATGAAACCAAGTTCCATCGCTGCCCAAAGAATTAACCCCTGCTCTGCGTGGTCCATCCTCCCTGTTTCGAAGCCAAGGAGTTGGGCTGAAATTTTCTGCTAGAAATCGGGCGTCCTCATATCTGCGATCCAGTTCAGGTTGTTCAAGAGAATTTCCGGGCAACACTTTCTGGTTTAAACAAAGGCAAGCTTTTGCCAATGATTGCAAACCTGTTGCAGCCCCGGACCAACCAAGTTGAAATCTGGCACAATGAAGCACAGCTTGACCGGGCACCTGCCTAGGGGAAAAGAAATCGCCAAGAGCTCTGGCCTCTGCAGCATCTTCCTGCTCTAGGCCCGAAGAATTCGATTCAAGATATTGAATGGTTGCGGGATGAATACCCGAGGAAAGGTAGGCACTTTCCATCGCTGTCCTACAGGCTTTATCAGATATTCCTTTAGCAATCGGGTCTTTAAAAGTGCCGATGCCCCGGAGTACCGCAAGGATGGTATCACCGGATTTTTCCGCATCTTCAAGCCTTTTTAAAACAAGAACTGCAGAGCCATCAGACGGAATAATACCCGTCTTCCCCAGAGCTAAAGCAGGGTTTAAAATTGCATCGGTAAGTTTGCCTTCTTTTGCAAGAGGGACAATCATGCGGGGATCGAGACAAAAATCCACTGCCCCGACCAAGGCACTATCGATCTGAAAAGACACCAACGAATCCCATGCAATTTCGAGCGCCCTTAACCCTGAGTTCTCATCTGCAGCAATTGTAAACGCAACACCGCCCACCCTGTATTCACGGGCGATTCTACTAGCTGCAATACTTGCAAGCGCGCCCATGGTTCGATCTGCATTCAAGGCAGGGCCTGCAGCATCGGCATATTCAGGATTCCGATTGTTTGCAAGCCACCACCAACGCAAGTGGTAGTTTGTCGTATTTAAATCAAGGCCTACTCCGAGAAAGACTCCCATCCTTTGAAAATCAGATTCCTTGAACTTCATGGATTCAAGTGCTTCGCGTGCAGTATCGAGTGCCAACCCCTGTTGCGGAAGCATCTGTTCAAGTTCCCTGGGCGGAATTCGAAACGCATCTAGTGGCAACTCCACTGCTTTTTTGGGCCTTCCTTTTAGAATTGTATTATGCGGCAGATCCGCTGTAACTGATTTCGATGATTGCACATTCCAGTCATTTACAAGAGGTTCTAGTTCAACTTTGCCAAACCCTATCGCCCGCTGATAGAAAGGCTCTGTGCTAATATCACCTGCGTTTCTAGCTGCAACCGAAACAACAGCAAGTGGGCCGTGCTCTGCTTGAGGCTCTGCAACTTGAAGTTTCTGACCTATCCATTCTTCGACAAGAACATGAGCGTTGATGCCACCAAATCCAAAACCGCTAAGCGCTGCCCTGCGGGGAATATCTGCCTGCCTTCTTTCCCAAGGTTGCGCGGTTTTCAAAACCCGGAATGCAGAAGAATCAATTTTGATCGATGAAGAACAAGCTTCGAACCCTGCGGTAGGGGGAAGTTGCTGACGATTTAAACCAGCTAAAACCTTGGCAAGCCCGGCACCGCCCGCAGCAGTAAGCACATGCCCGACATTCGACTTTACAGATCCTATACTGCATTGATTAACTTTATAGGATTCAGACTTCCATAATTCAGCCATGCTAGAAAATTCAACCCCATCGCCAACCGGGGTACCCGCAGCATGACACTCAATTAAATCGATATCCGAAGGCTTGAGACCCGATTGCTGATATGCTGCACGCATGGCACGCAATTGGCCTTCGCTATTAGGAGCAAGCAACCCACCGCCGATATCATTCGAAAGGCCTATGCCCCTGATAACTCCAAGAATTTCATCTCCAGCTTCAATTGCATCTTGCAAGCGCTTGAGCAAAAATATTCCTGCACCCTCGCCCACCATCAAACCATCACCACGATGATCAAACGGCCTGCAATTGCCCGACATAGATAAAGCCCTTAGCTGGCTGAATCCCATGTGGGTGTAAAGGCTATCCGCACCAGAAACACCCCCCGCGAGCACTGCATCCGCTCTGCGATAATAAAGGGCATCCGATGCAAGTTTTAGGGCATAAAAACTGGAAGCACATGCTGCATCCAAAGTGAAGCAAGGCCCACCAAGATTAAAAGCCTTTGCAATAAGATTAGCGGGAAGTGCAGCGGGTTGCGATAACCATGATGGCTCAACTCCCAAGCATTCTTCGGGAACGGGCAACCCCGCAGCTTCTGAAAGAACTTTCCCCAACACTTGAAGGTTGAGTTTGCAGGTGCCCTCGGTAGGCAATGCGATATGCCCTAAAATCACGCCCACACGCTGGCGATCCAGGTTTTCAATCTTCCCTTTTAAAGCTTGATGAGCAGCTTCCAAACCAAACAAACTACCCGCATCTAGCTTTTGAAGCATCTCTTGAGGCAAGGGATATTTTTCGGGATTACGCTCAGGAACCTGAGCGAAAAAACCTCTGGTGGTATGAACCTTGTCGGCTTGCGCCATCGAATCAGCACGAAGGGTTGCGGGGTCTAAAACCCAACGCCCAGATGGAACCTCACTCGAAGCATTTTGCCCTGAAGCAACAAGCTGCCAAAGAGATTCAAGGTCGGGTGAACCTGCAAAAACGCAACCAGCGCTGACGATGGCAATAGGAGAAAAAAAAGAGTGATCAGGACTGCCTGGGCCGTGCTTTGTGTTGTTCATGCAAAACCCGGTCTAGATTGTGGCTGGTTTTCCGAGTCGATTTTTGCGAAAGGCTCTGGCTAGGGATGCATCTAAAACGCCTTCAACGCCTTCCAAACGCATAACCACGCCAAACACCGGATCAATCATATCAACATCTGCAACTGCATGAAGCTCATTGGCTTTGCGAATTTCCAATACAGCTTTTAGCTTTTGGTTGAAGACTGGTTTCCGGAACAATCGAAGGCTCCCAATTCTACAAGGCAATGATCCCATGCTTTGCATCTTGGAAGTCCAAACAATCATCATTTGCAAAACCGCATCTAATCCCAATGGATCAAGAATCCAACGCTGCCTTAAAGGCTGCCTTATCCATTCGGAAGGTTCAGGAGCGCCCCTCACCCAGCATGTGATCCCGCGTTCGCCACAGCTTTCAACATTTTCCAGACAATGCATCATCTTGCCATGAAAAAGAACATCGCGGTAAAGATCATCAATCAAATATTCGACCTTGGGGGCAGTGATGGATCGAAGATTTGCAGGAGAGCCAGGCAGTGCTTCAACTAAAAGAATGTCTGCCTTTGCGTGCAAAACATCTTTACCATTATTACGAAAACTTCGAGCTTCCACAGGAATAATAAGGCCATTCGAAGTTGCGCGCGGAACCCCAGAAAGATAACGCAATTGCAAAGGTTCGGGCTGATCACAAATCACACCATGCAAAATTCTAAAGTCATCACAGCCATGAAATTGATAACCCGGATTCTCGTGCAAGGCTGCATGGGCAAGCCATTCCAGCATCATTGCCATCGGCAATACAGGCCTGCCATCAATCACATGGTGCTCGAGAAAAGGATGCTCTAAAAGATCGAGTCTGCGTTCAAAAGTAAGAAGTGCGGGAACCTCTGATTTTAGTTTTGCGGGAACTTCCTCACGGGGGATGGAAGAGCCTTTAGCAAGCACACTAACTTCAACAGAAGAATTAGTTGCGAGTAATTCACACGCAAGCAAGGCTGCCCCTTCCTTTAAAGGAATCAGGCCAATACCTTCCTTGAGGAAAAGTTTTTTCAAGCCCTCGCCCACCATGCCACCTTCCCATGGGCCCCAATTGAAAGAAACCACACGGGTGTTTTTCAATAACCGAGAGTACTTCTGCGCCATCTTGTTAAGCACTTCATTCGCCATGGCGTAATCAACCTGGCCGGTTCTGCCAAAGCGGGCCGTAGTGCTGGAAAACATTGCCAAGAAATTAAGCTTATGAAGATCAATACTAGAAAGAATATTTTGCAATCCAGTGACCTTGGTTGCAAAAACGCGCTGGAATTGTTCAGCAGTCTTATCTTCAATCAAGGCATCTGCCAAAACCCCAGCACCATGAATAATGCCACATACAGGCCCCAACGCAGCCTGAACTTCAGCAAGAATTTGGGAAACGGAAACTGCATCGCGAATATCTACTGAGCGGTAAAGCACCTTAGAACAACTAGCACCAAGCTTTTCCAAGTTCGTTCTTACTTCGCGATTCGCAAGTATCTGCTTACATTGTTCGCCGATGGCTTTGGGCGAAAGACCTGCTCCAGATCGGGCTGCAAGTTCTTTCTTAATTTCCATTTCGGAATTCAACTTCATGAGCCAATCGGGCTCATTGGTAGGTTCGGGGCTTCTGCCCAAAACTAAAATTGAAGGTGCATGAAGATCAGCAATCGCCTGAGCGCATGATGCGGTAACGCCCCGGGCCCCTCCGGTAACCAACACTAATTTGCCTTCAAGTTTTGATTCAGTCTGGGAAAGTTCGACCTCCGTAACATCAAGCTGGATGGTTCTTCTTCCCGAAGAATTGATAGCTACTTCAATAGGCCCATGAAACAAAATTTCGTCTGCGATTTTCTCTGCTGCATCAGTAATTCCAATGCGTGGATCAACATCGATGGCACGGGAACGAATAAGAGGCCATTCGCGGGCTGCGGTTTTCACCAGACCAAGCAAACCAGCATCAAGAGGATTGCGATCATCTGCAAATGATTCAAAACCCAAGGCCCCATCAAGCCTAGTAACTGCAAAAAGTATGGAGCCAGAAGATGAAGATTCCGAGCGCAATGCTTTGCCAACCGATTGCACAGCCATTAAAGATTTCAAAAGAAAATCTTCATTTGAATGCAAAGGGGAGGAGAGGATAATGAGCCCACCCAATCGATCCCAAGAAGCATTAATCACTTCACTCAAGCCGATTTTTTCAGCTTTGAATCCGCGTTTGATAATAGCATTACAAACTTCGATCGATAATTCTGCATCTGAACCTGTCACGAGTATTTGTTTGTCAATACTGAAGGTCCCGTGGTTGCCAGCCACCTTAGCCAACCTAGGAACCAACCGGTCAAGCCCGGTAGGAATCGAAGGCTGGCTGAATGATTTTTTTGCTGGGGGTGCCTCGTGTGCCGTTTCTTTTTGCCCAACACCTCCACCATCAAGATGATTCAAAACCTCGCGGAGTGTATTTAAAGTTCCCAAGTGCTCGGGCTTTACAATCGGAGCTTCGGGCAACTTTTCCTGAATTGCTGCAAGTATTTCCACCCGCTTGATCGAATCGATTCCCAAATCCGCATCCAACGCCATGTCGAGTTCCAACATTTCCGTTGGGTAGCCAGTCTTTTCAGAAACAACCTGAATCAAAACAGATTCCGCTGTGCTTGTTTTTCTAACCACAACAGGCGCAACAGCAACAACTGCTGGCGCACTATTTTTAACTTCAACTTTAATGTCATCAACTTTGGATCCCAGAAGAAATTCAGCAACTTGGCGCAGCGTGTTGAGGGAACCAAGATGTTCTGGCTTAACGATTGGCGCTTCGGGCAACCTCTCTTGAATTGCTGCCAAGATTTCAACTCTTTTGATGGAATCGATGCCAAGGTCTGCATCCAAAGCCATATCAAGTTCAAGCATTTCGGTAGGGTAGCCAGTTTTTTCAGAAACCACCATCATTAAAACCGAAGCGATGGACCCAATTGCGGGAGGGTTTTGGGTTGATAAAAGAGAAGTCGCAACAGGCGCAGCAACTACTGGTTCAGGTGCGGGTTGCGTTCTTACAATCGCGGGGGTAGGCACGGGTTGCGTTCTTACAACCACAGGTGCAACAACCGTAGGTGCTTTGTATGGTGCAACAGGTTTTGCAACAGGAGCAGCCACTGTTTCAGCGACAAAGGAAGTTGGAGGCGCAGGGGTGTAGGAAACAACGGGTTGAACTTTTTCTTCGAATTTAAGTTGAGGCATCGCAGTGCTCAACCCCAAGGAGGCCTGCAAAACAATCTGCTGCTGTTGGATTAGAGCATGCAAATTACGCTGTGCAGATTCCTGCCCTTCCAGAAACATCTTGTGAATCTGGGAGGATTGTTCTTGCAATTTTTGCAGCATATCGAGGCTTGCTTTAGTTACATCAAGCACACGACCTATGCCTTCTGAATTAATATTTCTATTTGACATCGGTACGGATTTCACTTCCTGATTTACTTGCGGGGTCATGGTTGGGGTTATAATTTTCGGATTTTCAAGCGGTCTTGACGAACTTAATGGAGATACAACTTTAGTTTCGATCACTTTTTCTGCAACAACTTTCACTGGAGGAACTAACACAGGCGCAACTTTAGGAGCACTTGGCGTCTTGGGTTCCACTTTATCTGTTTTGGTACGAACATAATTAGCACCGGTCAATGCAACAGTGAACCCTGGTTTTTCAACCGGTGCATCAACAAAGCCTTTATCCCACTGGGCAAGATCCACCTTAAGGCCCAAGGCACTAAGCTTGCATAATAATGCTGCGAGATCGTACTCGCCTGCTTTCTTACCTTGGCTAGCATCAAGCGAAATCGCATTATGCTTTTGGCCCTTAAGTATTTCAGATACCAAGCCGGTTAGTCTGCCACCAGGCCCGATCTCAACAAAAGTGGCTGCTCCATCGCGGTGCATAGCAGAAATCATTTGGCTGAACTCAACACTTTTCGCCAATTGCCCTGCAAGAACTTTATTCGCAGCAACATTTTCCGTTGGGTAAACAGAGGCAGTCGAGTTTGCGTAAACAGGAACCTTGGTTGAATTCCACTGAATGTTCGATTGGATAAACTTAAGGAAAGGCTGCTCAGCATTGGCGACCATCGGGCTGTGGAATGCTCCACCAACCTGAAGCTTCTTCGCTTTAAACCCGTTGGATGCAAGAACCTTTTCAGCAAGATCAATCTGATCTATAGGCCCAGCATAAACAATTTGATTCAAAGTGTTTCGATTGGCAGGAACCAAGGATATACCGTTGGTATGGAACAAAGCTGCAACATCTTTTTCAGGAGCGAGCACTGCAATCATGCCGCCATTTCCGGTCGAGGCATGGGCCATGCATTTGCCACGCTGAAATGCGAGGTCAAGAAACTGCTCATCCGTGAAAGCCCCAGCACAAGCGAGCGCAGCAAGCTCACCAAAGCTATGCCCTGCGGTCAAATCGGGAGTCAAGCCAAAGCGACTAAGAACCTTCATAGCACCCAGTTCAATCACGCCCAATGCAGGTTGTGCATTCAGGGTGTCCTGCAAGCGTAAAAGATCCTGCTCTGCCTCTTTAGGATCGAAGGTGGTCTGAGGATAAATCAGATCGACCAGCAAGGTTGCTTCTGCTTGATTTTTTAGTTGTAGCGCATGGGCCTTTTCAAAGACATCCAGCATTTCGGGGAACATACAGGAAAGATCAAGAAGCATTCCTGGGTACTGAGCGCCCTGACCACTGAAAAGAAAAGCGAGTTTACCCGAGTGTTGCCCCTGCTCGATGAAAATACCTGGGGGAAGAGGTTTATCTTTCTGAAACTGCGCCAAAGATTCACGAGCTTTTTGCAATACTTGAGCGATATCGGATTCACCCTTGCGGGTAATCAACAACAAGCGCCAATCCATGCGGTGATCAAAACTCGAACGCGACTTAAAGCAATCTCTGCGCCATTGTTCCCACTTGGGTTGAGCATTCAAGGCATCGAGCTTTTGCAGCAGTTCGTTTTTCGAAACAGCAGAGAGCGAAAGAATCTGGGTATTACCATCCCAATCAGGTTGCGCTTTCGTCTTCTGATATTCTTCGAGCACACAATGAAAATTACTGCCACCAAAACCAAAAGCACTGACAGCGGCCCTGCGTGGATGATTGGGGTTTGAAATCCAAGGGCGCTTTTGGCCAGAGAAATAGAAGGGGCCTTTGCCACGGTTCATGCCTTCAAGTGGCTTTCGCACTTTGATACTAGGGGGCAAGACTTTATTGTAAAGAGCAGCAGCAGCTTTAAGCAAACCAGCAGCGCCCGCAGCAGCTTTCGTATGCCCGATCTGAGATTTGATAGACCCAACCGCACACCAAGAACCTTTTTTGCCTGACTCTTGAAACACTTTCAAAAGCGAGGAAAGTTCGGTCGCATCGCCGACCTTGGTGCCAGTGCCATGGGCTTCAACCATATCGATGGAATCGGGGGAGATTCCTGCTTCATGGTAGGCAGCACGCAGCGCGTTCATCTGGCCTTCAGCGCGGGGGGCATAAACAGCGCCACCCTTTCCATCGCTTGAAGTACCAACCGCACGAAGTACAGCAATAATGTTATCGCCTGCTTTTTCAGCATCAGAAAGTCGTTTAAGAACAAAAAGGCCAAGGCCTTCGCCAAGTACGGTGCCATCGCCCTCTGCATCAAATGGGCGTGAATGGCCTGTGGGAGAAAGAGCGGGAGTTTTGCTGAAACACATGAACATGAAAATATCGTTGAAGGTATCAACCCCGCCCGAAATAACCATATCGGATCGATGCGACCAAAGCTCTAGTGCTGCAAGATGCAAAGCACCAAGCGAGCTAGCACACGCAGCATCGACAACGCAGTTGGTGCCGCCGAAATCAAAGCGATTTGCAATTCTACCAGCGACGACATTTCCCAATAGCCCAGGGAAGGAGTTTTCCTGCCAAGGAACATACGAAGCGCTAATGTCATCGATTATTTTTTGAGTGGTGGCATCATCAACGCCAGCCTTTGAAAGCGCCTTGCGCCAGCGGGGATGGCCAAGCCTTGCACCAAGGGGAATAACCAGTTCGAGAGTACCAGTAACGCCGAGAATAACACTGGCACGCGAACGATCTAAAGGCTTCAAGCCGGGCTTTGGGTCACCAATACCGGATTGGTATCCAGCATGTTCAAGCGCCTGCTTTGCAGCCATCAAGCCGAGTAATTGCGATGTATCCGTAGCTTCGAGGTTGTTAGGGGCAATGCCAAAGTCGCCAGGTGAAAACTCAACAGGAGAGATGAACCCACCAGTCTGACTATAAACCTTATCAGGAAATTTGGGATCTTTATCGAAGTAATCTTCGGGGTTCCAATGCGAAGCGGGAATTTTGGTAATACCATCTTTGCCACTTTTCACGAAGCTCCAGAAAGCTTCAAATCCCTCGGAACCAGGAAAGAAACATCCTGCTCCAACGATGGCCAATGGTTCCATTTTCATTTTGGGAGTTGCATCACTCATGCGGGCACTCCTGCGTAACCTAGTTGTTCTTTAAGTTTTTCAAACTCGACAGGCAATGGCGAAGAATTACCCTGCTTTGCCAAACCGAGCAAAGAGGAGATACGGAATTGCATCAACTGCGTTGCGCCATGCAATAAATTCAATGCAACAATACCAGCTTTGCGGTTCTCGGGTTTCTCGAGGAAAGAGCCTTTGACCCATTCATTGAAAGCCCCCATCGCAGGGCCACACCAAATTTGATAATCGACAACTCTGGTCGGTTCGCCTGAATTAGCCCATCGTGAGGATTGGCCCAAATACCATCGGAAGACCAAAGCCATCTTATGCTTGGGATCTTTCTCTGCGCGGGTCACTTGTTCGGGGTCTCGCTTGATGAAGAACTCTTTCGTCTGCTCCCAAATTTCTTCGAGGGAAGACCTGAAGATCGTCTTCTCTAATTGCGCTTTTTCGGGCGCGGGAATCAGTTCGATCGAAGCATATTCTCTGTAGGTTTCGTAAAGCTTTTGAGCCCGCATGGGGAACATGGTGCCGCGCTTTAAAACTTGCACCTTTACACCCATTTCAAACATGTCTGCTGCAGGGGCCATCGCTACATCGGCCTGCCCAGATTCTGCAAGCATTTTGCGAACCGTTGGGCAAGAACCTGATTCAACACATGATTGATTGATCGAACCTGAAACAACATAAGCAGCGCCCATAATAAATGCCGCTGCAACAGATGCTGGTGTCGAAATACCACCCGCAGCGCCAACCCGCAATGGTTGCGAATAGTTGTACTGCGCTTGTAAGCGATCTCGCAATGCAATGATGGTAGGGACAAGTGTGATTGCAGGTCTGTTATCGGTATGGCCGCCAGAATCAGCTTCAGCAGTGACATCTTGAGCAACAGGAACCAAAGCTGCAAGTTTGCCCTGCTCTGGAGTCAGCTTTCCTAGTTGAACTAATTCGTTAACAAATCGCTCTGGGGCAGGGCTGAAGAATTTAGTAGCAACCTCGATACGCGATACTTTACCAATCACCCTGTTTGGCGTAACAACATTCCCCTTGGCATCACGGTATATGCCATGCAGTCTGTAAAGAATCAAAGGCAGAGTTAAATCAAGATAAGCGGAAGCTTCGACCAAGCGAATTTCTTCGCGCAGGAAAAGCTCAGCGATCGCCATTTCATGACGGGGTTCATTGGGGCTGTGAATAAGATTAAAGCCAAAAGGCTTGTTGGGTACTTCAGATTTTAAACGCTGGATTGCATCTTCAACGCGGGAAAGAGAAAGGCCAGCAGCACCAAAAAAACCAAGCATGCCGGTGCGTGCCATTGCTGCAACTAATTCGACCGAAGCAATGCCATTAGCCATCGCCCCTGCCAAATAATTGTATTCGAGACCCAGATCGCTACGGAAAGACGGGTCACCCAGATCTTGCGGCCTAATCGTCATCGCCGAAGACCCTTTGAGCAATTAAACACCCCGCCACCTCCCCACAAAGTTACGGAATACAAACGGACTGCCTGACCTCATTAGCCATCCTTGGCAACTCCAGCCAACCCTGACTGGAAGATAATATCATAACGCCCCATAGCGCACTCTTCCACAAGGCATTTGCAGGAATGCCAAGATCTTTTCGCTACAACCGTAACAACCTACCAAAAACCCCTTGACCTAAACCATCAAAACAAGCATGATTGTAAACGTAAAGCATTAAACTGCATGTGCTTACGTCCAAAACAAGAGGATTTCTTGCATTTAGATTAGCTAAATGGGAGAGCTCTGGGAAATTTCAAATATTCTTGCTTTTCTTAGACCAAACCCCACCACCTGCGGAGCAACCACTCGGTAGCAACGATGCCAATAAAAAAGATCATGATAAAAGCATAAATAGGAGACCCGATGTTGGATTTCCAATCGGGGTAATATTTGCCCCCAGCTTTTTCAGTCAGGGGGGGTTCATTTAGCATCTTTTGCAGGAAAGTTTTCAATTCTTCAACCCGTTGGAAAGTTCCGCCACCCGCTGTTGCGATGTTCTTCAACAAATCATGGTCTGCAGCCCTGCGAGTCATTTCAAGATCTTCATCATAAACCATGAAGCGCGCAGAAGATTTCCCCGCAATCACTTCCCCGCTAGGGTCTTTGCCCTCAGCTTCAACTTCAATTTTATATTCACCAGATAACTCAGAGTTCAAAAATACACCAAGCTCTTCCGTACCCTTTTTGGAAGTTGGAACGCGAACCGCTTTACCATCAGGTCCAAAAACTTGAACCTGATATTTGCCAGCTTCCAACTCATTGCCATCTTTACCGCGAAGAGCTACCCGGAAGCCAAGTTCAGTGTTGGCGGGGATGCGCCTAGAATCAGGGATAACAATAACACTGCCCTCCATCTCTTCCTGCCTTGCAAGCCAGCGAACCATCTGAGCCCAAAATCGCGAATGATTTTGCCTAGATTCAGGATCGCGGATCCATTTGTAAGAAGTATCCGCCCCGAAGGCCAAGGTTCGACCCTTCCCATAATTCTGAGTAACAAGCAAAGGATCCTTATTACCAGATTCCGCAAGCACAGAAGATAAGCCAGGCTTTAAACTGCCTAATTTGGTCTGGCCATCCAACTCCTTAAGCTTGGCCCAAGCCCCCTGAGCACCTGCGATCTGATTAGAGATTTTAAGGATATAAGAATACCTTCTTAGCCCGTCATCGGTAGGGACCATTTTTACGGGCGCATCAATCTGCCCTTGAACATCAAGCATAACGGGAAGAAGTTTTTCGATAGGAGTGCCCTTCCAATCGGAGTTGCCGAAAGTGCTGTAACCGCCCAACATTAAAAACCCGGTGCCTTTATCAAAGACCATGCGTTCGATCTGCTCAAGCACATTATTCCCCAAAACCTTCACTTGTGCAGCAGTGACATCGCCAAAAATAATTGCGTCATAATTACGTTGATCAAAACGAAAGAGATCCCGAACATCGTCATCGGGCTTGTCATTGCCCCGAAGCCAAACCGGGAAAAGACTGATTTTAGAATCCTTACCGAGGGCATCGCAAATAAACTGAGGCTCCCAAGCGCGCAATTTATCGACCAAAAGAACTCTAGTGCCCTCTTTAACAACCGTAACATAAGTATCAATTTGATTGTTTGCAGCACTGATTTCCCCGGGTAAAGGCATAAAATCACGCCTCGGATCGCCAACCTGAACCGTAACCTTCACCTCACCCAAAGTGCCAAGAGGCCTGTGCCTGATCAAAATTTCATTGCCCTCTGCCCGCTTAAGCTGAATGGTATGCCCGGGCACCCCTGCAATTTTTACTTCAGCATCATCTTGAAAAATCCTTGCAACCACAGGCACTCCATCCAAAAGCAGTCGTACACCCACCAAGGCATTCTCAAACCCCGGAGCATTCAAACTGACTTTCACACTGATCTCACCCCCGAGCGGAATAATAGGCGTCGGTTCAGTGGAAATGGAAACAAGCGCAAGATCGGTCTGGCCTGCAGTTGTAGTCGGTTTTCCCAAAGCAAACGAATGAACATTCAGCGAGAGGTCACGCAACCGCTGAGCCAAAGGAAGAGCAGGCTGCCTCGAAGTTCCATTATCTGCACCATCGCTAAAAAGCAACAACCCACGGAATTTATCTTGCCCAACCGTTCTGTCAACCATTCCTTTAAGTGCATTGCCAACATCCGTGGTTTTACCCGAAGGAAGGCCAGGCTTCTCAAGTTCAAAATCTGATAATTGGGAAGAGAACTGAAAGGTTTTAACCTCGGTATCTTGAAGCTGAAGTTTTTTTAAAAGTGGGTCGTTATCTTTCAACACCTGCTGCAAATGATCCCATCGTGATGTTTGATCCGCCTCATCAAGAATCGTCATGCTCTCCGAAGAATCCAAAAGCAAATAAATGATGCTGCGAACAGATTGTTTGTCAAAGATCGCAAGCGATGGCCTGAAAGCCACCAAAAAAGCCAGCATCATCGCAAGCAACCGAACAAAAAGAATAATTCCTATCCTAGAAGTAGTAGCTCGAGGAATTCCAATGTAAGTCCAAATCGTGATGCCCATAAGCAATGCAGGAAGGGCGAAAAACATCAAACCACCCACCGCTCGAAAACCCATCATCAATCCACCACCGCCCAGCGCCCCCTGCAATGCAGTCCATAACATTGCAAGAACCACCAAAATCATCCCACCCCCCAAAGCAATTATCCTGCTACCTCGACTTGCCAATAACGGAAACGCCGCTGGTAAGCCTACCGCCACCGCCAATATTATCACCAAGGGCATAAGCACTGAAAGCAGGGGCAATGCCCCAAGCATTCCCATTGCAGTGGACCATGGCCATAGCGGATCAATCACCCAATCCATAGGGAAGGCCTCCGCAATTCAGCAGTAGATACAAGCATTTTCATGCAGGGAGTGGTTCCTTTTTATAAAACTTGTTCGCTGCAAAACTTTCCATCGTAAGAATAAAAGGCAGCAGCAAAAGCAGCCAAGGCATCAACTCTAAGGGTGGCTTGTAATTCTGTCTGATACGCTCAGTCAAATCAGCATCTTTGCCCAAAGGTACAACCGATCCCTTGCCAAATAACTCTTCCACCTTTTCAATCGCAATCTTTTCGAGGTAACATTCTTCCGCTGCAATATTAAGACTAAAAGAAGAAAGCTCTTTTCCTTTGTTATCAAGAAGTTGATAATTTCCCGGCTCAACCGCCTGCCTCAAAACCAAAGGTCCGCGATTTTCACCCAAATTAATCAAACTCTCTGTAGCACTCAAACCCGGGCCCCGAAGCTGCAAAGGGGTTTTCAAAGGCGGTGCAGGCAACTGGATGACTACGGGTTGACCCGAAAGAAATTGCAATTCAGGAAGTCGACTCTCGCCCCCTAGATACTTCGCAGTTCGATCCAAAAGCACCAAGCCAAAAGAGGAATCCTGCCAATAGTTATTGTAAAACCGATTGCCTTCCATTTTGCTGCCATCCAAGGGCGTAGTGAACGCAACAACTTTTCCAGATCCGAAACTTTTCTCGATCAGTGCAGCATCCGCAAGGGCGCCATCAATTATGTAACTTGCAAGAATGCTGGAATCTTCCGAAGGCTTAACTTTCCATCGCCCCAATACAAAAGGGCGAAGTTCTGGGCGATTAAAATCCGGATCAGCAGACGCAATCCAATCTTTAAAAGGCGCAGTAAGAGCATTGGCGCTATCGAATCCACCAAGCCAATACCCCTGCTTTCCTGAGGAAATTCGTTCAAAAGAAGTGTAAGTTATAGGCAAAAGTTCTTTGGCTTCTGCTGTGCCATAGGATTCTAAATTCATGCCAGGCGCAGGCACAACCGCCAAGCCACCACCAGCCTTTACATATGCCAGCAACTTCTGCAAAACCGCAGGATCCAGCTTGTTAACTTGAAACAAGACAACCGTTTTGAAAGAAGAAAGATCATCCAATTTAGGCACGCCCTGCAAAACTCTTGTCTCCGATTTAAAGGAGCCCAAAGCATCGAGTGCGGCCCTGATGATCCGAGGTTTTTTTGTATCTTCTGCAAGGATTAGCACCCCAGGCTTTGGCCTAACCTGAAAAGTTGCATACCGTTTATCATTCGCTTCCCAAGCATCGGTGGAGGCTAGCTTCGCAACCACTTGAAAATACTGAGGCCCAGCTTCCAAATTTTCCAGCTTGGGTACGGGCAATTCAAACAACGCCTCGGTAGCTACACCTTTCGGGCAAAGATAGGATTTCTTATCCGCAATCTTCATATCTGCGGGCAGGTTTTCAATCGAACAACTTATCAAAGCCTTATGATCAATCCCCGTCGATCGTAAAAACATTCTGACATTAATACTGCCGCCCGGTTCTACAACTGCAGGCTCAACCGTCATTTTTTCGATTGCAAGTTCTGCAGGATTATCTTCACCAACATCGATGAAAACCGTAGATACATCCTTCGGGATAACTACGCCCCCACCTTCCATACCATTCCATGATTGAGCGGTTCGATCTGAAAAAATAAAGATAAACTTAGGAGGCACACCTTCACCTTCGCCAAGGGTTTGCAACAACCTGTATGCATAATTAACCTGAGAAGCGAGGGTTGTTCCTGCAGGGTGGGTTTTTAATTCTGCGAGTTTTTGCTCGACCTGCCTTCTTCCGGGCAACCATTCTTGAGCTGCAGGTTTTGCGTTTTCCAAACTGGCAGCAAGGTCTAGGACAGCAATTTTGCTATCAGGAGAAATTTCGTCAAGGAACTTACTGGCTTGAAAGCGAGCTTCATCAAGTCTGGATTTATCGCCTATTTTATAATCCATGCTGGGGGTGGAATCAAAAATCATGATCGCAGCAATCTGCTGATCCCTGCCAAATGAAAAGTCACCCATGGTAATTCTGGGCCGTGATAACGCCAAACAGATCAAAGCCACCACCAACATACGTAAAAGTAAAAGCAACCAGTGTTGAATGTTCATTCTGCGCTGGTTTTTGTTTTGCTTTTGAAGAAGAAATCGAATTGCAGGAAACTTGATCCGCTTGGGCTTTTGCTTCATGAGAAGATGGAAAAGCACAGGCAACGCTACCATTGCCAAACCAGCAAGCAAATATCCGTGAACAAAACCCATATGCTAAAACCACTTAAGCGAAGGGGCACCTACTCAAACTCATGCACACATACTACCGGGAAATGGTTCAAGATCCTAGAAATGGTTCAAGTAATTTTCAAACTCAACAACCTTTTTGTTTCCCAAGGGCAACCCAGACAAAAATACAAATCAGAACCGTCTTTGCCTTTGCAGCAAATACTCCATCAAAGCCTTGTCGAAGTTTACGCTCGTGTCGATCGCAACATAATCACAACCACTGCGTAAACACTCATCCTTGTATTTCTCCCTAAACTGCTTAACCGCCGCAAGGTAATCATCCTTCATGCCATAGGCATCCACAGTAACTACCGTCGGGGTTTCAACATCTTCAAATTCAACCATGCCATCAAAAGGAAAATTCGCTTCTGCTTCATCAAGAATATGAAAAAGAATGATCTCATGTCCACGATGCCTAAGTTGGTGGATTGATTTAATGATCGGTTCAGGATCTGCAAGAAGATCGCTAAATATCATAATCAAGCTTTTCCCTTTAATCAGGGAAGTAAGCTGGTTCATGCATGAGCCATAATCGGTGATACCCTCGGGCACCAGCTTTGAAAGAACAGAAAGAACAGAAGAAAACTGCGTTCTTTTGCTGCGAGGTGGCAACCAAGCTTTGAGCTTTTCCCCAAAGGTGACCAATCCCACGGGATCCTGTTGGTTGATCATGAGGTAAGTCAGCGCTGCCGCCAGGCATGTTGCATATTCAAACTTAGTTAGATCCTGCCTGTAGGTATACCCCATCGAAGCGCTTTGATCGATTGCGAGGTAACCCATCATATTGGTTTCAGCCTGAAACTTCTTAAGATAATATTTTTCAGTCTTGGCGTAAACCTTCCAATCGATGTCTTTGATATCATCGCCTGGTGCGTACTTGCGATGTTCGGAGAATTCAACGCTGAAGCCTTGAAAAGGGCTGGCATGCAACCCCGAAAGAAAACCTTCAACAATAAACTTGGCGCGTAAATCGAGCCTCGAAACTTGATTGATGACTTCAGGCTTGAGGAATTTTTCGGAAGAGTTCATTTCAAATCCGCTCTGATGGCATCTTCATCTTCAATCAAAAGAGTACCGTCAGGCTCCAAAAACCCAACAGCATCGATATGAACAAACCCCTGTGCCAAAGCTGCTAATCCAAGCGCAATACGCTTAAAAACAAGGGTATCTGAAGCATTATCTTCCATCTCGGGAGTAACTTCGAAAGAGAAAATTTGCTTAACTTGGATGATTCGTTCCATTAAATCAAGCCGCTGTTTGCTTTCAAGCCATGCAGCCCAAGTGTTGATCTCTGCACGAACGCCTTTTTCTGAAGTCAGAAAATGATCTATAGTCAATTCACCAATCGAAGAATGATCAAGAATCAACTGAAACCAGCCATCCTCATCAGTCCGAAATTTACCCTTAACTTCAGGTATCAACGACTGAAGGCATTCCATTATCCTAAATGGTTCGGGGCCCTCTTCTTGCAACAGAAACACCCTGAACCATCCAGCCATGAAATGCCTCCCTCAATTAAACCTGATAAATTACTTGGCAAACTTCGAAGGATCGACAACGATCGCTTCAGCAACTTCGCCGTTTAGTGCCTTCATGAAGTTAACCAAATCCTTCTTTTCAAAAGGAGTAAGGCCCAACACCAAAGGCTTGATGGCCTTAGGTCCCGAGGCTTTTTCGCTGGCATAATCACGCATGCGAACATCCAAGAAAGGGTTTACATTGCCGCCCTTTTCATAAAAATCAACAACTTCTTCCAGGGTTTTAAGGCTGCCATCATGCATGTAAGGGGCAGTGGCAAGAAGCTGACGAAGGTGAGGGGTTTTAAAAGCACCTACAAGTTCAGGATTTTTCTGACCTGTTGGCTGAGCTCCAAATCGCCCCAACATACCTTCAGGCAACTTTCCTGCTTTAGCGCCCACACCCAAATTATGGAACTGGCTATCAGAAAAACTATCGCCAACATGGCACCCATTGCAACGAGCTTTGCCATTGAACAAGATCCTGCCATTATTAATGCTTCGAGCAAGTTCAGAGGTAGCAGCTTTATCTGCACCCTTTACGCCTAGTGCTTCTAAAGCGCTGGAATCCTTGGCAGCAATTGCTTCGGATAGCACTTTTTCATAATCCTTTGCAAGCACTTCGAACTTGCCTGTTTCTTCTTCTCCAACTCTTGTTCGCATTGCAACTTCAGTACGATCATGAATGGAATTACCAGTAAGAACGGTGCGTTCGTAAGCAGCCATGGCTTTGGCAGCACCATCGCGGGTGGGCAGTGTTCCGAAAACTTCCTTGAACATCGCAACATACTCGGGCTTGGCTCTCAGCCTTTCAACCGCTGCATCCCAAGCATTACCCTTGCCATCAAACATTTCGGAAGGATTTTGCGGTGGCCCTTGGGATTGAGCTTCTAATGTAGCAGCACGACCATCCCAGAACTGTAATAAACTATAAGCCGAGTTATAAACCGAAGGGGCGCTCATGCCACCAAGATTTCCATTGATCCCAATCGAAACCATAGATTGGTCTGTGAAACCCATTTTAGGATTATGGCAGGAAGCGCAGGAAACAGTATTGTTTGAAGAAATAATCTTATCGAAATAAATCTTCTTACCAAGATTCCACTTAGCAACCGTCATGGAATTTTCCACAGGAACCGGTGGGTTTTGAGTCAAGCCAAGAGGCACCTTGATTTTAACTACCGCCATCTCTGATTTTTTCCCCGTAATTACATCCGCAACCGTCTGGGTTCCTTCATTCCAAAAAGATGTAAGTTTGTCCCACTCTGCAGCATTTTGCGAGCGATTCAAAAACACGATGGGAACTTGTTCCGCATCAGACTTCATCCAAGCCTTATTGGGCAAAGCGAATTCGAAATCAGGCTTATCTGGAGCTGCAGCAATGGCCTTTTCATCAACATTGAGCAGGTAAAGAGACAATCCCAAGCCAAGTGCTCCAAACCCAAAAACGCATGTCTTTTTGAAGTCATAACTAAACATTCTATTCTCCTTGAAATTAGCAGATCACATAGGAAGGTAATGAACTAAAACTCAGGCCTTTTCATCGGGGAAGTAGGCCTAGATCTGCCAGTCCCACGATCATACTTCGAAACTTCAGGCTCGCCAATATGCGCCAGCAATTGTTTCACAATATCATCACTGCGCTTGCCCTCGGCTTGCGATTGAAAGTTAGCCCCAACTCTGTGCCTAAGAACCGGAACAGCAGCTTTCTTAATATCATCTATAGACACGCTAAAGCGCCCATCCATAGCAGCAAATGCCTGGCCTGCACGAATTAAAAACTGGCCAGCACGAGGCCCCGCACCGTAATCCACCCAACGCGTGATAAAATCTGGGGCATCTAATCCAGGGCGTGTACTTCGCACCAACCGGGCAACATAATCCACCACATAATCACCAACGGGCACTCCACGCACCAACTTCTGCAAATTAATAATAGCTTTACTGCTCAACACCTTGGTTAACTCGTGAACTTCATCCTTGGTGGTTTGCGTAAGAATCTTCTTTTCCTCCTCAAAGGAGGGGTAATCAACATAAATATTAAACATAAAACGGTCTTGCTGCGCTTCAGGAAGGGTGTAAGTACCTTCCTGCTCGATCGGGTTTTGCGTTGCAATCACAAAGAAAGGATCGGGGAGTTTATGCGTTTCCTGCCCGATGGTGACTTCCCTTTCCGCCATCGCCTGCAAAAGTGCTGCCTGCGTTTTAGGTGGAGTGCGATTAATTTCATCCGCAAGAAGAATATTGGTAAAGACAGGGCCTTTGACAAAGCGGAATTCCCTTTTCCCTGGTTCTTTTTCATCAAGAACCGTAGTCCCAGTAATATCCGAAGGCATAAGGTCAGGGGTGAATTGAATCCTGCGGAATGAAACATCCAAAATCTGACTTAACGAACTAACCATAAGGGTCTTGGCAAGACCGGGAACGCCAACTAAAAGGCAATGCCCTTTCGTAAAAATAGCTGCCAAGATTTGATCTATAACATCCGTTTGCCCGATGATAACTCGGCCTAACTGCTCCACCATTTGTTTGCGAGCATGGTTAAACTGACTAAGATATTCGCCTATTTTATCCGTTGACACCTTTAGATACTCCTCAAATCTAGCCCGACATTGAGAATTAGATTTGATTATTCTAATAAAGAAACCCAAGCTATAACAGCAATAATTATTAATTGCCCAAATCAATTAGTATATCCCAAGACATTACCCAGCCAAATCGCCCAGTCGCAGTACTTACCAGAAACCAATCCCCCTGGTGATCCAAAACTTTAATCGCGGTGCCAGGCTTCAGAGCAGGCCCAGAATGATTAGGGTAGGTAGGATCATTACCTACTTTTAAAAAAAGTAGTTTCTCAGCCACAATCGCCTTAAAAGGCAAGTTATGAATAACATCTGACTTTTGAATAACCGCACCAGCTCCAAGCATGCAACCACACACGAGAAAAAGACCTAGTTTCCGCAATCGGCTCCTAGCAAGAAAAATAGCAATCCAACCAATTAAATTAAACACCCCTAAAAGAGCAATAATATTGCGAGACCCTAAAACTTTAAACGAAGCTGGAATACTTCCCGTATCAAGTGCCAATTCTTGTTTGAGCCAATCGCTTATTTTTAAGAGTTGGGAATCGCAAGGATACAAGCGCAATCCTTGATTAGAAACCATCAACGCATGGGCAGGATTAGCTGCTAACAACTCTGCGGCAGACCATTCACGAAAAAAAGTAGGTGTTTCAGACAAATGGCCCGCACATTTCCTAAAGGCGTCTGATGATAGTTTAAAAAAAGGGGCAGCTTGATTCGCATCATTCTTCAAAGCCAAACCTTGATTATAAAAATCTCGAGCTTGATCAAAATCTTCCTGCGCATGCTGGCAAGGAAAGGCTAAACAAATGAAAACTAGCATTCCAAGGTTCATCGCCTAACCTCCAAAATGCGAATCCAAGCAATTGCTTGATCAATGAGGTCGCAATCATTTTTCGAAAGATCGGGATTGAATTTAAGCGTTTCAATATCACTAAAAAACTTTGAAAATTGCTGGGAATCATTGTGATTCAAGAACTTATCAAATCGCCCGTTTATAATTTCAGCACTGGTCACCACCCCCGACATACCAAAAGAACTATGTAAATATTCCTGCATCAATTTAAATACGCCCTCTGCCTGAAGTAAATCGGTTTTATGTTTTAGAGCTGTCAGGTTTTCGAGCACCCAAAAAGCTCGCCCTCTGGCATTAAGCAATTCCATACTGGCGCGGTATTTTGCAACGCTCCAAATAATGATTCCCACAAATGGTGGAGTCAAAAACATCCAGACAAATTCTGTTAAACCAACCCCCTTTACAGAGTTCAGCCAAGGCGATTTCCGTAATCCATCAGCATCAAAAACAACATCTGGCCCGCGTAAACTAACAGCAAAAACCTTCCTCTGCAAAACCTCTACTTTAATTGAATCAGAAAAGTCCAGCATCAATTGTTTATTAGGCCAAGGGATATCCGGGTTGATGTAAGCAAAGGGAATTTCAGGGATTTCTAATTTACCTTCTTCCAAAGGCCAAATCCTGCAAAAATAGCGCCATCGTTTCGCACCAGATTGAGTTAGCCCAGGCAAAACCTCAACCTTAAAAGAAGCATTGCCCGCAAATATCGATTCAAAATCAAATTCACCCGGGGGCAACAACACCCTTCCAGTCGCCTGAATATCAACTTCAAAATCAAATGCAGAACCGGGGTTGATAATCGCATCTTTAACCAAGGCACTAATACGAAAACGGGATCCTACCGCACCACTAAATTGCATGCCATCAGGCAGATTTCTAGGAATCCAAGGTGCCAAAGAATCAACTCTATCTACACCCTGCGAAAAAGCGCAAAAGCATAAAAAAAGAGATAGAGCAGAAATATTTTTCATAGCCTGCATTAAGGTGGATCCTCGCCCGCAGCTTGCCTAACTTTCTTTGCAGCATCCCTGATTAATTTTGCAGCATCTTCCTTGCTCAGATTCTGCAAACTCGCCCGATAAGGGAGCAGATCAAGATTCCCCGCGCCCGCCTGAACTTTATCCGTCAAGCCCTCTGCTTTCTTATCCGTCTTTTTCGCTTTAGAATTATCTGGCTCCTTATCAGAAACACCACCTTTGTTTTTATCCTCTGCAGATTTCGTCTGCGAATTTTTATCTCCCTGATTCTTGCCACCTTCGTTTGATTTTAATTGGGAAGATTGATCTGCAGAATCCTCAAATTGCGCAATCAGAAACAAGTTATAAGTAATCCTTTTGTTGATATTCATTAAATCAACATTAGAAACTTCTTGGGTTTCTCGTGCTTTTTTGAGCAGTTCATTGGCTTTGAGAAGGTAAGGCAATTTCCGAATACGGGAAGTTTGCAACACACAATCATTAAAACCAATAGCTGCACCCACCTCATAAATCGAAGCAGAACCTGCAAGATTTTCTAGCAACCCCGATGCAATCTCAAGAAGTACTTCTTTCTCTGTTGCATCTACTTTTTTAGAGATCGCAAT
This sequence comes from uncultured Planctomycetaceae bacterium, assembly GCA_937888715.1. GTDB lineage: Bacteria > Planctomycetota > Planctomycetia > Gemmatales > Gemmataceae > UBA969. The sequence goes on along the minus strand of CALARU010000286.1, from coordinate 2,429 downwards.
ATTAGATAATGACAAGTACCAAGATGCTTGAGCAACATCACGGGCCCTAGGTATGCTGTTGGATAAACATCTCAGAGCGTTTTTAAAATCGCCCTTTTCAAAGAACGCAATGCCCTGCACAACCTCTTGGTCTTCCTGCCCTTGAAAAAAAACTCCTGCAAGCACCATGGTAATAATAATTGAATTCATTTATTCCCCCAGTTGCCTAATTGGCGAACTAATGCCGAAACATTAGGAGGGAACATAAAAGCCAACAAAAGGCAAAGTAAACCGGGAAAGGCAAACAAAGCAGGCGCTGCACCATAAACTAATTTCGCATCTTGAATAAAACCATCGCGGGAATTCCCTTTTTTCAGAACATCTAAAACACGACCTTCCGGAATAACTTTAGAACCCAGCGCCACAGCTCGGGCCTTTTGACTTTCACAATAAGAACTAAAAATTTCGGGCACTTTTATTGCCTCAGGAAACACTAATGTCAATCCAATATCAGAGGGGATATTAGCATGAATTAAAGCATCCCGAATTGATTCTTCCCTACCTGAGTTTTTAAATAAAATAATAACCATCTGCTTAGAGTTTAAAGTTTGATTTTGTAATGTTTCAAATGCGCTTTTTAGCGCTTCAATCAATGAAACACCTCCGTCTATAATATCAGATTTTGGACTTTCTCTAGAAACCATTTTCAATGATGATGCCACATAATCATAAAACTCCGGATCCAAAGTTAGTGGGCAAAAAATATCACTTTCCCCGCCGTAAGGTATCAATCCTATTCTGCCACCTTCCCTTAGGAAATGTTCTTTTTGTATTTGGGAGAGTAATCTAGATTGCAAATTAATCGAAGCTTGTGTTGATTTTTCATTCGCCTTTAATGCGATGACAACCAACCCATGCCTTGTTTCAAATCCGGCGGCTTTTTTATTAGGAAGCAACGGGCCAGCAGCAGCTAAAACCAAAAGTAACATACCCCCCATCAAGAAAAGATTCTGCCTGATAAACCAAATCAAAGACACGGGTCTGATGCTTCTAGGAGGAACCCACAAGGCCAGGCTTACAGCAAGTTTTTGTTGGGTTCGGTGCAACGCAATCACTACGAAAACCAAGGGAAACAAGCCCAATAATAACCAAGGATGCTCAAAGATATTGTTCATGGGTCAACTAATCCTTTGCCAGCGGCTGCCAGCTAAAAAGATGCCCAATCCACAAAAAAACAAACTTACGAAAAAGCACCAGGGGGAAAAATCCTGCACTGGTTTAGAATACAAGGAAAGGCGCGACTGCTGCTCCAATTGCCCGATTTTCTGAAACGCCTCTGCCATGCTTTTTTCGTCTGAAGCATTCAATACCAATCCATTGGTTATTTGGGCAAGTTGCCTTAAGCCCTCCTGCGCCTGCCTTCGCTTTTCTTTTTCTTCAGAAGAAGCAGTGTCTTCAAAAAGCTTATCCCCCGTTGAATAACCAACATTAAGAGTATAAATTGCGATATTTAGTTTTGCAGCGAGGGTTGCAAGATCGATTGGATTCAAACCTGAAAAGGGAGTTACCACATTCTGTTCGCCATCAGTTAATAGAAGAATCAATTTTCGTTGTTCTGCAAGGGATTGTAATTTATCGATAGCTAAAGTGAGGGCATCAGCGATGTTGGTTTCAGAAGAGCCTGGGACTTTTTTAGGTTCTAATTTGTCTAGCACCGATAAAAAAGCGGAGTGATCCAAAGTTAAGGGCACAAGCAAGCGGGCACGAGATGCAAAAGCCACTAAACCAATAAAATCCCCCGCCCGACCTTCATAATTCTGCTTAAAAGAATTGGTGGAAAAATTCGGACTTTTACCCTGCAAAAAGTAATGGATATTTTCCTTGGCAAGATTTAACCTTGAAATGGGCTGACCTTGCTCCAAAATCAAGTTTTCAGACATGCTGCCACTGATATCGAGAACGAACTCAACAGCCAAACCCTCTATTTTAACAGAACTGTCTTTGATAATTTTTGAAGGTTGGGCCAAGCCAAGAATAAGAAACAAAAGGCAAGCGCCAAAAGAAGTTCTGCTCAACCACCCCATCCTCGTTATTTTGTTAGGTGCGTCTTGAAGTAGATAACAGCCTGGAAAAGGGAAAGGCTTGGCATTTTTATTAAAATCAAACCAAGGGATTGCCAAAACAGGCAATAAAAGAAGAAAAACAGGATCATGAAGAAACCATGAAGACATTGGGGTGCCAAAAAACGAAGTCAAACAAGCTGTTCACTAACAACTTCTTCTATGAAATCTTACCGCTTTTGGCGGAAATAGCTTCATTAAATCAAATTTTAAATAACCAACATTTAAAAACACTCAGTGCTTATCTTTAATTATTTAGCGAAACTTTACCCTAATCATGAGTGTTTATTGAAAGATGGGTGAAATTCAGTAAGATTAGATAGCTAGGTT
>CALARU010000285.1 GCA_937888715.1 uncultured Planctomycetaceae bacterium | reverse complement strand
ATGTAGCATCTTTGCCTATGACCATGATCATGGTAGCAAAAACCTTATCGTCATCTTTCTTATCATCTTTATTTCCGGGGGATCTATTTAAGGTGACTTCAACAGTTTGCCCACGATAGGGTAGTTAATCAGTTTTTCTTGACGAAACATAATGCATGGATATTTTTTACCAGATGCGCACAACTCCATAGTTATCGAAAGTTGCGTCTTTGCTAAGGAGTGGTATTCCTTCGACAACCGCTTGGGAAGCCAAAATGCGGTCAAACGGATCCCGATGGTGATGAAGCAGGCCAATCTGTTTGTCTATATATTCCACGGTGATTGGCAGAATTACTATTCCAAGATCCGCAATTGCTTTGTTCATCCATTGCTTAAATGGCATCGATAGAGGTAATTTTTGCAAACCAACTTTGATCCCTATTTCCCAAATAGTTGCAGCACTTAAAACCAAATCGTTGGTTGAGTTTGACATTATCGCATGCGCATTGGGGCTTAGCAGATGATCCTGATCAACGAACCATATCAGGGCGTGGGCATCCAATAAATACCTCACTCCATGTACTCCTTGAAGTCTTCAAGCGGGGCGTCAAAGTCAGGCGCCATATGCAGCACGGTTCCTCGAAGAGTTCCAGCCAGGCGGGGTTTCTTTAAAGGTAAAACCGATTCCGGAACAAGCCTCGCTATGGGTAGGTTGTTTTCAGTTATCACCACTTCTTCACCAAGGGTGGCCCTGTGGATAAGATCCGAAAGTGTAGATTGTGCTTCTAAAATTGTAACAGTGGCCATTGTTAGATTTCCTTTCAGAATTATTATACCACTTTTTTATCAAAAGATGGGTAGATGTTTTGGGGGGCTTTTCCGTCTCCATCATTAGCACATTTCCCATGATTTCGTTGTTTTATATCTCCGACCACCTTGCTCTCTAACCCCTCAGAAAGGCAAGCGAGTAAGGCTCTCCGCCCCTCTTTTACTTGTGTTTAAGTTCTCAGTTGAGGTTTAGTAGATGCTACTTCTTCTTGGTTTTTGAATTGTCGACAGGTAGCTTGAATGTAGCATCTTTGCCTATGACCATAATCATGGTAGCAAAAACCTTATCATCATCTTTCTTATTATCTTTATTTGCTGGGGATTTATTTAAGGTGACTTCGACAACTGCGCCTGGGGTTAACTCATCTAATTTCACTTCATATCCCGGCATATTAGGGTTGCTACCTTTAAGTGTTTTAAGTTCTTCAGGGCTGTATTTTTTGATGTATCCTTTGTCATCATAAACTTGAAGAGGCGTCTTAGTTCTGATTTTTGTTGTTTCCTTGATGGGGATTTCAATTTCAACCCACTCGGTTACAACTTTCATCGACTTCAACATCTGGATTTGTTTTGCTTGTGCTGCTTGCTTCTGCCCATTTTTAGACTTTGAATTCTTGGGCTTGTTGTTATTATTATCATTTTTATTGTTGTCGTTATCGTTTTTGTTGACAACTTTTTGGTTGGGAATCTGTACGGTGATGGCTTTACTGTTTGGATCTAAAGATACCCTTGCAGTGAATTGCGTGCCTTGAATCTTCGAAATATTGGCTTTGGAAAAAGTCTCGTTGGATTTGTTCTTATTGCCATCCTGACCTTGAACGGAGGTTGAGATTGCCAAAAAGACCAAGGAAATCAAACTGAAGGAAGCGTATTTAAGGTACATTGTTTGATCACTGCAAAAAGTAATGAAAAGAAACTATTATTTAGACCCATTATCAGGGTAAAAGTTCCGATTTTAAAGCGAAAAAGCAGAATACCAATCTAATCTAGGCATTATTATGGGGCTTTTGGCATGATTTGAGCATTTACAGATTCCACCCTGATACCCTCGATGGCGTTCACCAGATCGGTAAATTCGGCTTGGGTAAGGTTACCACTGGCGCTCAGGCGAAGGTTGCCTCGGGGATCGATGACCACCAAATTTGCGGAAGAAGGTTTGAACTTAAAAGTGGTGCGCATGGTTTCGTTAAAATCTAACCATACCGGAACCTCGGGAGAGGCTTTTTGAAATTGATTTCGAATGAAAACTTTAATGAGGTTTGGAACTTTCCCAATGCTTGCTACAGCAATGGTATGAACTTCGGGAGCGCGGGTACCCGGTGGTTGATTGACGATTTCAAGAACGGGAGCAAAGCGTGCCTGCCCAGGATTCTTGCCTTTGGCTTGTGGATGAAAAGATTCATGAATCGTCTGGCCTAAAATTTTGTTTGCATCTGCACCTTCTTTATCACCAAAAAGCAATATGACCACATCCCCTTTGTAATTATCGAGCCTGTATGGTTTTTGAAACTGGTCTTCCATCTCTATTCTTGGAACAGTAACGGGCCTGTAGATTAATACCTCAGCATTCAACGATGTTGCATACGAAAGCACAGAGAAGATGATCAGCATTGGTTTTAATTGCATGAGCCAACTCCGTCGGTGGAGGTATGTTGGTTTGTTGATTGGAATTTCAAGATTGAGAAACCAATGAAGATTGCACTAAAAAAAAGTGTAACAAGTGCGCAATAAGTTGCATCAAGCAGGCCCATGCCCTGCCAAATGACACCTTCGAATCCTTTGATCATCCAAGTGGTAGGAAGAAGAAGAGAGAAATTTTGGACCCAAAGAGGAAGCATGAAGGAAGGCAACCAAAGCCCACCGAGAATAGAGAGACTGAGAATCGAAAGTATTGCCATGCTTCGTGCGCGGTTTTCGGTGCCACCAATTGCAGCTACCAATAATCCAGTTGCAGCAGAAAGCACTGCGGTTGCGGTGGCCATGAGGATGAAGCCAAAAACGGAGCCATTGATTGCGACACCAAAAACAAGGCTTCCAAAGCTAAAGGTAAAAAGGATTTGGGTGAGTGCGATGAGTGCTGTAGCAATAATCTTACCCCCAAGAAGAGTAGGAAGGGGGATGGGAGCTGCTTTAAGGCGTTTCCAGATTCCCTGCCTGCGTTCGCGTAATAATAGTAGTCCGCAATCCATACCCCAGAATAAGAGGTACTGCATGGTCATTCCGCTGAAGCTATGGCTGTAAGCTTGTCGGGTGATATCAATACCCGCGGGGTAGGGCTCTTTTTTTACTTCGAAAGGTCTTTCTAATTTCAAGGAAGCTGCGCCAGGCAACCAGAAACCAAGTAGTTCAGGTGCTGCTTCGTGAAAAGCGATTTCGGTAAATACACCCTCGGCCCACTTGGATTCTAATGAGGCACTTGGGTGATGTAATATTTCGATAGCAGGGACTTTTTTCTTTAGAGCTATTTGGCTGGCAAAATCTTTGGGGATGACAAGAGCTATTTTAGCGGTGCGCGTTTCGATTTTAATTAAAGCATCTTCTCGTGAAGCAATTGCAGCATTTAGTTTGGGGCTTTTTAGCAGAGCATCGGTGAGTTTGATTGCAAGAGGGCTGTTATCTTCTCGAACGATTAAGAGCGGTAGTTTTAGGTCTTCGTTTTGCAATGGTTTTGAAAAGACATATCCAAACCCGCTTGCGAGAATGATCGGCACAAGGAAGCAAAGGGCTGCAGCTTTCTTATCGACTAGAAAAAGCTGGATGTCTTTTGAGGCAAGAATCCAAAGAAGATTTAGTTGTTGTTTAAACATCAGGCAACCTTAATTTCACTTAGTTCTAGAAGATATTGTTCAAGAGAATGCGTTTCTTCAGCCTGATTTTTTCGCAGCAGGCTTTGATCTGTTAGCGATGCATCGTAATCTTCTTCGTAAATATAATTGGGAGTAGTGGTATTGATTTTCTTGGTGAGAGCTTTCATGATTATCTGAGTTTGGAATTCTTTCAAGGTGCCATGAAACAACAGTGAACCTTGAGCCATGAAACCAATCTTGTTGCAAAGTCGTACAACTTCTTCGATGTAATGGGTGGTGTAAACGATGGCGCACCCTTCGTCCCGAAGTTTATGAAGGCAAGAAAAAACAGCTTCCCGCGATGGTGGATCAAGCCCAACGGTGGGTTCATCGAGTAGAAGTAATTTAGGTTTATGAATAAGGGCGCAGGCCAGATTAAGCCTTCGTTTCATGCCTCCTGAAAAACCAAAAGCTGGAATGCAGGCTCGGTCTTCCAACCGCACCAGATTTAAAACTTCAGCAATTCTTTGAGATAGATCATTACCATGAATTCCGTAGATGTTGCCAAAGAAGCGTAAGTTGGCGTAAGGAGAAAGTTCTTCGTAGAAGGCAAGTTCCTGAGGAACAAAACCGATTTGGGCACGGTAACTAAGCGGGTGCTGGGTGTGGGATTGTCCATCTAGCAAAATACAGCCCGAGTGGAGTTCGTGATTCCCTGCAATGGCGTTAAGCGTGGTGCTTTTGCCACAACCATTGGGGCCTAGTAGGCCAAGGATTTCGCCTGGATAAATGGCAAGGTCAAGGTTTTTAACCGCAAGGGTATCGCGGTACTTAAGGCTTACGCTTTTAAGGCAAAGAAGTTCTTGTTGCGCCATCGTAAATCATCCATGACCAAATAAATGCCTAAAAAACATCCGTGTTTGCAGGCGTAAGTATCAAAGAATAATTAATCAGTACCTTAAAAGATGATGGGTAGGCAAGATCAATGCAAAAAGCGAAAAATAGCTTACTAATTTCTAGGAAAATTAGGTAATATTAAATAAATGAAGCTAGGGAAAGCTATAAATGCCACGGAGGTGGCTATGAAGAAACAAGTGATAATCATTGGAGCAGGGCCTGGAGGCCTTGCAGCAGCTATTTTGTTGTCGAAATCTGGACTGCATGTCAAGGTTTTAGAAAAACAGGGCAAGGTAGGTGGCAGAACATCTTCCCTCGAGTCTGGGGGGTTTAAGTTCGACCTTGGACCGACTTTTTTTCTTTTCCCCCAAGTTCTAAAAAGCATTTATGCTTCCATGGGCAAAGATCTCTTCAAAGAGATTCCGATGGTTCGACTAGATCCCCAATACCATTTGGTATTTGGAGAAGGTGGCGAGATTCTGGCCCGGCCTGATGTTCCTGCAATGGAAGCTGCGATTGCCAAGATCTGCCCCAAGGACGCTGCCAACTTTATTAAATTCTTGACTGATAATCGTATCAAACTAAATGAGTTTAAGAGCACGCTGGAAACCCCCTTCCACGGTTGGCGCGACCTTTTCAAAATGAAAATGTTGAAGTTGCTTCCTTTATTAAGGCCTTGGAAATCACTCGATGGCGAGCTAGGCCGATATTTTTCAGACCCACGGGTAAGGTTGGCGTTCTCGTTCCAATCCAAATATCTGGGTATGTCGCCTTTCAATTGCCCCAGTCTTTTTTCTATTCTTTCATTTTTGGAATATGAACATGGCGTGTATCATCCGATTGGAGGATGTAATGCGGTAAGCGAAGGGATGGCAAATCTAGCACGCGAAGCTGGGGTTGAAATCTTATTGAATGAAGATGTGCAGGGGATTGATTTTCAAGGTAGAAAGCCTGTCTCCATCAACACCCAATCTGGAAAGCATGCCTGTGATGCATTGGTGATCAATGCAGATTTTGGGCGGGCAATGGAAAGGCTGATTCCCGAGAAGATTCGGCCAGCATGGAC
>CALARU010000284.1 GCA_937888715.1 uncultured Planctomycetaceae bacterium | reverse complement strand
CACTTTTGAAGACAAGGCTTTCACCCAGTTACTTGAAATGGCAATCGCCGAGGATTTCGATTCTTCTGGGGATTTGACCAGTAAAGCAATATTGCCTGCGGATTTAATGGGCAAAGCAACCTTGGTAGGCCGTACAGACGGGGTTCTCGCAGGAATAGAAGCGGGCGAAAGGGTACTGCGAAAAATCGCCCCTGAAGCTGAATGGTTTTCACTTATGGAAGATGGTGAATCATTACAGCATGGAAGTTTGATTGCAAAAATTCAAGGTCCGATGCGAGGCATTTTATCAGCGGAGCGAATTATACTGAATTTCATGCAACGACTTTCAGGGATTGCAACTTTAAGCGCAAAATTTGTCGCTAAAGTACATGATCTTCCCGTAAAAATTTTAGACACCCGAAAAACGAACCCCGGTTGGAGATACCTCGATAAATATGCAGTAAGGTGTGGCGGTGGGCAAAATCATCGAATGAATTTATCCGATGGAATTTTAATAAAAGACAATCATTTGGCAGCTTTAGGCGGTGGGCCGGTTGCAATTCGGCAATCAATCTTGTTATCGAGGCAATATTTTCCCGGCACATGGAATATCGAGATAGAAGTGGATGATTTGGAAATGTTTGACTGCGCATTACAATCTTCACCCACAATTATTCTACTAGATAACATGAACGATGAAGATATGAAAGCAGCAGTACAGCGTAAAAATGCTATAGCGCCCGATATTTTGCTTGAAGCTTCGGGCGGAATAACCCTCGCAAATGTAAGGGAAGTGGCATTAACAGGAGTTGACCGGATAAGTGTAGGCGCAATCACGCATTCTGCACCTGCTTTAGATTTAGGGTTGGATTACAATTTTTCATGACGCCAACGAAGCCAAAAAGCATCTGGAAACTAGACCACAAGGTGATTGGAAAATTAACCTGGCATTTCGATGAACTTGATAGCACCTCGAATCATGCTGCAACTCATTCTGGGGAAATAGAAAATAATGGGTTGGCAATAATTGCAGACAGCCAAACTTATGGAAGAGGCCAGCATGGGCGGGTTTGGAATGCCAGCAAAGGGCAATCTGTTTTACTTTCGGTATTGTTGTTTCCCCCTGCTTATTTAAGGCGACCATCAATACTCACTGCTTGGGCTGCAGTTGCTGTATGCAACACGATTCAAGATTTTCTTGGCATAAGGGCAAGTATAAAATGGCCCAATGATATCTTGGTGGATGGCAGAAAAATCAGCGGTATTTTGATTGAGCAATCCGTAGGGACCATCGTTGGGATTGGCCTAAATGTATTGCAAACTCCAAGTGAATTTGCGGGTTTAGGATTACCTTTCGCAACTTCGATGCAGCAGTTCACTCCGCACCCATTAAACACTCATGAAATCGCCAAAAGACTTCTTTCAAACCTTGATGAAATCTACCATCAATTACTTGATGGGAACGTACAAATGCTTGAAAAAGAATGGATTTCCGGGATGGGATTATTAGGCAGAGAAGTACTTCTAGAAGAACATGGGAAAAAGCATGAGGGAAAGCTTTTACAACAATCGTTTGCACACTTGGAACTAGAATCATCCATGGGAATCAGGAAACAATTTGTTCCCGAGAACATTTTGCACTTAAGCGAATTTAATCTCTATCCAGAAAGCCAACCTTGATCAACCCGCTAAGCCTAAGAATAACTGCTGCAGAGGCATTAGAAATAAACAACAAAGACACAAGTTGTTGGATTTTAGATATTAGAAGTAAGGGTAGCAAACAACAAAGCAATTTGAAAATTTCTAGCTCTGTCAGTTTAGAAGCAAATGCTGAAGAAATTAATTCTTGGGCTATAGGCATTGATAAAAACAACTGGGTGTTTTTTTATTGTGCCTGACCGGATGACGCGAGTGCGGCCAGTTGGGCCAAGCATCTTAGAGGCAATGGGTTTTCGAAATCTTTTGCTATACGTGGCGGGTTGGAGGCGTGGAAACAAGCGGGCGGATTACTCGAACCTTTGAAAAAGAAAATGTTATTCCTGGATAAAACTTTTGCTGCTCCCTACGAAAACCTTGCGTTCGATGAGGCGCTTTTGCTTCAGGCTGAACTGGGGCAGTTGGACGAATGTCTGCGGATCTGGGAAATTCAAGAAAACGCTGTAATTCTAGGCTCTGGCGGCATATTTTTTGACGATGTAAAAGAAGAGGAATGCCTAAAAGCCAAGGTGCCTATTTTAAGGCGATCTAGCGGAGGAGGCACCGTTTTACTCGGAAAAGGATGCTTGCTTTTTTCCCTTATTCTTCGCACCGACACCCGGCCTGGTTTGGCAACCATCAAAAGTTCTTATGTCAGCATCATGGAACAAATCGCAAGCTCTTTAGGTATTTCTGGTATTACCCATGATGGCACCAGCGATCTGACTTGGGATAATAAAAAATTCTCAGGTAATGCTCAACAACGAAAAAGTATTTTCATTTTGCATCATGGATCCATCCTTTATGATTTCAATATCGGGATGATCCCAAACTATTTAAAGCATCCTACAAGGCAGCCAGAATACCGCCTCGACAGAGTGCATGAACAATTTTTAACCAACTTGCCCATAGCCAGAAGCGAGATCGTTTCACGATTGCAAGACTCTTGGAAGGCAACGCAAAACCTGCAAGATCTTCCGATTGATACGATGAACAAACTGGTGCAGGAAAAGTATATATTAGATAGCTGGACCCGAAGAAGATGAGGGTTGTTGAGGCAATTTTTCAACCAAGTTGAGCAATTCTTGAAGCCTACTTACACAAGCAGCCAAAGAACTTGCAGCCATTTGAAAATTAGTATGATCCGAGAATGTTTTAAAGTTTTCCTGATAGTAGATGTTAGCTTTTTTTAAACGACTAAACTTGCCATTCAACCTATGAAAAAAGTCGGCCCAATCTGCACGCTGATAAGCGGGTTCGGTGGCACGAATGTAATCAAACAGGGTTCTGGGAACTTCAAGCATATTTTCATCGTCTTGAATTTCATCCGCATGCTTTAAAAAAGTTCGAATCATCCAAAGGTGTGCAAGCACACCCTGGAATGAAGCTATCAATTCATCCTGATTCATAAGGTTCACCTAGCTGGGGCAGAGTTGGGCTTTGCAGCAGGAGGGCCAGCTTGAACTTCGGATTGCTCCTTGGAAAGGAGAACCAAAAAGGCACCTGAAGCCACGGAAATAATGCCGATCCAAAGCAATGGCCCGGGAGTATGCTCCATACCAAAATGAAGGAAATCGCCATTTTTCGAGGGATGCCATAGCAAGCTGACGAGGGTATTGATCACGGGTGCGAGGCCAAAAATCAAAGGAGCGATGTAAACCCTGAAAGAGGCTGGTGGCAACCCGCTTTTCTTTGCAGCATCCACCGCAGCCTTAGAGGCAAAAATCACGCAAATGGCGCCAACCGCCCCCGCAACTCCCGCAAGGCTTGAAAACACCAAGCCTGGGACACTTAATTTTGAAGGCCATGCAAAGCTAGGAATTCCAGCCCCCATAAGCCCAGCGGGAATAAGCACTGCCATCAAGAAGTAAGCCAATCCAACGCAAAGAATTGACATGAGCCTGCCGCCTAATTCTCCCGGTTTTCCGGTTAGTTCCAACCCACCATAAAATATAATCGGAACATAAGTGCCCCACGCAATGCCCGCCAAGACAACATAAAAGATCCACTCAGGAACGAACTCCACTTTCTCAACTGCTTTACTTTCGGCAACAGCGGAAATAGAAGGTGCAACTATTGGGGCAGCGGGTTTAATTTCAGAAACTTCCTTGGAGTAAAGAACTAAAAACGCACCCAACCCAACGAAAATAATACCAAGGAACAACTTGTAGCCAGGCACTTTCTCCAAACCAAAATGCCAAGGCTGATCGGGTTTTGGATGCCAGAAAAGACTAACCAAGGTGTTAATTACAGGGGCAAGGCCAAAGATTAGGGGGGCAATATAAATACGATAAGTGTTTTCTGGCAGGCCCAAGGCATTAGCAGCATCAACAGCCGCCTTAGAAGCAAAGATCACGCAAATGGCACCAAGGGCGCCCATAACCCCAGCAAGCCCGGAGAAAATCAAACCAGTCTTTTTCATTTGTGGCCAAGCTTGCTGCTTGGTAAGAAACAATACCAATGGGATGAGGACCGCAAGTACAAAATAAGCCATGCCAACGCAAAGGATGGAAGTCAACCTGCCCCCCATGGTGCCGCGCTCTGTGGTTAATTCTCTACCACCATAAAAAACAATCGGAACATAAGTACCCCAGGCAAGGCC
>CALARU010000283.1 GCA_937888715.1 uncultured Planctomycetaceae bacterium | reverse complement strand
GTGAAGATTACTTTGCCATCTTGAATGACAGGCGCAGTTACCTTCCATTGATTATTAAAGGATGGATTCATTAAGGCGCCATTGCCCCTACGGCCAATCATGCCATTAATTCTAGCGCGGTTGGGATCAAGTGAATTGTATGGGCTTTCGGTTTTATCCCGGTACATATAAGCCCAAACCAGACTTCCCGTAAGAAGATCAACGCCTAGCAAAGCCCCCGAATTTGTGGGGCAAACTAAAATGCCTTCGCCATAGGATAAGTGCGCAGCTTGGGTGCGCCTGCCCACATCCTGCTCTAGCTTATCGCGGGTGGTAACCAAAGTTTGTATACCCAGCAGTTTGCCGGTGGCAGGGTCAAGCGTAACGAGTCTAAGTTCCTGCTGCTTTTCGGTAAGTACAAATAGTTTGCCACTCACCGGAAGGGGGGGCCCAAGAAAATGCGTATCACCCAACTCGCTTTTTTCATCGCGTTCGCCAATCTCCCAGCGCAGCTTCCCCGTCACCAAATCATAAGCCTGCAGCTTACTGAAAAGAATCGCATCGTTGACTTCCTTATTGGGAGCCCTGTTATTGTTATTCTGCATACCACCAATATTCATGTAAGGGTTTGCAGAAGGCGGGGGTGGCACCGAAAGGTCTTCAACACAAAATACATTCCTGCCATCCGATGACAAACAACCCAGCGAGGTGTTTTCAAAAAGAATGCCGGGCCGAAGATTGTTGTTCACATACTGGGTAAGCCATTGGTTGAGAATATCTTTCTTTTTATCTTGGGAGATAGCATCAATTCCCCAATCGGAACGAGCCTCCCACTCCAATTTACCCGTCTGCACTTGCACCGCATGAATACCCCAGTAACTGCGATAAATGATCAGCGGTATCTTCTGCTCGTTCTTGGTGATGGTGATTGCAAGCGGGAAAAACCCCGGAAGCATGGCCTGCTGGCGCTGCTGCACCATGTAGTTTTCCGACAGCTTCAAAGCATTTTTAGATTCATTCGTCTTCGCAGTCGTAACTTTCCACTTCGGTTCCATGAATGGCGTGCCACCAGGAGTCTGGGCATTGCGCTTTACATTTCCCGCAAACATCTGCCAATCAAATACCCCCATCTCTCCCGCACGGTTTTGCTTGATCGCGACTTCTTTAAGCCCATCCAACGGCGTTGGAGATCCATCGAGGTTTAGTTCGCGCAACCCCTTGGCGCTTAACATTACCCATAGCTTTTGCCCACGCGCGGTATCACCCGATTGAAAGAATGCATATGCAGCTTTAAAAAGAGTACGTGGCGAAAGCTTTTCACTACCTTCACGGTCAAGCAACTTTTCATAGCACAACGATGCAGCCATGAAGTTTCCACGGTCGAGCTGATACGTTCCCAATAGAAGTGCAGCCTCGGAACCGGGATCGGTATGCAAATATAACTTCATCACTTGGGCCAGCATGTTGGGGTCGCTGTTGGCCTTTGCTTGTTTCAGTAATGCCCCTGCACTTGGATTGAAAGTAAGTTTGTAAAATTCCAACCCTTTTGCAGGAAGCGAGGCTACTAATCGGTTTGCTTCGGTTCTTACACTCACCAGCGCAGTAATGGGTTTGCCATCAACACCCTTACGCGAGATCTCTGCAAATACATCTTCCTTTATTTCGAGAAGCTTCTGAAGAACATTGCAAGCTTCTGCCCAATCCCCAGACCTGATGTAATCTTGGGCAGCTTCGATCCTACTTTTCATTTTGTTATCGCGGGGCAAGCTTACTGCAGAGTTATCTGTTCCATCAATCGGGGTTTTGGGATCCGAATCTGCTTTGCCCGGAGCAATCTGAACAGCTTGTGCCTTAAGCTCGACCGGGGCCTTTTGTTGCCCAACAACCCAATTGGTCGCTAAGCCCAAAATCAACAGGGATACCATGTGCCATATTTTCATCTTTTGGCCCCAAATAAGACTGTAAACCTTCAACTTATTCATTATCACATCTTCTTCACATTCGTTGCAAGAAGAATGCCTTGCATATTTAAGACGATTCAGCCAATAGCCCTTAACCCTGTTCAAATCAGGATTTTCTTCTTTATCAGCCCCTATTTAATCGCTAACATCATTCATAGTATGAGACTTGCATTAATCCTACCTATTTGAAAGGGATTCTCCGTGTTCCAACATTTACTTAAATTTTCGCTATTTCTTGCTCCGCTCTTCATTTCAAGCGTCTCATTTGCCCAAGATGAACAGTGGGTCACCTATAAAGGCTCTGAAGGCCTCGGAAAAGGCAAGAATATCGTCTTAATCGGGGGCGATGAAGAATATCGCTCCGAAGAAGCCCTTCCCCAACTAGGCAAAATCCTCGCCAAGCATTATGGTTTTAACTGCACCGTGCTTTTCGCAGTTGACCCAAAAACCGGCCTTATCACCCCCACCGTCAATGATAACATCCCAGGCCTCGAAGCCCTTGCTAAAGCCGACCTCATGGTCATCGCTACCCGCTTCCGCAAGCTTCCACCCGAACAAATGAAACATATCGATGATTACCTTAAAACAGGCAAACCCGTCATTGGAATGCGCACCGCTACACACGCCTTCAATTTCCCCAAAGATCACCCCTATGCCCGTTATGGTAATGGCTATAAAGGCACCGAAAAAGAATGGACCGATGGCTTTGGTAAATTAGTTCTTGGCGAAATGTGGATCAGCCATCATGGCTCCCACGGCAAACAAAGCTGCAGGGGCGTTATCGTTCCTAATCAACGCGAAAACCCAATCGTCAAAGGCATCAAAGATGGCGACATCTGGGGCCCTACCGATGTCTATGGCGTGCGCCTTCCCTTCTCAATAGATTACCAAGCTGTCGTGTTTGGCCAAGTTCTTGAAGGCATGAAGTTCGATGATAAGCCAGTCAATGGCAAAGTAAATGAGCCAATGATGCCAATTGCTTGGACCAAAACCTACAAAATTCCCGAAGGCAAAATAG
>CALARU010000282.1 GCA_937888715.1 uncultured Planctomycetaceae bacterium | reverse complement strand
CTTTGAGGTACATCTTCCTCAAGCGAATCGCCTTAGGGGTTATTTCAACCAGCTCATCATCTTCGATATATTCAAGAGCAAGTTCTAAAGTTAATACACGTGGCGGTTTAATGACAGAAACTCCATCCGAACCAGAGGCTCGCATATTCGTCAGCTTTTTCTCACGACAAATATTCACTGGAAGATCGTTATCCCTGCAATGCTCACCAAGAATTTGACCTTCATAAACTTCATTACCTGCAGGAACAAACAATGTTCCCCTAGGTTGAATCATATCAATGGCATAAGGCGTTGCTCTACCGGTATCGGTTGAAATAAGCACACCGTTTGACCTTTTAGGCACGCCGCCCTTTATAGGTTGGTAATCGTAAAAGTTGTGGTGCACTATAGCTTCGCCGCTGGTACCTGTCATCAACCGAGTTCTTAGGCCAATAAGGCCTCTAGCCGGGATAAGAAATTCGATATGTGTCATTGCGCCACGACCATCCATCTTCAAACATTCACCCCTGCGGTTACCTACAAGTTCCATCACGGTACCAACAGAAGAAGGTGGCGTTTCGATCACGAGAAATTCTACAGGTTCCAATTCAACGCCATCAACTATTTTGTTGATAACCCGTGGTTTTCCCACTGATATTTCAAAACCTTCACGCCTCATATTTTCAAGAAGAATTGAAAGATGAAGCAAGCCACGCCCAGAAACATGGAACTCATCTTTTTTCATTTCATCCGCAACAACCCGCAAAGCAACATTCGATTGAAGCTCTTTAAAAAGCCTATCACGTAACTGCCTGCTGGTTACGTAGGTGCCTTCCTGACCCACAAAAGGGGAATCATTAATTCGAAAAACCATACTAAGTGTCGGTTCATCAACCGTAATAATTGGTAATGCAACAGGATTAGTGACGCAGGCAATCGTGTCACCAATATCAACATCCTCCAAACCAATCAAAGCACAAATATCTCCTGCACTACAATCATTTGCTTCAATTCTTCCCAATCGGTCAAAGGTAAACAATTGGGTGACGGTATCTTCTATTTTAGTACCATCGGTTTTCAAATGGGCGATACGCTGACCTTTACGAATTTTCCCTGCAAAAATCTTACCAATGGCAATTCTTCCAGTAAATTCGCTAAAATCGAGGGTAACCACCAACATTTGTAACGGGGCATCCATATCGACATCAGGAGCAGGAACATACTTTAAAATCGCATCAAATAATGGTTTAAAGTCTACAGGTGGAATGCTCATGTCGGTGGTAGAAATCCCTTCCCGACCAGAAGCATAAATAGTCATGAAATCCAAAGCCTTTTCGTCGGCATCAAGTTCCACGAATAAATCAAAGATACCATTAAGGACCTCATCGATTCGGGCATCTGGACGGTCGATTTTGTTGATAACAACAATTGGCCTTAATCCGCACTCAAACGCTTTTCGCAAAACAAATCGCGTTTGTGGCATTACGCCTTCTGCGGAATCAACCAGAAGCAAAACACCATCCGCCATTTTCAATACACGCTCAACTTCGCCGCCGAAGTCCGCATGCCCAGGCGTATCCATTAGATTAATTTTCGTATCGCCAATTTTTAATGCGATGTTCTTGGCAAGAATGGTAATTCCACGCTCTTTTTCCAAGTCGTTGGAGTCAAGGATGCAAACGCCCTTTAACTCACTATCTCGAAACATTCCCGATTGTTTAAGCATCTGATCGACCAAAGTCGTCTTACCATGATCAACGTGTGCTATAATGGCAAGATTTCGAATGTCATTGCGAATCATCTCTGAATTATCCAATCTTTGGTTCATTGTTCTTATCTACATCAAAAAGAAATTATAGATAATACTGCATTGAAGTGCCCACCCCAATGCGAAGTGAATAAGATGAAATAATCAAAAAGATGGTTAATAAAGGCATATTAAATAAGAGGTTTTGATGAAAATTTTAGTGATTCGACATGCAGATGCCCTAGATACAAACGGGAACTCCATTCGCACAGATTTCGACCGCCCCCTTAGTGAAAAGGGCATAAAACAAGCACTTAGGCTTAAAAAGGGGCTTCTAAAAGCTAACTTTTTACCTGAAATAGTCCTTTCAAGCCCCCTCATTCGAACCAGCCAAACCTCGAAATTAGTTTTCCCAGAAGTTTTTACTCAAAATAAATCTTTTTTTGAAAGATCAGAGCTTAAACCTGGTGCGCATCCAGAAATCATTTGCAAAATTATCAATGAATATAACCCCAAGTCCATCGCTCTCGTTGGTCATATGCCCGATGTTGGAGTTTTTGTAAGTTGGCTGATTGGTGCTTCCGGGGCAAATATCGAAATGGAAAAATGTGGAGCAGCTTTATTAGAATTCCATGGCTTACCCCGCGAAGGGGCAGGGAGTTTAAGATGGCTGGTTGGCCCGGAATGGAAATACAGATAGGAATTTAAAACGAATCAACAGCTTCTCAAACAACGAAACTTTTAAGCCGCTCAAGAATTGCCTTTGCTTTACCTTGATCAATCGCAATTTTAGCGAATTCGACGCCTTCCTTTACATTTTTAACTTTATTCGCTGCAAAAAGTGCCAACGCTGTATTGGCCAAAACCACATCTCTACCGGGATTAATACTGCCATTTAATACATCAATGATAATACCAGCACTTTCTTCAATCGAATTGGCCTTTATTTCACTCAAAGAAACAGGGTTTAGCCCAAAATCGGCGGGCAACAAGGTTGAAGCAGTAATAGCTCCAGATCGGATTATTCGTAATTCATTGGGAGCATCTAAAATAACTTCATCCATTTTTCCCCCACCACAAACCACAATCCCTTGTTTGCCCATTTGCAAAAGGGCTTGTGCAAACAGATCCAGAAAAGAATTTCTGCTAACTCCGAGCAAATGGGTGCCGGCACCACCTGGATTAACTAAAGGGCCAATTTGATTAAATATGGTACGAAATCCTAGCTTTCTACGAATCGGTGCAAGATTTTTTAAGAAAGGATAGTACTGAGGAGCAAAACAAAAACAAATACCTAGCTTTTTAAAAGTTTCTTCCGCTACTTCAGGAGGCAAATCAATTCGAACACCAAGGTACTGAAGCACATCAGAACTTCCAGAATTACTTGAGGAAGAACGATTTCCATGCTTAATTACAGGGACATCACAGGCAGCAAGTATAAATGCAACGGTAGTCGAAATATTAAACGATGAAGAATAATCCCCACCAGTTCCGCAAGTATCAATCGCATCTTTATGAGGAAAAGAAGGCAATTTTTGCCCTCTATTAAGCACTTGGGCTGCGGCATTCGCTAAAAACATTGGGTTATCAGGGCAGAAAGCTAAAGCAGTCAAGAAAACTGCAGATTGTGTCTCATCCAATTCGCCATCGATAAGCGCTTCGAAAAGAGTAATTGCCTCGGATTGGTCAAAAACATTGGTGTCCAGAAGCTTTTTTAAGAAGAAAAAAGGGGTATTATCTGTCAAAGGAACCTCAATAAAAGAAAATCGATACTCAATTTAAGCCTGAATCGCTTTAAGAAAAAAGCTGAAAAGCATAATTTATACTTGTATTTTAAAAAATCTACATTACATATACTTATGTATATTGTACTTAAGTTCAGTATAAGGGATTTTACAATGAACGAAGAATTAAACAGCCTCACCCCGCGACAAAAAGAAATATACAATTTCTTAAAAGAAAAGATCGAAATAAGAGGCTACGGGCCTACAGTACGCGAGATAGGCTCCGCTTTTGGAATCAAATCTCCAAATGGGGTTATGTGCCATTTAAAAGCCCTTGAGAAAAAAGGGATGATCCTGCGCGAGGGATTCTCTGCTAGGGCCATTCAATTAATCAATAATAAAAAGCCGAAACAGGGGCTACCCTTCATGGGATTGGTTGCTGCGGGCTCTCCTATTCAAGCAATCCCCCAAGAAGAAACCTTGGTTTTGGAAAATATGTTTCCAGGGGATAATATTTTTGTACTTCAAGTTCGTGGCTACTCCATGATTGAAGATCACATCCAAGATGGGGACTTTATTGTCGTTAAAAAACAAGAAACTGCAATCAATGGCGAAAGAGTAGTCGCAATGATTGATCACGAAGTAACCTTAAAAAGATTCTTTTTAGATCGAGGGCAGATCAGACTGGAACCATGCAACAGCACCATGAATCCAATAATTATTTTGCCTGGAAATGATGCAAGAATTCTGGGAATTCTGATTGGGGTTTTAAGAAAATGCTAAACAAACTTCTACAGCGCTTGCCTCGAATACCAGGCAATGAGTTTTTCTGTTTCATTTCTCTGGGCCAGAAGATTAAAGCCATATCTTTGGCGTAATCCTCCTAAAATCTTATTAAACCCAAAGTGATCATCGACAAGAGAAATAGCTCGTTGAATTCTATCAACCATAGGGTCTTGGGAGTTTTGGGCCAATGATGTCCAAATAATAATGGGATAGGTGAGTAACAAAATGTTCAATCCTTCCCAAAAAGGAATCCCAAAATTCGAAGCACCAAAAAATTGTAATGATTCAAGCTTTATCAAATAATATCTCTTTAAAAGTTCGTTAGATTCCTCATCCAACTCAGAACGTTTTAATTCAATATCTTCAAATGTTGTATCAGAAATCCAAACATTTAATTTGGGAACAGGCCCTGCACCCTTTGCAAATTGAATTGCAGCTTTTAAAAGGGCCATTCTTCCTTTATTAGCTATCCCACGATTCGGCCCATGATCTTTTCTTGTGAAAAGTGCGCTTATTTGTCTAAATAACACGCGCCCAACCCAACTCGGCGATGGAATAGCAAACGCATCTATAGGAACATCAGAGATAGTAACCTTACCAAAAATGTCAAGAAACTCCGTAACTTGATCAATCTTTAATTTGCTCATGCTTGTTGATTTCAATTCATTGGAAAGCGCAACACAACAGCGCAAAGAATGGCTAATGTCATGTTTCCCACTTCTTACCATTTCAGTTAATTTATTTCTAATAGCAAATACAATTTCCCAACTTGTATCTTGAGAACTAGAAAGCATTGGCTTGACTTTATTTTCTGCAAGCGTGATCGTGAATTTTTCTCGTTCAATTAATTTGTCTTTGAACTCTACAATTGAATCCCTCTGTTTTACTACCGAAGTTCCAAGATTTTTTGCAGCAGACGGGCAAGCATATCGGACTCCAACCGACCATTCGTTACCTGTCGGAATTAAAACATATGGGAAAACTTGGCAAGGCAAGGGTTTAGCATCCGAACCAAACTTCCCATGAATTTTGCAAAGATTATTTTCACCTAAAAACACACAACTACCATCAGGACGATGATTCAAATTTATTTTGTTTTTAAATAGACCAGTTTTCCGAAAAGGTTGATAACCACCCAGATCCTTATTAACATCCCAATTCTGAGATTTGATCTTTTCAACTTCATCATCACTTAATCGAACCAAATACTCTTTGCAGCATGTTCCACACACATGGCAATCCCAATTCTGTAAAACTGGCAGGTTGATTTTTTCTGAATTCCTCAGCATCGGGATTTCGTCTCTTAAATATGATCGGTAATTGCTAAGCCTTAACTACCACCTTGTTTTTATAGCAACAGATATTCACAAGCCATACAAGTAGTAAAATAAAAATTGGAATTGAACCAATAATAAATATTGATCCAAATAAACCTCCACTTCCCAAAAAACCCATGACCATTGGCCCGGCAACACTGCCTGCACAATTCAAGGTAAGGTACGCCGAATTTACAGATGGTTGCTTTTTGCTATCAACTTGCATTCCAAGCGATGCAAGCGCTACTGCATATTGACCACCACATGTTAATCCAACGAAGAATATGAAAACAATAATTACTGTCAGCGATTCTGTAAAACCCATCAACAACAGACATATCAATGATAACACATGTGTTAATAATAAAACGCGTTTATGACCAATGGTGTCTGCTAGTCGAGTTATAAAAAGCATTGAACAAATAACACCTGCAAACATACTTCCAAATACAACTGAAACCTGATTTGTTGCGTACCCCATCCCTATTATCATCAAGCCTAGATACGACAATAATCCACCCTCAAGAAAGCCTTGAGTAAAGGCTGTAGAAAACCATAAATACATTTTCTTGATATCACCCAAACTTATAACTTCCAATTCCGAAGCATTCTCTATTTTTATTTTAATCCCATGCAATGCTAATACACCAAACAGGGGGAATAGGCCAAACAATATATAACCTATACCGCTTTGGATTGATTCCAACAAAGGGGCAAAACTTCCACCGATGCCAACACCTGCCGACAAACATAGTTCAAACAGACCAAAGACCTTTGCTTTTTCTAGAGAACCTGCATTTTGATAAACCAAAGTTTCTAAAGGCACGAGTGCCATTGCTGCACAAAAACCATTTATCATTCGAAGCAACAACCATTCGTAAGAGGAATGAGCAAACCCAAACAAAACAACACTCATCGCAGCACCCAACAACCCCACGATCATGGTTATGTTACCCATACTTCTGATTAACTTTGTCATGAAAATGGAACCCAAAGCTATGCTAAAATAATAAATCGAACCATGTAGCCCAATTTCAAATCTGGATAAACTGGCTTTCTCCATAGATAATGAGGCTAGAGTTGCCAAAGCTCCAAAACTTACAGCCCAAGAAAACCCTGCAAAATTCAGTCGCATTTTCATGTATTATCAATATTTTCGTGGAAATAGTTTCATATTAAATGCACAAACATTTAATCTAACACAAACATATGAACTTGAATTGAACCAATGGATTATTAATTATCATGAAATCTGACCCCATTATTCTTGTAATTGATCAAGGTACAACTTCATCCCGGGCAGTTTTAATGGATTGCTCCGCCAACATTATCGCACTTAGCAATACTCCCATTCAACAGATATATCCAAAATCAGGGTGGGTCGAACACAATGCAGAACAGATTTGGGAAAGTGTGAAATCAACTGTTTTGAATCTCAAAAATCAATACCCAAACCATTTTTCACGAATAGCATCAATTGGGATTACCAACCAACGAGAAACAACGGTTGTTTGGAATAATTCCAATGGTAAACCATTACACAACGCAATAGTTTGGCAAGACACACGAACTTCAGATTATTGCAAAGATAACATTAATCTTAATGATAAAATCAGAATGAAAACCGGCCTGCTGCTCAACCCCTATTTTTCAGCAACTAAAATACGCTGGATTTTAAATACCTATGACCCGAATCGATCTTTATGCAATAACAATAAAATTATTGCCGGAACCATTGATTCCTATTTAATCTGGAACCTTTCAGGAGGAAAATCTTTTTATACCGATCATACAAACGGATCACGAACTCTTTTGATGAATATTCACACTGGGGATTGGGATGATGAGTTACTTTCTGATTTTAATATACCCAAAAAAATTCTACCCGAAATTAAACCTAGCGTTTTCAATTTTGGATCTACCTCAGGGCTTGATTTTCTTCCTGATGGAATTCCAATAATGGGTGTTGCTGGGGACCAACAAGCGTCCTTGGTTGGGCATCGTTGCCATTCGCCTGGGCAAGCAAAATGCACCTTCGGTACTGGAGCTTTTCTATTGAGTCACACGGGCGACTACCCCATTAAAAGTGATACAGGATTACTCACCACCATGGCAGCAACGACAGGCAATAAACTTCAATATTGCCTAGAAGGAAGCGTTTTTATTGCAGGCGCAGCAGTTCAATGGCTAAGGGATGGATTAGGGTTATTTGAAACAGCTTCGGAATCTGAAATTTTATCTTTGGATTCGGACCATAATGCAGATATTGTTTTTATCCCCGCACTTTCAGGTCTAGGATGCCCATATTGGAGTAGTGATTTCCAAGGAACTATTCTAGGTTTAACTAGAAAATCAACAAAAAAAGAAATCACACGGGCGGCACTCGAAGGGGTTGCGCATCAAGTAGCAGATTTATTGGAAGCGATATCAGCAAACTGTTCCAACCCTTTAAAAATACTAGCGACAGATGGCGGGATGACCGAAAATAAATATTTCAATGATCTCTTAGCTAAAACCACCGGTGTGACCATCCAGACAAGTACAAATTCGGAAATGACATCCATCGGGGCAGGAATTTTGGCTGGTCTAGGCTCTGGGTTTATGAAACTCGGAGATTATAATTCACCAATTAAGCAAGAAGGCAAAACATATAATCCAAATTTAACTTCGGAAATGAGGCTTAATAAAAGAAACCGTTGGAAAAAAGCTATCCGAGCACTAGAGGTTTTTTACAAACCTAATTAATGTATCACTCACTAGCCTTAAATTCTTTTAAAAACATATACACATCTTTTTCGTTTTCCAACTGTTCATAGCCTAGATGCTTAAGTTCCGATATTGCTTTTTCATTGGGCCATTTCTCGAACTCCATACGGTACAAGGCACAATAAGAACCAGTACGGTGGATCCCAGCAAAACAATGCACCAAAACAGGATAATTATCAGGGTTTTTCATTAACTTAAAATATTGCCTGACATTTTCCATTACTGGAGGTTCACCATTATCACTCTCCCATTTTTTAGGGGATAATCTTAGATACTTCACACCATATTCGCGAGCAAAAGATTCTTCTTGAACATCGGGCGGGGCTTCAGAATTGTATGAATCCCTAAGAGAAACAATCGATTTAATATGATATTCTTCGACAATTTTCTTTAAACCAATTGGAGTCATTTGACCACTTCGATACAAGACACCTTTTTTGACAACCCTGAAGTTCCGATACTGCTTTAGCTGGTATTTTGAAACATAGGTTGGAATTGCGATAACTGCAATCAAAACAATCAGTCCTAAAATCCGAGAAAAACCCATTGCAGTTCCCATCTTTTTAAAATCAAGCTCAAACAAGTGGTTTAGGTTGAATTAACACACTTGGCCTGAAAACAACTAATATCAACAACGGCAAATACCACAAAATATAAACACCACCCATATGTGCATACCAGAATTGAATACCTATCAACAATGCTGCTGACAACGCAATCAAGTTGCCCAATGTTTTTGGGGTTGGCCAAAAATAAACAGATAATGCAATTACCGCATAGAGAATAAAAACTGGAAGCCGATATGCCCAGTGAACTCCATGCCAAAAACTTTGCGTATCTGATAATGGCTCCTTCCACGGAATCCAATCAGAAATCATCCATGTAGAAGCCAGATATTGTGTATTTCCACCATAGGCTAGAACAAATACAATACTGCTTACAAGAAAAGATGCCATTGATGCAATTACAAATCGCCAAATCCCTTTATCATGATAATAAGACAACCATAAAGGCAATAAAACCAACGGGAAGAATAGACTCCCAAATGATAAACCCATCAATATCCCTGATATTATTGGTTTTTTATGAAACACAAGAGCCCACACCATCAAAGCCATTAACCAAGAGTGATCCCATCGACCAATTTTTAATCCGGTGTAAGGCATCATCAAATAGGTGTAAGGCAACAAGAAATACAAAGTTGCACAAGCAAAACCAAGATGATAATCTTCATAATGAAACCAACAAACAAGAATAAGACCAACCGCAATAAGAAGGTGACAAAACAAAGTCAAACCTCGTTCAACCCAAAGCCTTAATTTTGAAACATCAACTTCAGCACCGCCCCGATTTTCGATAATTTTTTCGCCATGCTCCCGGATTTTATCTATTGGGGTTTGAGGACGAGACTCTCTCTGGTCAGGCAAATTTGGCTCACGAATCGCAACAGCAACAAGGCTGAAATAAAAAGCAAAGGCGAGGAGCAACATTCCAGGCACATTAAGATTTGGCTTAAAAGCAGGCCTTCTTTCTAAAAGAAGATCCATTAAGCAACGTACCATCCAGAAAAGACAGCTCAAGAAAAGCCAAGAAAAATAAACACGCTGATCATGCCCACCCTCTAAAATAAGTAAAAGACCAGGCATGAAAAAGAAAATCGATAAAATATCAATATTGCGAAAGCTAAATAATCGGTTGAATTTAAAAAAAAGAGCGCAAGCTAAAATCAATGAGAAATAAAACCATGTTGAAGCATTGGGTAATGAAATATCAAAAAATATTGAAACCGGAGATGTCATTGTTTAGAAAAAAACCTAGTAAAAAGTACTAGAAAAGTACAAAATATAATTTAGAAAACAACAAGTTCAGGACTCGATGAAACCAAATAAAGCCGAGCTTAAATAAATACCCAGCTCTATTAGTTCAAGCTACAAAACTACTTATTCTTCTGGATTTTCTTTTCAACTTCTTTTTTCTTATCCTGCTCCCTCTTGGAAGTGCCTGCGGAATTGATTGCATCTTTCCAAACCTTAGCAGCCTCTGTTTTTTCTCCAAGTGCATTATGAATATCACCAAGATGATCCAAGATTTCTATATGCTGGCCTTCTTCATCTTTGATCGCCTCTACCAGCAATTTTTTGGCCTCAACATAATTTTTTTTCTTGTAAAGAACCCACGCAAGACTATCAAGATATGCTGAATTATCCTTATCAAATTCTGGTTTAAGATTCTTAATTTTCTTTCTTAAACCTCGTTCGATCTCGATTGCTCTACGAATCAACTTCTCTGCTTCATCTAGATTCAAATCATTGTCAGCCCAAATATAACCAAGATCATTATGATAGGTTGGGTTATCGGGATTTTTTTCAACCAGCGCCTTAAGAATTTCTGCTGCTTTATCGATTTTCTTCAGCTCCACATAAACATTACTGAGCGTGTACTTAATTTCTTCCAGAAACTCTTCTTTCTCTTCCTTCCCTAATCGCTTATCCGAATCAATTTTTACAATGAGATCCTGATAGGATTTCTCTGCGTCAGCGATTCTGCCAGCTTCTCTAAGAATTCGAGCTTTAAGCTCGAGATTAAGCCAATTATCAGGCTGATCTTTATAAAGTTTCTCAACGCGCTCAATTGCTTTGTCTACTTCGCCTAGTCGCGATTGGCAAAGCACCATTCTCCGAAAAACCACTGGTTTTAATCTTAAAATCGGAATAAATGCAGCTTCATCTTCAAGCGTAATATCCAAAAATTCGGAACACAATTTCTCACATTCCTTGTATTTTCTTGTATCAAAAAGAATCTGAATCAATGGCCCGTAAGCTGAAGCCATCTTTTGACCACTTCCTAAATTTTTAGCATCAATCAGAAATTTGCTGTAAAAATCAACTGCGGCATCATTTTCCAATAATTCCTGGGCTACTCTTGCTAAAAACCAATAAGCATTACCATTAAGTTTCTTCGAATCTGCGGGAGTTAATTTTTGCGCACTCTCAATTATTTTTTTTGCATTCTCTTTGTTTTTTAGTACTTCGATAATTTTATTTTTTACCGCTTCATTTCCTGTGACAAAGTTATAAACCATCAAGGTTTTTAAACTTGCATCATCCTGATAAAATGCGTTGGCAAAAAATGGCCCTGCAAAAATAAGTAGATTGACTAAAATTGCAGGTATAAAAAATGAAACTGCACGGTTCAACATCTGAAAGTCCTTTCCTAAAAACGAATTCCTATTCGATAGAAATAGTAACAAACAACCAGCCATTAGCCAATTGTTTAATACTACTGATACCAAACTTTTATCTTTTTATTTAAAGATTATTATGGGCAAGCGCAATTAGGCCTAGGTTGGGCCCAATTCCCTTGAGTATTAGGGCTATAAGATGCACCCTGCACAGGCATACAAGGTTGCGTTTGGGGTTGTGGAACACAATAGTTTGCTGGAGGCTGCTGATAATAATTTTGTGGTGGATAGTCATGATCCCGATGATGAGCGCAACCCAACTGCCCTAATGCACATACAGGAATAATAAGTAATATTAAAAATGTTTTCATTGTTTTAGCTCCTCTGATTCGACCAAAAAATCTAATTTACTTTTGCGGGGTATACCAATGAATTAAAAACAAGCAAGACCAATTGTACAAGAAGGCGGGATGGGCAAACTTTAACGCCCGAATTCTACACCTTTGGTAAAGGTATTGTTTGATCAAGTTCATTCTTCATTTTTTTAAACCAGCGCTGGATAAGTAATTTCTGATATGATTCCCACAATACTTTTTTATTATCTTTCACTTTTCGTCTTATTTTTTCGATCAAGGACTTAGGTAGTGGGAGTTTACTTTTAAACTGCTCAACTATTTCTGCATGAATCAAAACCCCCTCACGAATAATGTTTATCGCAAACTGCCCATCCTTTAACTTTTGCCAATAGATAAAATTAAGTTTTCCTGAATCTTTTACTTTCTGCAATATCTGGCTGAAAATCTCGACCGTTTGAATTTTTTGTTTAACCAGACCTGCAAATTCAAACTGTAAGCTACCAGCAAATTCAGACATTTGATTACGAAGAATTTCTAGAACCGGGGCTGTTTCACCTTTTAAAAATTCTTTAATTTGCCTTACTTTTCCCAAATAAGCTGTTCGACTACAACCACCTGCACAAGGCCCCAGACAATTTCCAATTTCAAAGCGTAAACAACCAAACTGAGGCTGTATTTCCAGCAAAGTTTTTTGATTAGCAAAATGAATTAGCGTTTTTTCAGCACAATCCCTTAGCCCTAAAGTTTCATTTAAAATATTTATGGCATTACGCAAGGTTTTACCTTGATTAAATGGACCGAAAGCTTCCAAATATTTTCCGGGAAGTTTTTTAAGAAGTTTGATCGCTGGAGCTTCACTCGAGGTCAACACGAGGTAAACCGGCCTTAGCCTGTGGGCAACCCCCATTACATTAGCATTGGGAAGAAACAAATTAATAACTTCAATTTCTCTTAAAAAAGCATGGAATTCAGAAAAACAAGTTTGCCAGCAGATTAGGGCTGCCCGTCTGATAAGTTTTTTTTCTTTCGATTTCTTTTTAAGGAAATAAGATTGCAGCCTTTTTCTCAAATTCTTGGCTTTTCCCACATAAATCAAAATCCCAGATGAATCAACTAACCCATAAATACCGGGCTCCTTAGGAACCAGTACTTTGACCTGATGCTTAAGCCCGCCTGGGCTATTTTTTTTAATTTGGCCAGAAACAGGCTCAGATCCCTCAGGTAAAACGCTGCTGGGGCCAAACCCTGTAAATTCTAGGTGTTGAAACAAATCTCGCATACTAAAAAAGCCTGCAATTCTTACCAAGATTACTGATATTTCAATATTCCAACGAAATATCTTGGAAACAACCCCTATACGGCTAAGATGTTTCATTGGAGCAGAGTTGTTAGTTAATAATACTCGAATCAACAAGTTTTGTTCATTCGATTTACCATTCCGATATAAAAGTAGCGAGTTTTATTATGCCAAAGCGGACAGATCTGAAGAAAATACTTCTCATCGGTTCAGGCCCGATTATCATTGGTCAAGCTTGTGAGTTTGATTACAGCGGGACTCAAGCATGCAAGGCACTTCGGGAAGAAGGCTACATAGTAATCTTGGTAAATTCCAATCCCGCAACCATTATGACAGACCCGGAGATTGCAGACCGAACCTACATCGAGCCAATAAAATGGGAAATTCTTGAGAAGATAATTGAAAAAGAACGGCCCGATGCAATTCTCCCCACCTTAGGTGGGCAAACCGCACTTAATGTTGCATTAGAGCTTTATAAAAAAGGCATACTGGAAAAATACGGCGTGGAGATGATAGGTGCCAGTCCGGAAGCTATCGAAAAAGCTGAGGATCGCCAAAAGTTTAAGAATGCAATGAAAAAAATCGGCGTTAAAGTTCCACCAAGTGGCGTTGCAAAAAGTTTTGCAGAAGCTCAAGAAATTCGTGAAATGGTTGGGCTTCCAGCGGTTTTACGGCCCAGCTTTACGATGGGCGGCACTGGAGGGGGAATAGCCTACAATAAAGATGAATTTAATGAACTGATTACCAGAGGCTTGGAATTAAGCCCTGTTGGAGAAGTTCTTATTGAACAATCCATTATTGGTTGGAAAGAGTACGAACTCGAAGTTATGCGGGATAACGCTGACAATGTCGTTATTATTTGCAGTATTGAGAATTTCGATCCTTGTGGAGTTCACACAGGGGATAGTATTACTGTTGCGCCAGCTCAAACACTTACCGACAAAGAATATCAGCAAATGCGTGATTCTGCGTTGGCGATTATTCGAGAAATAGGCGTTGCTACGGGTGGCAGCAATATTCAATACGGAATTAATCCTGCCAATGGTGATATGGTTGCGATCGAAATAAACCCGCGGGTTTCAAGATCATCCGCACTGGCATCGAAGGCCACTGGTTTTCCTATTGCTAAAATTGCTGCAAAACTAGCAGTAGGTTTCAGGCTTGATGAACTTCGAAATGATATTACCCGGGAAACTCCTGCGTGTTTTGAACCTACCATAGATTATGTTGTCACCAAAATTCCACGCTGGGCCTTTGAAAAATTCCCGGATGCCAATGCCACTCTTACCACACAGATGAAATCCGTGGGGGAGACTATGGCAATTGGACGGACATTTAAAGAATCTTTGCAGAAAGCTCTCCGCAGTTTAGAGACTGGTAGATTCGGACTTGGTTGCGATAGGGCAGATTTGTGGGGAACAGATAAGCAACCTTCACGCGAAGAAATCATTGCAAAAATCGCAATCCCAAACTGCGAAAGAATTTGGTTTCTTCGTTATGCAATTTTAGACGGCATGACCATTGAAGAAATTCACGATAGAACCAAGATCGATCCTTGGTTCCTTAACAACATCCTTGATATCATCAAACAAGAATTAAAACTTCGCGCACTAAAAAACATCAACAGCGTAAATCATGCTGAAATGCTTGAAGCAAAACAACATGGCTTCTCCGATAGGCAACTTGCAGCTATTTTGCTTACAAGCGAAATGGAAATTCGAAGGTCCAGAAAAGCCTTGGGGGTCTTGCCTGTATTCAAACGAGTAGACACCTGCGCAGCAGAATTCGAAGCCTACACACCTTATTATTATTCCACCTACGAATCTTCTGTCACAAACACAATTACCAATGAAACTTATTTCGAAGATGAAACAATACCTTCTACGGGAAAAGAAAGAATCATGATTTTAGGCGGTGGCCCCAACCGCATTGGTCAAGGTATTGAATTCGATTATTGCTGCTGCCACGCTGCGTTTGCTTTGCGAGAAGCAGGGTACGAAACCATCATGGTAAATTCTAACCCCGAAACAGTATCGACCGATTATGATACGAGTGATCATTTGTTTTTCGAACCATTAACCGCAGAAGATGTGCTTAATATTTTCGAAAAAATGAACCCTAAGGGACTTATTGTACAATTTGGCGGGCAAACTCCCTTGAATCTTGCTAAAGCCTTGGAGACCGCGGGGGTGCCCATTATAGGCACAAGTGTTGAAAGCATTGATATCGCTGAAGACCGCGAAAGATTCCAAGATCTGGTTAACAGGCTTGGTCTCAAGCAACCACCTAACGGAATCACCAACGATCTTCAAGAAGCCATCCATGTCGCCAGGCGGGTAGGGTATCCCATTTTGGTTAGACCAAGTTATGTACTTGGAGGCCGCGGAATGGAAATCGTATACGATGAATCTTCTTTGATTCGCTCTGTAACCAAAGCAATGGAAGTATCACCTGGAAAACCAATCCTTTTGGACAAGTTTCTCGAATCTGCAATCGAAGCAGATGTTGACTGTATTTCCGATGGAACTGATTCCACTGTTGGCGGGGTCATGCAGCATATCGAAGAAGCAGGGATTCATTCAGGCGACTCCGCAAGCGTACTACCCCCACACAGTTTGCCTACTTATGTTATTGATGAGATCAAAAGACAAACAAAAGCGATGGCCAAAGAACTTAAAGTTCGCGGGCTAATGAATGTACAATTCGCAATTACAGGCCTAAAAATTGACCATTCGGAAGATTCAGACAAGCAATCAAAATTAATACCAAATACTAGCAATGAAGGCAACCTGCCAGTTGAAATTTTTGTCCTTGAGGTAAATCCTCGAGCCAGCAGAACGATTCCTTTTGTTTCAAAAGCAATAGGTATACCTATGGCCAAATTGGCATCATTGGTCATGGTTGGAAAAACTCTTGCAGAATTAAACTTCAGCACAGAAATAACTCCCACCCATTACTCCGTGAAAGAAAGCGTATTTCCATTCAACAAATTCCCTGGCGTTGATATCATCCTTGGGCCTGAAATGCGGTCAAC
The DNA here is from genome assembly GCA_937888715.1 of uncultured Planctomycetaceae bacterium. GTDB lineage: Bacteria > Planctomycetota > Planctomycetia > Gemmatales > Gemmataceae > UBA969. Next base: position 21,275 of record CALARU010000282.1, on the reverse strand, counting down.
AGGCGAAGTTATGGGTATCGATGATTCATTTCCCATGGCTTTTGCCAAAAGCCAACTTGCTGCAAGCAGTGCTTTACCCCTTAAAGGAAAAGTTTTTTTATCGGTTTCAGATCGAGACAAAAGCGACATTTCCTACATTGCAAAAAAACTCCATAAGCTCGGTTACCAATTAATAGCCACCCGTGGCACTGCAGCGGTAATTAAAAAAGCAAACCTGCCGGTAGAAGAGATTTCAAAATTACAAGAAGGCAGACCAAACCTTATTGATCTCATGAAAAATGGCGAAATAGCGTTAATACTTAATACGCCAGTTGGAAGGGGGTCGAGGACTGATGAAGGCAAAATAAGATCAGCAGCGGTAACTCACGGCGTTACCTGCATAACCACAATGGCAGCAGTTCAGGCTGCAGTTGAAGCTTGCGCTGCCCTTAGAGAAAAAGACTACACCGTAACTGCAATACAAGATAGATATTAACGCATATGGTGTACAATCGTTCAATGGTCAATTTAAAATAATTCACACCTTCGATAAGTGTGCTATAATGGACTCATACAAACTTAATCTTGGTCTAGCAAAATGACCGCACAACTTGTCGCAATATCTGAAGGCCCTAGCATTATTTTAAATAAACCTATATTGCTATTAGGTAGGCATGAAGAGTGCGATGTGCAAATTGATTCCCAAAAAATATCACGTAAACACTGCTGTATTATTCTCCTAAAAAACAAAGCAATAATCAGGGACCTTGGAAGTACTAATGGTGTGAGTATAAATGGAAAAAAAGTACTGGAAGGTTCTTTTGTTCCAGGCGACGAGTTATGCATTGGAAATTGCAAATATATTTTACATTGGGACTCAGTAATTTTAAACGGTACACCCTGATTTACTAACTGCTTGCACTTCGATAATATTTTAACGAGTAATTAAAGAACATTCTGCTCAATTGAAAATAAACAATAGCAATCACAAATAAAAACAAAGTAAATTCAATATTGATTTCTTTGACAGCAAATTCAACAGGGATACTCACAGCTAATAATGCAGGAATGATAAAACCAAATACCATACGAATTGGCAAAGCCCATTCAGAATCATAAATCTGCCTTGGATATCTCATCAAATTAGTAAACAACCACCAAACCTCCATAAGGCTTTGATTTCTAATCATCCACACAGAAAGGGAAGTTAAAAGCAAAAGAAAACTATAAGCAAGCGAACAACCGCATAAAAAAAGAATCAAAAAGAGAGGAACTTTCCACAACTCTAAAGGTTTACCTATTTCATACATAGCAAAACTAATCATGATAAACCCAAGCAATATTTTCGGAGCGGTAGACCAATCAACTCGCCTTAGTGTAATAAAAAACTGAGGATCAATGGGTTTCAGTAAACAAAAATCAAGGTTTCCTGATCTCACAAGTTCAGAAAATTCGACACAGTTCTCTAGGAAAAATGTTTCAACAAACCCTTCAAGAGCATAATATGCTCCAACGAAAAATAAGAACTCATGTTCGTTCCAACCAGCTACATTCGAACTTTTGCCAAAGATGGTTTTGAAAAAAGTTAGTAGAATTCCAAGCCAAATTAATTCGACAAGTATTTTTAAAAGAAAATTGCTGCGGAACGCTAATTCTCCAAGCAAGCTAAACTTGGCAAAGCAAAACATTAAGCGCAAATGCCTTAGCATGATCAAGCTCCGTAGGCGCTGTATTTGCGCAATCCAAAATACAATATAACTTTGGAGAGTAAAAAAAAGAAAAGAGCCCATAAAACACCAACAAAAAATCTAAAGAAAAGTTCTTCGTCAGTTATTTTTTGAAGAAAAACTGCTGCAGGAAAATATGCAAGATATGCAAATGGTAGATTTTTCAGCACATCGAGCCAGCCTGTAGTATCAAGCAAATCAAGGGGAATTAGATGACCCGACAAAAAAAAACTAAGAGTTGTCACTACATAGAGCAATGAAGTAACTTCTAAAATCCAAAAACTAAGCATGCCCAAACAAACTTCAAAATAAAACCCAATAACAAAAGCCAGCATGAGCGACAAAATAAAATACGCACAACCAACCGGAGTAGGAAAAGTATCAAAAAAGCTGGCACATGATCCAAATAAAATCATGTAGGGAACCAATGATGTTGAAATATAAGCAGCTTTATGGGCAATTCTGTAACTCATTAAGTAACCAATTAAATCAATTGGTTGTAGAAGATATTTTTTTATGCTTCCTTCACGAACATCTCTGGCTAAATTGGTTGCCAAGCCTGGCATACTAGAAAACATTCTGCTGATATTCACAAGAAGCAAGTAAGCGATTACCTGCTTAAATGAAAAACCAGACAACGATTCTTGTTCAGAAGAACTATACACAGATTTCCATAATAAAATGGAAGTGATCATAGGCAAAAAACGCAAGAATGAACTAAAAAGAAAGTCCCCACGATAAGTGAGTCTTTCCTTAAGAGACAATCGAGCAATGTTAAAATACTTATTCAATTTTAAACCTGAAAAAACAAAAAATCACAAAGTTTTCGACCGATGACTAACGAATAATTTTTCAATAACTTCTTCAATGGGAGGGTCTTCAATACTTATATCTAAAACCTCTTCGCACTGGGATACAACAGCAAGAACACTAGGAACATCATTTTTTGAAACACGAAGCCTAACGATCCCACCAGTAATTTCCAATTGTTCAAACTTGCTAAAAACCTGATCAGGAACTAAATTTTTAAATTGAATCTTGATTAATTTCTCTTTCCCAAATTCATCTTTTAGCCCCTGTAACTGCCCATCGTAAACCATTTTTCCACCTGAAATAACCAAAATCCTCGAGCACAGAGTTTCCACATCCCGCATATAATGACTGGTCAAAAGAATAGTGATTTTTCTAGTTTGATTAAACTCGTAAAGGCAACGATGCATAGCTGATTGCGCAACTACATCTAAGCCGATGGTAGGTTCATCGAGAAGTAGAAGTTTCGGATCATGAAGAAGGGATGCAATCAACTCGAGTTTCATGCGTTCGCCAAGGGAAAGCTCCCTAACAGGTTTATTTAAAAGGTTATCAACCTGAAATATTTCTGTGAGTTCACCAACATTCTTTTTAAATTTCACTGGGTCAATTTTGTATATTTCTTTATGCAACTCGAACGAATCAGAAGCAGGTAAATCCCACCACAATTGGCTTTTTTGTCCCATTACGAGTGAAAAGGCTTTCCTAAATTCTATAGGTCTTTCCCAAGGAACATAACCTAGAACCGTAGCATTTCCATTTGTTGGAAACAACAATCCGGATAGCATTTTTAATGTAGTAGTTTTTCCTGCGCCATTTGGACCAAGAAAACCTACGATCTCACCTTGATGAATTTCAAGATTAATGTTTTCTACGGCATGAATATCTTTGAATTTATTATTGAATAAACTCTTAAAAGAACCAATCAGACCAGCAGGTTTTTCATAAACTCGAAACTGTTTGCTAAGGTTATTAGTTTTTATAACAATCATTTATTTTTATGTTTATTAAACATCCAATCCTCGTAAATATTCCACAGCTTGCAAAATATCATTAAACCGATCCTGCTGGCTTCCAACTTCTCTTTCAATAGACATCGATCCAGAATAACCAACCTTTTTAAGTGTTTTAAGAAACAAAGGTATATTTACCTCTCCCTTACCAAGCACAACTTCTTCACCCCATTGCCCTTTGATTTTAGGGCGATTCGCATCCTTTAAATGAACACTACGAATGTATTTTCCCAACATTTCTACAGCTTCAATTGGATTACCTTGATCATACAACAACATATTGGCAGGATCAAAATTAACAAACAAGTTGGAACGATCTAATTCTTTTAATGTAGTAAAAAGCAACTCAGAAGATTCCTGTCCGGTTTCAAAGGAAACATTTACACGGATATTATTGGCTAAGGTACTCACTGTTTCCAAAGTATGCAAAAAGCTTTTCCTACCCGCATCATTCATAGACGGAATAAAACCAGCATGAAACATAATATCATTAACGCCAAGATCTTGAACCCTCTGAAGACTCCATTTGAATCGTTCCAATCGCTCTGGCCGAGTTGATGGATCACCAAACCCACCAGTTTTTTCAATTGTTTGGGGAGTGGTATAATCTTCTCCTGGAAAACCAAGCATTGCACCTGTTAATTTAAAACTAGCATTTTTTGCTTTAATTGGCAAATCATCACCCTCATCCCACGAGGCATGATGAGGATCTCCACATGCAATTTGAACATTTTTAATTCCAAGTTTATTTGTAAAACCATTTAATTCCGAAATGCTTTTAACTTGCAATGACCAACTGCAAACTCCAACCATAGCAAGATTCATAATTAAACTCCAAGCTGACAATTCAGAAACAAGCTGAGATTATATACGTTAATAACTATGGATGAAATCAAAAGAAAAAGAAAAATTAAAGGCAATGCTTATGCCTCGGAAACATTTGCAGGGTTCCCGTTTTCATTAACTAACTGATCATGCCTTTTGATATTTGCAAATAGCGTTGTTCCATAAACCATAAGGATAAAGTTAGGGACGAACATAACCCCCATACGCTTGATGTTTTCAAACAAAGGCAATAAAGGCAAGGTGTTTGCAACAATGTAAAACAGGAATAAAACCCCTAACCAAGGAGATATTACCCTTGCGGAATCAAACCAAGAAAACACCAACAAGGACATAACCAAAGGTAAAGCGAGAACAAAATACTGAGAATGGCTTACAGGGCAAATCAAAACCATTAACAAAGAGGCAAGCGCTAGAAAATGTGCATCTTCCATTGCAGAACCTTTTTGAGGAACGCCTTTCGACCAAAGTAGCCAACCCAGAAAAAGAATACTCATCAAGATCTGCACAATTTTAATAACTAGCGAGGGTTTAGCGGGTTTTTTGCTAAAATCCGGATACTCGATACCATGCAAAAATGCAAGCACACTATGATTATCGGTAGAATTCAAATTCGTGAGTTCGACTCCACGCGTACTATCACCAGTTATCCCTAACGAAGGGCCAATTAAGACATTATAAAAGTCAGAATAAGCGGTTTTGGTTTTTTCAACACCCATAACCGAAACAGGTAAAATCACAAGTCCCAGAATAAGACCAACCATACAACCTGCAAACTGTTTGTAATCTTTACGCCAAACTGGAACAATTAAAAGAAAAACAGGAAACACCTTTAAGCAAATACTTCCTGCAATCATGACTCCACTAAGAAAACTTTTGTTTGAAATTTGGAAAGAAATCGCAAGACAAATCATCATCAACAAAAAAAGATTAACTTGCCCACGCATGAGCGTATGCGCAATCGGACTTAAGCAAACAACAATTGCAAAGATTCTTAAGTAATACCATTTTTTAACGGACAAATTTTCAAACACTTTAGGAAAGTGTTTCTCGTATGCTCGAGCAAGAGAAAAAACACCTAGGAAGAGACTAAGCAAGCTAACTTTATAAAAAATGCTAATAGAAATGGGATAAGGAAGGCACCCAACCCGGCTCTCACCCGGAGGCGGGTCTGCCAATGGGATCATGGCAATAGCAAAAAGTGGAGGATAATTGTAATGCCAGCCATTTGGATCAGTAACTTCATAAATACTCTTACCAACTTTGGCGGCCCAACCTGCTCGAAAAAAGCAATCAGCATCTCCCATCACTCGCGTTAAAAAAGCAGACCTAATCTGAACAATATCCGCAAAGAAAAGTAGAAACAAAAACAATACAGACACCAGAACGGTTTCAAAGCCATTCAATCCAACTTTATCTTTAGCTAAAATCTTCGTATCCATTTATTATTCCTCATTATAATGCATCTATTTCAACCGAATTCATTATAAAAGGGCAATACCGTTTTATTAAAAACAGGCCATCTACCTAGCTATAGAACAAGTAAACCTTCGGGTTTACATATTTTTTGAAACCAAAGATAGTATTGTTACTTCAGGTTTGCAATTAATTCTTAGGGGAAAAGATCCCGCAATCCCCCGACTTACATGCATAATCATTTCATCATTAACATAGAAACCGCTACCAAATCTCCTGCCAAATTTACTGGGAATAAGCAAAGGGCCAAAGAAGGGTAGGGCGATTTGCCCCCCATGCACATGACCACAAAACATCAAATTAAAACCCTGTTTTGCTGCCCAAAAAAATTCATCAGGGGAATGAGTTAAAAGAATTTTAAAATCGTAATCTTCAGAAGCTATATTTGGTAGTTTTGCAGAGAACCAAGGATATTCATTACCAAAAATACCAACCCTGACTCCTTCATGGTTCACTGAACACCAATCATCAGAAAGACAGGTAAAACCAGCTTTTCTCAAATATTTACGCACAATATCAGGGCTATTCCACAAATCATGATTACCAAGCACTGCAAACTTTCCATGCTTCGCTTGAATCTTTTTTAAAAGGGGAACAACCCAACGCAAGAAAGAAACATTATCTACCAGATCGCCTGTAAAAAAAACAAAGTCATAAATCTCTTTTTCCACTTCAGCAAAAACAAATTGAAAGTATGCATAATTATTATTACCACCAAAATGAAAATCACTTAGATGAAGTATTTTAAGTTTTGAATTTATTGGTAAGAGGGGAGTTGATATCACAGCAGAAACGACTTCAAGTTTAAAAGAATCATTAAGAAAATCGATTTTGTTTTTCAAAAGAAAATGATTTGTATAATCAAAACAACGACTTTGTTGCTTAAAAAGATTCAGCGGGAGACACCAAAAGTTTCTAAAAAACTCATTGATGGGCAAGAATATGGAGCCCACAAACAAACAAAATAGACCATAAATAAGCAAAATATCATAAAGAAAAATCGGGTCAGGATTAGAAACAAAAGCTTCTATTTTTTGGGCTAACGTATAAACCCAAAACAAACCAATTAGCCCAAATAAAAAGTGGGTGGCCTGAATTAGGTCACCCATCAACCTTGGAAATGGTTTTGAGTAAAACCAATTATGTGTAAAAAGAACAAAACCAAAATGCCCAACAGTTACAAATATCACCACAATACAAAATAGCATTAGCAATCCCGGGCCTATATGTCACTAAAGCACTAAAATCTGGGGTCATTCGCCTGTACTAATTGGTTGGCAACTGCAAGAGAATCCAAGGTCCCTGCATCAGTCCAATACCCATCAAGAATCTTATAACGAAGGCGACCAGTTTTTAAATAGAAGGTATTTACATCAGTGATCTCAAGTTCACCACGATGACTGGGTCGAAGCGTTTTGATGACTTCAAAAACATCTGCAGGATAAATGTAAATACCAGCAACAGCATAATCACTTTTTGGATTTTTAGGCTTTTCTTCAATGGAAATAATTTTACCATCCTTCATTTCAGCAACGCCATAACGCTGCGGATCATGGACTTTTTTCAACGCAACAAAAGCTGAATCTGGATATTTTGAAGCCTCTTGAGCAAACTCCACCAAATTATCTTCAAAAATATTGTCACCTAGAATAACAATACTTCTAGCATCCCTAGAAAAACCATCTGCTAAGCCAAGGGCTTGTGCAATGCCACCCGCCTCATCCTGCACCCTATAAGTAAGGCTACAGCTATGATCTTTACCAGAACCCAATAACTCAACAAAATCTCCCATATGTTCGGTCCCGGAAACTAACAAAATATCTTTGACCCCACATCCGGTCATCTTTTTGAGGGGATGATAAACCATGGGATACGGTCCGACAGGCAGAAGATGCTTATTGGTAACCTTGGTCAATTCACCAAGACGAGTGCCTTTACCGCCAGCAAGTATTACGCCACGCAAGTCCATAAAGAAATCCTTTCCCTTTAAATCCGATATCAACATTCATATTTATTAACAAAAACAGGAAAAGAGTGAAACCCAGATTGTAAAACAGGGAAATGAAAAAAAGGCAAAAGTAGTTGATAGGCTTAAATTTAAAATTAATCTTTGATAAAGATCGGAGGTGGAATGTCTTCAATAACTCCTAAATAAAGGTCACTTTTCACATCAAAAACAAGTTTTACGGTACCAACCTTGGCAAGCGCCATCTGGGTTTTTTGAACACTGGGGACAGGGCCCCAAAGCCTTAGTACACCAGCCTTAACACTAACACCTATGTTCAGCTGGCTTAAATCTGGATCTTCAGACAATAGCCTTCTAATTTTAATGGTCAATTCAAGGTCACGGTATCGATTTGCCTTAGAATCAGGTTTGAGAACAGGTGTTTCTTTTTCTACAAAATCAAGTGAAGGGCCTGTCTGGGCATCCAGATTAAATCCAGCAATGCCCACGAGGAAAATTACACCAAGAAATAGGTAACTTACTTTTCTCACATCCTAATTTTGCATGATGATCGAACAATATGAATCGACTTTGGTCGGTTGAATTTGCAGGAAAGAAAAAAAAAACCCAATAATAACGATTTTGCAAGATGTAAGGTTAGATATGAATCGCTTTTTTATCAACAGCCATTGCTGCTTCTTTAAATGCTTCAGAAAGCGTCGGGTGTGCGTGGCAAGTTTTAGCAATATCTTCAGCACTAGCCTGCATTTCAACCCAAGCAACAGCCTCGGCAATCATATCGGAAGCTCGTGGACCAACAATATGAACACCTAAAATTCGATCAGTTTTTTCATGCGCTAAGATTTTAACCATCCCCTCAGTTTCGCCCATAGTTCTCGCACGGCTATTAGCAATAAAGGGGAATTTTCCGATTTTGTAAGCAATATTTGCTTCTTTTAATTGTTCTTCGGTTTTCCCCACGCTGGATAGTTCGGGCCAAGTATAAATGACACTAGGAATGGTATCGTGATTAACCGTTGTTTTACCGCCAAGAATATTTTCCGCAGCAGCAACACCCTCTTCTTCAGCTTTATGCGCAAGCATGGGTCCTGCTACCAAATCTCCAATTGCAAAAATATTGGGCACTGCTGTTCGCAAATATTGATCTACCTTAATTTGTCCTGTTTTCGGATCAACCTCAATTCCAAGGGCCTCAATTCCCAAGCCCAAAGAATTGGGTTTACGGCCAACACAAACAAGAGCCTTATCCGCTTTAAATTGCAATTTCTGACCAGATTTTTCGCAATCAATAACAATCTGATTACCTTTGCGTTTGCCACCAGTTACTTTAGTATCAAAATTAAAATTCAACCCCTGCTTTTCGAGACTTCGCTGCAATAAAGATGCGCTCTCAGAGTCACTTAAAGGAAGAGCCTTGGGTAAAAATTCTAGAACCTGAACATTGCTTCCCAAACGAGTCCAAACCGAACCCATTTCCAAACCAATATACCCAGCCCCCACCACCACAAGATCTTTTGGTACAGATTTAAAACACAAAGCCTCGGCTGAACTAACAACGAATTCACCATCCATAGGCAAACAGGGAAGCGATGCTGGTTCACTTCCTGTAGCAATAATAATAAATTTCGCTTCAATTTCCGATTTTGCACCAGTTTTATCGGTAACTTCAACCCGATTAGTTGCGATAACATTTCCCAAGCCAACAATTCTGGTTATTTTATTTTTCTTGAATAGGGAAGAAATCCCGTCACCCAAACCTTTGACTATTTTATCTTTCCGAGCGATCATTGCTGGGACATCAATTTGTGGTTTTGAAACAATAATTCCATGATTTTCAAAATGCTTGGAAGCTTGGAGAAATAGTTCACTGGATTCGAGCAAGGCCTTTGATGGGATACATCCAACATTTAGGCAAGTGCCCCCTAAAGTTTCGCGTTTTTCAATACAAGCTACTTTTAAACCTAGTTGTGAAGCCCTGATAGCAGCAACATATCCACCTGGTCCACCGCCAATAATAGCAACATCAAAAGATTCAATAACCATAATTTTTTCTCAAAATAAATCAAAGACCAAGGTACGGAAGAAACACGCTAGAAAACCGCATGATGCTTTAAACACTAAAGAAAATACGCTCAGGATTTTCCAGACATTCTTTGATGCGCACCAAAAAGCTTACGGCTTCTTTACCATCAATAATTCGATGATCATAAGAAAGCGCAAGATACATCATAGGGCGAATAACAATCTGATCATCAACAACAACAGCACGCTTTTGGATAGCATGCATACCAAGAATACCACTTTGAGGAGGATTTAAAATAGGGGTGGAAAGCATCGATCCAAATGTACCACCATTGGTGATTGTAAAAGTACCACCCTGTAGATCACTGACAGCAATCTTATTTTCTTTCGCCTTGACTGCAAGTTCGACGATTCTTTTCTCAATTTCTGCAAAAGTTAATTCGTCAACATTTCGAAGAACGGGTACCATCAGGCCTTTTTCAGTGCTGACAGCAACACCAATGTCATAAAAATGTTGATACACAATATCTTGATTATCAATTCTTGCATTTACTGCGGGATAAGCTTTCAAACCCTCAATAACAGCTTTGACAAAAAAGCTCATAAAACCAAGGCCTACGCCATGTTTTTTCTGGAACGATTCTTTATACTTAGCGCGAAAAGCCATGATAGCAGACATATCTGCTTCATTAAAAGTTGTAAGGATTGCGCTGCTTTGCTGGGCATGAAGTAATCTTTCTGCAATTCTTTGGCGAATTGGAGTCATACGTTGTCTGGTTTCCCTAGCAACTTCTCTTCGAGCATCTTTAGGGACAATAGCATTTGGTTTTGCTTGAGACTCAACATGCGCAACCACATCTTCTTTAAGAATACGGGCGCCTTTACCTGAACCGGTTATTACAGAGAGATCAAGCCCGGCTTTTTCAGCAAGGTGCCTAGCTGCAGGATTAGAAACGGCACCGGCAGGAATGGTTTCAGAAGTAACAGGAGTAGAAGAAACGCTTGCAGGACCAGAAGGTGAAACAGTTCCACCTGCAGCTTTGTTTATTTTACCTACAACTGCACCAATTAAAACTTTTTCGCCTTCTGCAATCAAGATGGTTAAGACCCCCGCATCAGGAGCAACAACTTCGGTTGTTGCTTTTTCTGTTTCCACTTCAAAAAGTGGCTCATTAACTTTTACGGTATCACCCGTTTTCTTATACCACTTGGATAAAACGCCTTCAGATATTGATTCACCTACAGACGGGACTTTAATTTCATTTATCATACTTTTACTTCTTAAGGGTCAGAATTATATAAACAGCTTCAATTCTTAAAATCAACGGGCATCAACCTTGGCGCCGACATTAGACGGCTGAGCATCATTAGCCTTATTCCCAAATACAAATAATGCTTTGGCCAAAAAAGGAAGTTCACTTTTAAAGGTAGCTTCAACTAATTGCCTTTGTTCACTATCATGGATTTTTTTTGATCCAACCGCGGGACTAGCACTTTCATCACGCCCAACATACTCAAACAAATGGCCCATGGTTCGGAACCTAGGCTCTACAAAAAACCAAGCTCCCATATTGTGCGATTCTTCTTGAACCCAGACAAATTCAGTAGCTTTGCAATATCTATCAAGAATTTTCTTAAGTTGTTCTTCAGGAAACGGATAAAGTTGCTCGAGACGAATGATTGCAGTTTCAAAGCTTTCTAGCTTAATTCTTTGCTCAAAAAGATCGTAATAAACCTTCCCTGAACAAAGGACAACACGCTTCACACGATTAGGATCAACAATAGTATCATCCAAAACCTCAAAAAACGAACCGCTAAAAAATTCTTCTAAAGGCGAAAGAGCAAGTTTATGGCGCAGAAGGCTTTTGGGAGTCATGACAGCCAGAGGTTTACGAAAATCTCTGTACAATTGCCTTCGTAACAAATGAAAGTATTGGGCTGGAGTAGAAGCGTTGCAGATCTGCAAATTATCTTCTGCACAAAGTTGCAATAAGCGCTCAATGCGAGAGCTGGAATGCTCTGGTCCTTGGCCTTCATACCCATGGGGTAAAAGCATTACCAAACCGCTTTCGCGTTTCCATTTGGATTCGCTGGATGCGATAAATTGATCCACAATAACTTGGGCACCGTTCCAAAAATCACCAAATTGAGCTTCCCACAGGACTAAAACATTAGGGTTATCAAGCGTATAGCCAAACTCAAACCCAAGAACAGCGGCTTCGGAAAGCATGCTGTCAAAAACATCATAAGAAGCTTGGTTTTCAGAAATATAATTCAAAGGCGAGTAAGACTGGCCATTAGTTGAATCATAAAAAACCGAGTGCCTTTGACTGAATGTTCCTCTTCTAGAATCTTGCCCACTGAGCCTAACTTTATGCCCTTCAATAACCAGAGAACCAAAAGCCAATAATTCTGCTGTTGGCCAATCAATGGGCTTTTTATCAGCAAAGTTTTGCCCCCTAGATCGGATCAATGTAGAAATTTTGGGGTGGACATTAAAACCTGTTGGAACATTAATTAATGCGTGAGCAATTAAGTTAAAATCTTTTTCAGGCACACCGGTTTTTACAGCTTTATGAGAATACTGTTTGGTTAAATTCTTCCAAGCTCCTTGAAATGCCGACATCCGCTGATAAGAAACAGGATTGTTTCTCATTTCATCCAACGACCGTTGAAGACGAGATTCAAATTCAGAACTAATTGCCGCAACTTCCTCAGAAGAATAAACCCCATCGAGAACAATTTTTTCACCGTATTTAACTGCAGGTGAAGTTCTCGTTTTAATATTTTGATACATTATAGGTTGGGTAAACGAAGGCTCATCACCTTCGTTATGGCCATGCTTTCGGTAACAAACAATGTCAACAACAACATCTTTGCCAAAGCGTTGGCGATATTCCAAAGCAAGCTTTGCAACCCAAACAACAGCTTCAGGATCATCCCCATTAACATGAAAAATGGGTGCTAGAATAATCTTTGCAACATCGGTGCAATAGGATGTGGAACGAGAATCCGAAGGACGAGTTGTGAAACCAATTTGGTTATTAATTATAATATGAAAGGTACCGCCAGTAGTATAGCCTTCCAAACCTGCAAGGTTTAAAGATTCAGGCACAATCCCTTGGCCAGCAAACGCAGCATCACCATGAATCAATACTGGGAGAACAGCACGCCTGCTTGAATCATTAAGCAAATCTTGCTTTGCTCTTGCTCTACCTTCAACTACGGGATTAACAAATTCAAGATGACTGGGATTGCATGTAAGGGAAAGGTGTAAATTTTTCCCCTTCGAATTTTGCCTATCAACTGAATAACCTAGGTGATACTTCACATCACCATCACCAATAATACTTGTAGTAGAAAAATTTTCTTCAAATTCAGCAAAAACATCGCCATAAGGCTTCATCATCACATTAGTAAGGACATTAAGCCTGCCTCGATGAGCCATACCGAGAACAAGTTGTTGGCCACCAAGATCGGGAAAACCTTCAACAACAGAATCGAGAAGTGGAATAAGGGAGTCAGCCCCTTCGAGGGAAAATCTTTTTTGACCTACAAACTTATGATGCAAGAATTTCTCGAAGAGGTCTGCCCGCATTAATTGATCGAATATGTTTTTTTTATCACTCGCAGAAAACTCGATTTTTCCTGCTTTTTCTTCAATCCTCGAAATAAGCCAATCTCTTTCACCACCATCATGCAAATGCGTAATTTCAACACCAACGCTACGGCAGTAAATATCTTGAAGAACCTTGACAAGTCCACGAATCGTACCATTAGGATAAGGGGCAAAACTTGGGATAGAAAAATTAGCCCCCAAATGTTTTTCAACAAGATCTTGAAGGGGTTTATTAAGAATCTGCTGCGAAACTGATTCGATTTGCAAGGGATCAAGGCTAGCCTGCAAATGCCCATAATCACGAAAAATCCCAATTAGTTTTTCAGCCAGGCTTGCCATAGAATCGGTCGATTCCATGGTCAACTGATCACCCTTAGACTGCTGCAATCCGATTTCAAAACCTTCAAAGAATACAGACCAAGAGGGCTCTACACTTGAAGGGTCGCTTCTCCAAGTAAGGTACATTGATTCGATAGCTTCCAAATTTGGCCTAAATCCAACACTTCCTGAAGACATTTAATCCCCCCGCAGCTAAATCTATTTTCAATTTTAATTCTAACTCAAATACACCAAAATACCATCAAACCAAGCAAAATTTTTATCAAGAATCGGTTTTTTGTTAAGTTTAAATCTGTTTTGAAGAGGTTTTCTTACAAAAACAACTAACCTAAACCTTTTACAGGAATCCCCAACGGAATTTTAACAAAAAAGGACGCCCCTTCATTCAGACTACTTTCTACCCAAATAACACCCTTATGTTCCTCGACAGTTTTCCGAGCTACCGCTAGACCTAAACCCGTACCAGAATTACCTTTAGAGCTTTGAAACGGTGCGAAAATCGTCTTTATATCCGCCTCAGCGATGCCTTCGCCATTATCTGAAATTACAATTTCAACATATCCAGGATCCACAGAAAGTTTCAAACCAACAATAATCAATCCATAACTTTTTTCACGAATTGCATCAATGGCATTATTTACCAAGTTTAAAATAGTCCGATGAATCCCCTCTGGGTCTACAAAAGCCACCACTTCTTTCGCAAACACATCTAAGCGAATCTCTGCACCATTGCCTTTTGCCATCGGCGCAGACAATTCAACAACATCGGTTAAAATTTCGACTAGATTTCTCTCTTGAAATGCAGGCACACGGTCTTTTGAAAACCCTAACATATCTTTTACAAGATCAAAAAGGCGTGTGTGATTTTTTTCTATGATACGCAAGCCCTGCTCCAACAAAGGCATTTCTTGATCCCTAACACCCATTTTTAATATTTCGCCACCACTCTTCAATCCCTGCAATATGTTTTTTATATGATGCGAAAGATGGGCCACAGCTTCGCCGACCGCAGCGAGCCTTTCCCCTTGAACTCTGGCCTTGTAATAAAGCGTGTCTTCCACCGCCAGCGCAGCTTGATGAGCGACTGCTATCGCAAGGGTCAAATGCTCTTTTTCAAAAGCAGAATTCCTATTTGAAGCTCCATGAATATCCACTGGGGCTTCAATTGGATGCTTATCCAAATAAATCACCCCGACCGTAGCATGCCTGCCTCGCATCGGGACACAAATAATTTCTCTCACCCCAGAACGAACAATACTTTGCACTGCATTAAACCTTGAATCATTCATCGCATCACTTACAAGCACACCGATTTTCTCATGCATTACATGATCCACAACCGTCCTGCTTATAAGAGAATCCCCTTTACCTGAGACAGCACTAGCCCTGGCTACAACTTTAAAATCTCCATAGGATTCAGAAGCACCTTGCGATTTTAGGGCAGCTGACTGAGCAAACGAAGCCGAAAGCAGCACCGATCCATGGTCAGCCGAAAGGGTTTTAAGCACAAGGCCCAAAATGCGATCCAACAACAGTTGAATATCTAGGATTTGGCTGGTGGCGTTTATCGTTTCGTAAATCACACCAAGCCTTGCAAGCGCACTGCGTAACCAATCACCTTGTGCACCTTCAGGCCTAGAAAGCAAGGCGCTCCCTTCAGATTCAGGCACGGTACCTAAAAGAGCAAAGGATCGCTCGAAATTTTCGGGTTCTTTTGGGGGCCTTATTTTCAAGCTGTCTAGAAAAGGATCGGTAGACTCGGCCCCCCCCATTTCACCTGCTAAAGGGGCAAAAAGCAGTACAGTTTGTCCGACCTGGATTTGATCACCTGGTTTTAGCAAAACATCCCGAACCGATTTGCAATTAACAAAGCAGCCATTCGCACTTCCCAAGTCCCGAAACCGAAAACCATCAGGAGACTTATAAACTTCCGCATGCCTACGAGAAATCTCCGTATCTTGCAAACGAATAAAGCATGCCTGATCCCGTCCTATTGCACTGAGAGGGGTTAGCAGTTCAAATCGCCTGCCTTCATCCAAACCTTTTAAAATTATTATACTTGGCACAACATTGAGCCTTTGGCGAGCCTATTTTTGTCTGTTAATATTCTACGCATTTTATTTTCCATTATGTCCGACAAAAAGCCAACTCTTTCGTTCCTCAATTTCTAAAAACGACCCATAAATGTTTTCAATTGCTATTTTTTCTAAAATCTGGAACGAAGTATCATCATGGCGAACAATCCAAACCTCCATCCCCGCAGCCCCAGACGCCTTAATGTCCACATCCATATCGCCCACATAAACAACTTCATTATGATTAATTTGCAATCTTTTGGCAGCTTCAATTAGCATATCGGGAGCAGGCTTAGGATTAGGAACATCTTCAGGCCCCAGAATCACTTTAAAAAAGTCACTAATACCAAGGTGCTCGATCAATTCGGTAGTAAAGGCCACAGGTTTATTGCTGCAAACCCCCATACTAATTCCAGTAAGGTGCAGCTTGCGTAAGAATTCACGAGCATGCGGATATAACCTAGTATGGGTTTTCATGTGAACTTTATGATGCGCATGATAGGCTTTTTTGGCATCCCCTACACTACAACCTGGAAGCATTTTCTCCATTAAATGCTCTAAACCATGCCCTACATGAGCTTTGATTTCTTCAAATCTTAATTTTGGCAAGTGATTCTCAGATCTTACAAAATTTACACTTTCAGCAATTGCCTCAAAGCTATCCGCAAGTGTTCCGTCAAAATCAAAAAGCATACCTCTCAACATTTCAATTCCCTTTAAAAGTGTTTAATCACCTAACATTCATTAAGATAATACTTGGTTTCGTCTTAATTTGTAACATTTATTGAAAACAATCACATGCGAACGACTCCCGAAGGAGACCATCTGCCTGTTTTAGCAGATGAAATCCTGAACATATTATGCCCAAGTCCGGGCAAAATTATTGTCGATTGCACCCTTGGGGCAGGGGGGCACACCTCTCTATTGCTACCTTTAGTGGCCCCAGATGGGAAAATTTTCGGAGTCGATTTAGATCCACTTGCTCTTCAAAGATTGCAAGAAAAACTTGGCGACCATGCAGATTCGTTTCATTTTTTACACGGTAACTTTGCTGGGCTCGACAGATTACTCATGGAAAAGGAAGTTTTTCAAGTTGATGCACTTCTAGCTGACCTAGGTGTTTCCAGCCCTCAGATCGATGATCCTGAACGAGGGTTCTCCTACATTCGCCCAGGACCTCTTGATATGCGAATGGACACATCTAAAGGCCATACACTCGCTCAAATACTAGAGAAAATTGATGTAACAACTTTGGCAGAAAAACTAGCAGAGTTTGGCGATGTCGAAAAAGCTGACCTTATTGCCCAAGATATTAAGGATAATTACCTGGCTGGGATGATTCGAAACACCACCGATCTTTCGCATGTTGTAGGAAAATATAGCCCCAGGAAATCAAACCAACAGGTTTTTGCAAGAGGCGATGTCAAGCCTGCTAATGTACTAGCCCAAGTTTTTCAGGCTCTGCGAATTCTTGTAAACCGCGAGTTGGATAATTTAAAATCTCTAATCCGTATTCTTCCATTTATTTTAAAACCAGGCGCCACTGTTGCTTTCATTAGTTTTCATTCAGGAGAAGATCGAATTGTAAAAAAAAGCTTGGCAACCCTCCTTGATCAAGGGGTATTTTCTGAAATTTCCAAAGATCCAATCAGACCGTCTTACGAAGAAAAAATGCTGAATCCAAGATCTCGCTCTGCTAAATTACGCTGGGGTCGCAAAAATAATTAGTTTCTTTACGATGCATCAACGCTAATAATAAGGTGTAACAAATTAATTTATCAAGGCGATAAAATGAATTTTCTCTTATTGATTACCACCTTGCTTTCTTCGCAACAAAACGATGCTTTTAATGGGCAAGCTTATTTGCAAAGTAAAGATTTTGCAGCCCCTTCTTTTACTATAAAAGCTTTAAATAACCTTCATAAACAATGGAATCTCGAATCTCGACCCAGCCCTAAAATCGCACTCGAAATTTTTGAATCCCGCTACGGCATGCACCAAGCTCCCTACCAAAATGACGACCTCCCCATGGGGATTAAACTTGCGCCTTTCCCACTCACCCTCGGAACAGTAAAGGGCATTGCTCTGGATTGTTTGATTTGCCATGGGGGAATACTTGACGGAAAACCTTATCCCGGCTTAGGTAATAACTCACTCGACCTTCAGACTTTTTTCGAAGACATGAATAGAGCCGATGGCAATAAAAAACCTATTAATTTTCGCTTCGGGAACTCGCGGGGTACCAATGAAGCTGGAGCTGTCTCTGTTTTTCTTATGGGATTTCGTAATCCGGATCTATCCCTGAAAACATCTTGGGCTAACTTGGGCCTTCACGACGAACTTCACGAAGATCCACCGGCATGGTGGCTATTGAAAAAGAAAAAATCTATGTATGCAACTGGTGGGGCGGATGCTAGATCTGTTCGCTCCGTAATGCAATTCATGATGAGCCCCCTTCATGGCCCTGATCACTTTAATACCACTGAAAAAAAATTCGCAGACCTCCAAGCTTTTATGCTTTCGATTCAACCTCCTGCTTACCCTTTAGCGATTGACCATTCTCTTGCTGCACAAGGAAAGGGATTATTTGAAAACAATTGTTCAAAATGCCATGGCACCTATGGCGAGAAACCAAAATATCCTAATAAAATTATTCCGCTCAAAGTCATTGGAACAGATACTAAACGCTTTTTTGGCATCACCAAAGACTTTGGTAGATTTTACAATTCCTCCTGGTTCTCAAAAGAAGTTGAAGGCTGGTTTTCCGATGATTACAAGGCTCGCGAAACCGATGGATATCAAGCCCCCCCTTTGGATGGAATCTGGGCAACTGCCCCTTATCTTCATAATGGATCCATCCCTTCGGTTTATACTCTTCTAAATTCCAAGGCCAGACCCAAAGTTTTCACCCGTGATTTTGAAAATAAATTTGTAAATTACAACCAGAAAGAACTTGGCTGGAATTATCAATTTAAAAACAACAGCGATCACCTTCAAGGTAAAGAAATCACAGAACAACGAAAATGGTATGACACTTCCACTCCAGGAAGATTTAATATCGGCCATACTTTCGGTGACGACCTAACCGAGCAAGAACGATCCCAAGTGATAGAATACTTAAAAACTCTTTAGTTAAGTTATTCCTCAACTTTAAATGGCTTGGCGGTGTTACCCGCTTTATAATTTTCCCACATAAAACTATATGCCTTTTCAAGATTGCCAACGAAACGCCTAGTATCAAATAAAGGTGACTTTGACCGATTATCAAGTAATCGAGCTCGATACGATTGCAATAAGTTTGGATCATTTGCAAGCTTTACAGCAAGCCTTTCATATTCAATTGGGTCTTTAGCAATACATTCAGGCAAACCAGCCGATTTCAACAAACTACCACCAACACGAGAAGCAAACGTATCACCAGGGCAAGTAATTACAGGAAGGCCCAATTGCAAGGCTAAGCTTGATGTAGCAGCAGCGTTGTAAACAAAAGAATCAAGAAACAAATCAGCAACTTGATGCCGTTTCAAATGTTCATTTCTTGGAAGAAAACCTGCAAAAATTAATCTGCTATCATCTACACCGCAGCGAGTAGCTTCTTTACGAAGATTTTGTTCAAGCAATGCACCACCTGATTGCCCTGCAAGCCATAGCACACTACCGGGCACCTGCTTTAAAATTCGCATCCAAACAGAAAAAGCTCTTGGCTCAATTTTATAATTAGTATTGAAACTACAAAAAACAAAACCACTGGCAGGCAAACCATACTTCTCCCGATCCACCTTTCCAGAGGGGCACTCTGATTCCAGTTCCGCAATTAAATAAGAATGTGGCATCAGGACAAATTTTTCATCAAAGTAAACCTGATAGTCTTCAGGCGTCAAAAATGAATCCGTTATAATATAGTCAAAGAAATCAGCACCCATGGTTCCCAACATGCCTAAAAAACTTACCTGAATTGGGGCAGGCCGCATTGCAAATGAAGCAACTCGGTTGAAACCTGTGTAACCCATCAAGTCCACTAAAATATGAATATTATCAGAGGCAATCTGCTGTCCTATTTCTTTGGCATTCTTTCCTGCAACATCGATAAAATGCTCACTCTCATTTTCAATGCGTTTACGGAAATCACTGTCATCTTTTTGGCTGAATGAATAAACAAAAACTTCAAACTTTTTCAGATCATGTCTTCCGAAAAAACCGTGCAAAAGATGACTGATCGGATGATTATAAAAATCTCCTGACAAATAACCAATTCGTAATCTTGGTAATGAATCATTCTTAAGCACATCAAATTGATGCAACTTTTCAACCCCGATTTCAACTTTGGTTTTGGCACTATGCATCCTAGCGATCATCTGCAACCGATCCAATGACCAGGGAACTGTAAGGGATTGAAATGGACCAACTGCAGGGCATTCACCTTTTCCAATCTTTATTTCTGCATCCTTCCACAATAAATCTAAATCATCTTGGTAACTACTCCAGTCGCAAACCAACTGCCTAGCGTGGCATAGGCGTGTAAAACCTTCCATTGCATTTGGATTTATTTCAACTGCATTTTCCAATACTTCAATTGCTTCTTTCCAATCCTGCTTGACGAGTAGGTGATCACCAAGTTTAGTAAGCATCTCAGCATCATTGGAATTTAATTTTACCGCGTTTTGAAAACATACCAAGGCATCAAAATCTCTGCGTAATTGCTGGAACGACAACCCCATTTGAAAGTACGCTTTTGCGTAATCAGGCTTGGTATTGATTGCTTTCTGATAATGTTCAATTGCACTAACCACATCACCCAGATTAAACAAGGTATTGGCAATGTTAAAATGGGCTTCAGGGTAATTGGGCCTAATATTCAGTGCATTTCCAAAAGAAACTTTTGCATCATCGTGCAATCTTAACCCCTGCAAAACCACGCCTAGGTTATTAAATGCAATTGCATAGTTGGGATTTGCTAATGTGGCTTTTTCGAAAAACGAACGCGCTAAAGCATTGTCCTTCTGAAGCATTTTGAGTCGCCCAAGATTATTGAAAGCCCGGGCATAACCTGCATCATAAATAATTGATTGCTGAAAACTATACTCTGCATCTTTTTGGTTTTCATTATCAAGATATAATTCACCCAAGGAATTCCAGAAAATCGCATTTTTAGGAGCACTTTGTACTGCTTTGGAAATCCACCCAAGGGCTTCTTTTATTTTTTTCTCACCATGGGCTATTACCCCCAACAAATACAAAGAATCACCATGCTCTGGCACTTTATCAATTATTTTGAACGCTATTTCCCTAGCTTCATCAATATTCCCTGATTGGAATCTTGCATAAGCCTCGTTACGGAATTTTTCAACTTGATAGGGATCCATAAAATTTGTCACAGTTAAGAAATCTAATTAACACATGCTATAA